>JBGVMW010000109.1:0-1519 GCA_045125095.1 Lachnospiraceae bacterium
TTGGATTGATACGACTGCTACATTAACTAATAATACCTATGAAGCAAGTGTAAATGTGACAGGAATGGATTACACAAGAGCATATTCAATCTATGCTAGAGCTATTGATAAATTAGCAACCGTTGAAACGCCGGTTAAATACGTCAAAGCAAAACCTATTTTTGATTGGGGAAGCGATGATTTTCATTTTCATGTTCCAGTTTATGTTGATGGAAATGATATTTTTCATAATGGAAATTGCACAACATCTGCCGATAGTAATTGTCGTACTTGGCGATATCCAAATGGAATGCAAATTAGTGTGGTTAAAGTTTATGGTACATGGAATATAACAACAGCTTGGGGAAGTGTTTATAGTTCAAACTGGATCTCTGGACAATCGTTTAATATTGCATTTTCGGAAGCCCCGAAGGTAATAATAAATGCTTATAATGATAATAGTAGTTCAGTTATGGTGGTTCAATGCTCGGCACCAACTACAACTGCTACCGGAGCTGTATATTTATGGAAACCGGTAACACAAACAGGAACAAAAACATGGATTGAGTATATAGCAATAGGGAGATGGAAATAATGATTAGACATAAAGTAATGACCGAATATGGGGTTGAAGCTGAAATTTGGAAAGTTGGTTATATCAGCTTAGATCGAGTAAATAAATACGGTTCAATAACCATGTGTCTTTATCTAACAGAAGAAGCGACACAGTATTTAACCAACGTAACAGAAGTTATCTTGAGCACGGAAGCATTCGATACATATTTCGAAAACGGGGGAGATGTCATCGAAAATTCTGAACGATTTATGATGGAAAATTGCGAAGTATTTACAGGGATACCTCGTGAAATAAGTCAATGACAAAAGGAGAGAATACAATGGAAATTGCAATTCAATTGATTATTAATGAGTATAAAGAAGAATTAGCTAGATTGACGAATGAAAATATTTTATTACGAGCACAACTTAAACAACTTCAAAATGAATTAAATACGGATAAAGGAAGTGATGAATAATGATATATCTCGATAAAACCATAACCGTACAACAAGGAACTAGTAAAATCAACGAGCCAGTGATATTATATAGAGGCGATTACGAAGTTAGCGTTCGATTTACTATCATCAAAGAAAATGTTAAATTCGGTAGCGATTTCAACATGATTGACTATGACAATACGCCAAATGCTCAATTGATTATAATATCTCCAACTAAGGAGGCTATATTCTCAGACATTTTACCTTGTGAAGAAGGTGTCGCTACATTCACAATTCCTCGAGAATTACTTGATGAATTACAAGAGGTCGGTAAATATTCATTCCAGATTCGTCTGTATGATTACGACCAAACCTCAAGAATAACTATTCCACAAGTTAAAAACGGTATCATCGTGAGGGAACCGATTGCAACTGAAAAATAATTAAAGGGGGTGAGCTAAATGCTTTATGCCAAAGTTGTCTTATGGGTTAAAGAAGAAGAAACGATATCCGATAGCAAGGTGGTGTTATATCGGGGTGATAGA
>JBGVMW010000110.1:0-1961 GCA_045125095.1 Lachnospiraceae bacterium
AAAGATGGAGGAGATCCGGCTGGTAAACCGGGCAAAGTGGCTCCTGATCGAACAGCTGAAGATGACGGAAGCCGAAGCGCACCGCCACATCGAAAAGCAGGCCATGGACCGGTGCTGCTCCAAAAAGGAGATCGCGCTGGGTATCATCAAAACATATTCATGATGGAAAATGCCTGAAATAAGACTTCCCTAAGGCGACATCACCCTTAGGTTCCACTGCTCACGCATGCAGGTTCAAGTCCTGTTGCCCGCACCAAATAAGAACGAAAGTTATGATACCATTGGTATTGCAACTTTCGTTTTTTCTTTTTATATAAACCCTTGTCCTTCAAGGCTTTTCAGCTTTTGGACACAAAAGATAAGTTTCAGCGTAGGTAATTGTCTCCGTTTTTCATGCCTTGCAGAACTACAAAATAGTAGGAACCACGAACCTATATACCACAATGTAATTGTTCTCAAAAAAGATTAGTTTCATTGTGAAGATAAATTTCATTGTCAAAAAGAATAGTTTCAACGTAAAAAGCACCCAAGGTCAATGACCCTTACCGCAGAGTGATTTGGAGATGCAATGGCAAGTTCAATGGTAAAGCCAAGTGCGAGACAGCGACCCTTGATGCAGAGGTCATTCAGCAAGCCTTCCTTAAAGCATTTAATCAGCTGATGGGCTCCCGTGAGAAGCACCTCAAAGCCTGTAAGCAATGCGCGAGGTGGTGGCTGATTGAACCGAACTCAATGCAGAAATCGAAGCCTTGAACGAAGAACTGCAGGTGGTTGCTGAACTGGTCAGCCAGTGCATCAAGGAGAATGCTTCCAAGGAGCAATCCCAAGAGGAATACACCAGGAAGTACAACCGTCTGGTCAAGCGTTATGAAACGGCGGTGGATCGGCTGAACGAAGTAACTGCAGAGCGTGACAGCCGGATGCAGTGAGACCGAGAACTTCGCATTTTCATCGGCACAATAGAAAAACAACCCCTCGTCCTTGAAACCTGGGACGAAGGGTTATGGCTTACACTTTTGGGAAAGGCAACGGTACACAAAGACAACAGAATAACATTCCGATTCAAGAACGGAACGGACATCGAGGTTGGGGTTGAATAAACCCCGCCTTTTTTGTTTGGGTGGAAAAATTCATATTTATGTGATATAATCTGTTCGATAAATAAGAATTTGTAAAGGAAAAATAACGATGAGAATTGATGTTAACGAATTGTTTGAAGAGCTTGGAAGTCTCTCGCAGGTGGAGGCAATTGCTCTTGGTGGGTCAAGAGCGACTGGAAGAAACGATGAAAAATCGGACTACGATGTGTACGTATATATAACAGACAGTATTGACGAAAATCAACGAAGAAATATTTTGGGTAAATATTGCAAATACATGGAAATAGGTAATTCTTTTTGGGAGTTGGAGGACGATGTTACCTTAAAAGATGGGATTGATATGGACATCATATATAGGGATATGAAGGGTTTTGAAAATATGGTGTCCTCTGTTGTAATGGATTGCATACCATGGAATGGATATACCACATGTATGTGGCATAATCTGATAACCTCCAAAATCGTGCTTGATAAGAATGGTAAACTGAGTACGTTACAGGAAAAATATCGAATTCCATACCCTAAGGAGTTAAAAGAAAATATCATCGCTAATAATTTGAAACTTCTTAGTGGTATGTTACCATCATTTGATATGCAGATAAAAAAGGCAGAGAACAGAGGCGACCTTGTAAGTGTTAATCATAGGGTTACCGAGTTTCTTGCAAGTTATTTTGATATAATCTTTGCATTGAATGAGATGACACACCCTGGGGAAAAGAGAATGCAAAGCATTTGTTCTAAGGAATGCAGTATTTTGCCGAATAATTTTGATACCAATCTTAACAGATTATTTGAAGGAATGTTCAGAAAGAACATATCATCTGTAATAAGCGATATGGTTGATGAGATAAAAAAGATAAC
>JBGVMW010000111.1:0-1914 GCA_045125095.1 Lachnospiraceae bacterium
TGGCTCATAGATTAAGACGCATTTTGAAATGATTGAATTATTTAGGAAGTATTGTCAGTTGTTTATTATATACGACCTTGAATGATATTATAATTTTCGACTGAGACAATCCGAGAGGTTTTAACTTCGTTTGAATCAACGTGAACAGATGTTCATTGTTTCGGGCATAAATTTTCACAAACAAATCATAAGCTTCATTCGTGCAATGAACCTCTACGATTTCCGGGATGGACTTGATAGCTGCGACTATATGTTCAAATTGAGAATTGTCTTTCAGTATAAGCCCGACATAAGCACAGGTATCATAACCGATTTTTGCTGGATTGATGATATATTTTGAACCTTGGATAACCCCCAATGAAGTGAGTCGTTTTACACGGGTATGAATGGTTGTACCCGATACTCCACACGCACGGGCTACTTCTTGGAAAGGTATGCTTCCATCTTTCGCCAACATTTGCAGAATCTTTTCATCTATTTCATCAAATTGGTTATTTTCCATATAATGACTATCTTTATAACTTTGCAAAAATACAGTTTTTTTAATTAAAAGAGTCTCATTTTAATTATATTAACGTGTTTTTGTGACGATTTGAAACTTCGATTGCGGCAATAGAAACAAACACGAACCATTCCTTTTTGTGTTTGGCGAAAGGAGATACCTTTGCAGCATCAATTTTAAATACATAAAAAATGGAAGCTTTAATTATTATTGGGGGTTGCTTGGCATTGGCATTCGTCTTGTCAGCAATTGAGAAATTACGTGTGCTAAAAAAAATGAAGGGAAATATCCCGTTTGATAATTCCGGACAATTGAAGGATTTTCTGAAGAAATATCCCGACCTGATGGATTGACGGTAGATGATTAAGTCATAGAAATTTTAGGCAAGAATATGGAACTAAGACAACTTAAGTATTTCGTTAAAACTGCAGAGACTCTGAATTTTTCAGAAGCGGCGAAGGCCCTGTCCGTCACGCAAAGCACCCTGTCTCAGCAGATTAGGCAACTGGAACAAGAAATAGACACAGTACTGTTTATTAGGGATAGTCATAGTGTCCAACTTACAGAGAGTGGGGAGCGGCTTCTTCCTCTTGCGGAAAAAACGTTGAAGGATGCTACATCCTGTCTTGATATGGTAAGAGACCTGAAAAATATGTTATCCGGTTCCCTTAATATCGGTATTACATATACATTCGCTCCTATCCTCACGCAGACCGTAATTGCATTTACCAAAGCGCATCCGGCCATAAAGCTCAACATATTCTATAAGACGATGGAAGAGCTGATGGTAATGCTTGAGAAACGTGAACTGGACTTTGTACTGTCTTTCAAGCCGTCATCCGTTCATCCAAACATCGAGTCTCATATTCTTTTTGACAACAACTTGTCCGTTATTGTAAACAAGAATCATTCGTTGGCCAAAAAGGAGAAGGTCACTCTGCAGGATATAATGCCTTATGGCGTTGCGATACCGTCCAAAGCTCTTCAGGCCCGGAATGAGTTCGATAAGTTGTTTCCGTACGCATATACTGAACTGAAAATCCGGATGGAACTTAATGAAGTGAATGTACTTTTGGATATTGTTCGGGAAAGTGGTTTGATTACGATATTGTCAGAGGCAGTCATTCACCAAACAAAAGGACTTGTCGCCATTCCGTTTGATGTTCCGGAGAATGTGATGGTCGGTTGTGTTCATACGGAAAGAAGTGCCTATCGGAAGAAGGCGACAGAAGAATTTATCAAGATGTTACAGGAGTCGGATGCTGTAAGGGAAAGGAGTACACAATGGCTGAAGTAATGAATTTTATAAATGATCTATTTAAAGGTTCGGATGATCTCTGGAGTGGCGGTGTTGCACATACACTGATAACCATTTCATTCGTCATAGCCTTGGGGAGGATACTTGGCAAGAC
>JBGVMW010000112.1:0-18608 GCA_045125095.1 Lachnospiraceae bacterium
CGCTACTTCTAAAAAACATCAATAGCGAAAGCGGCCGCACATTTATGAGTGTGTGTCAAGCATAAATTAGAAAAATATGGTTAGACCCCTGTGTTTTGGAATCTAACCATATGGATATAAAAATTAACTAAATGACATTGACATCTGAACTTTAACCTGTGCTTAGAAGCCTCACAGCCGTCATGATTCATACGATGTCCTTCTTTGCAGACAGGAACACCGTCTTTTCCGATAGTAAAGTCATTTTTGTACTTGACTTTGATACCACGTTTTTCATTTAAATCAATAAAAGGAATGATGTTTTTTTGTTTACAGTATTTATAGATAGGCATTGCATCATGAGCAGAATCTAAGAGTAATTTTGTAATATTGAAATCCGGAAGAAATGATTTCATTCTAAAAAATGTTTCTAGAAATCCATGAGAATCATGTTTTGAAGCCGGATTTAATAAAGGAAAAACAGGAAGGTCACTTTCAGAATCGGATGCAACCAGCATATATAAATCGTATCCATGATACCAACAGTCTCTGGAAGAATCCCAACCGATATCGCAGTCAGGTTGGGAAAAATACCTGTCGCAGTTGCAGCCAGAAATTCCGTTCTCAGCACAATCACAAATGCGATGGCTTCTCATTCTGTGAGAGGTAACAACAGGAGTACCATCACCCGCGATAGCTAAAGAATTATTCTTGATTAATCCTTTAGAAACAGACACATCAAGAAACTGTTTTTTATAGATTTGAAGCAGGGAATGATAAGGTTGTTGTTCAGGAATAAAAGCAGTGTTCTCAAGCTGAGGAATCAATTGGTCAACGGTTACTTTTTCAACAGATGCGGCTTTGGCACCTTTGTTTTTTGGTTTCTTTACCTTAGCTTTTACGGGATGAATATAAGGGGAAAGATTATCATCTTCTGAATCCCATAAGCGATTAAAAAAGTCATAAAAGGTACCAACTCCAGGTGTGTTTCCAACTTCAAATCCGCTAAGAATGGCATACAAAGGATTTATTTTTAATTGTGCAGCCCAATCGGTTATGGAAGTAACCTTAAAATCGATGGATAAGAGGTAAGAACGCTGCATACAGGAAGGTGTTCTTGGAGCCGGGCCGAATTTAGAGTATTTATCACGCATAAGTTCATCAGTGTAAGATAAATCCAATGTCCAAAAACGTTCAATGATATCCCATGTAGAGCGGGCAATTGCATCCGGATTAGGATAATATTTACGAAGATTTTCAGTAACAAAGTTTTGGTAGTCGGCATGACTGCCACAATTAATAGGTAACAATAAAATCGCCTCCAATCGAAAAATATGTCTTATAAATAAGGGCGCGAAGCGCCGCATTTTTCGATGGATTTGTCAAGAGGTTTTGGCAAAAAAAGTGGGGGATTTTAATAAAAAAGGAATCTGAAAGCCTTATGTTTACTGGCTTAAAGATTCCGAGAGATTATAAAATAAACCATGGAGGAAACGATTTTATGAAATTTAAAGAATACTTAAAAAGAGGCTTATGCCTATCACTTGCAACATCGTTATTATTAACCGGTTGTGCAAGTACTACACCGGAAAGTAAAGAAACCAGCACAAACACTACAACCACAACACAGCAATCAGAGAATGAGGAGACGGTATCCAGTATTTCTCAAAGTGATAAGGATCTGGTAGCATCCTTAAAAGACAAATACGGTGCAGCTACTGTAGATTACACAGAAGATGTGATAACAGTAGCACGAAATGAAAACATTGAAATCCAGTTAGGGTTTGATGCATTAGAAAAAGAAATGGGAAAATTGTCAGACTATTTTACCGTATATCAGGATACAGAAATGCAATATCCATTAGATTGCTTCTATGAGTATGATTATAAGACCAATACCCTTATAATTAAGCCACCAACATTTGGCGTTGCAGAGCTTTATACTGCAAGTGGTTCCGATATCGACTTAAGTGATTTAAGCGGAAGCTTCTTGTATGATGACGAGACAGGTGATGACTGGGGGAACCTTGGTAAACTGTATCTGGTTCAGAAATTAGATACAGAAACAGGTGAAGAATTAGAAACACCAAGTATCACCATTATGGAAGTAGAAACAGAGTTAAAGGAGGCACCAGTTGCAGAGTTTACTTGTGATGATGATGGTGTGGCAACAATCAACTGGACACCGGTTGAGGGAGCAACGGAGTATGTATTATTTATGATTACAAAATATGTGGGAGAAGATATGTCAGATCCTGGATTTGATTCATATTCCTATGCAATAGCCAGAACAACCGATACGACATGGAGCGCGCCAACGCATGTATTTGACTATACAGGTGATGTAATAAGCATGAATGATATTTTCGAAAATTATATTACATCACAAGATGATGAGTATAGTGGCATGGAGAATATGAATGAAGATTTCTTTGAAACTATGGTAGACCACATCGGTGTAATTGCTATCACAGAAAACGGAAGTTCTCCAGTAAGTAATATGTGTTCGTTAAAGACATATTCACAGCTTCTTCCACAAGGATGGGCATGGCATCAGAATGCAGAGGAGGTAGGTAGTGCCTTCTGTACCTCCATTGATTTGTTACCTGCGGAAGTCAATATTACAATGTGTGACGGAAGCACATCAAGACGAGTAATTGAATATGATTTTGATAATTATGTGTTAAATGAAGATGGTACAAGGATTGACATTCCATCAAAAGCATCCGGTACATTATTAAGTGAAACCTATACAGCAGTTGTAGAGAATACGGACACCTTAGAAGCAGATCTACAGGCAATCAAGGAGCGTCAGGAGAAATTAAAGAATAAGGGTGGTGTTGTAAATAAAGGTGTTCAGATTACAAATGATACACCAGACACAACTGATGGGGATGCAAACGAACCAGAAGAGACAACAGCCCCAGAAGCAACAGAGCCGGAGGAGACAACAGCACCAGAAGCAACAGAGCCAGAGGAAACAATGGCTCCAGAGACAAGTACACCGGAAGAAGAACCGAAAACTTCTGACTTAGATACCAATATTCAGGTAACTGCAAACAGTGCATTAAGTGAGTACATTGCCCTTCAGATGTTAAACAGTAAAGAAGTCATTGACTTAAATCTGTTTTCCGAAAGTAGAAATACCGATATTGTAATCGATGCTTATATGGAAGCAAAATACCAGAATCCATTAGTTATGGGTATCTATGGTGTAGCCTATGATGAAAGCAACAAACTGTTGTATATACAGTATGATGATGAACCGGAGGTAACAGCAACAAAGCGTGAAGAAACAAAGGCAAAAGCAGAGGAAATTGTTGCACAGATTATTACGGATGGAATGACCGACTTAGAGAAGGAAACGGCAATCAACCAGTATCTCTGCGAGCATGCAGTATATGATGATGCTGCTTTAGAGAGTGCAGAAAAATATGATTTCCAAGAAGTGGATAAAGAGTATTTAGACTCCTTTACCCCATATGGTGTCCTTGTAAATGGAGTAGGTGTGTGCAAGTTATTCAAGTGCATTTAAAGTATTAGCAGATGAAGCCGGCTTAGAAAGTATGGTAGTAACCGGATACTTAGAAGGTAACCTTCCACATGCGTGGAACCGTGTGAAAATTGATGGACAGTGGTTGTCAGTGGATTCTACAAATAACGATAATGATATCGTACAGAATGCGTTGCTGAATGTATCTGATACAGGAGTACGAGGTGTGTTAGTAGAGGATGAAAGATTTGTTATAGATGAAAAAATAGGTTCTTACACAGGTGAAACAGATGACAAGGAATTCTATCGTATGAATGGAAAATATTATGATACGGATGCTATTGTTGCAAAGCTGGTAGAAGAAATCAATGCAGATGGTGATGCAATGCTTCGTACAGAGTATACCATTGATGATGCACAGTTTCAGGAGATTGCACAGGCAGTATCCGATGAAGTTGGTGGACATATTAAGGGATATTATTGGTTAGGTGTCATTCATTTAACAAAATAAAAAAATTTTTATTTTTTTTGCAACCTTTTTCGTATATACATAGTATTACTATTGAAAAAGGAAATGTAACAAACAATAAGTGGAGGAATGTATTATGAAATTTAAGGAATATCTAAAGAAAGGAATGTGCCTTTCCTTAGCAGCAGCTGTGTTATTGACTGGTTGTGCAAACAGCAAACATGCTTCTGGTGACGATACAGAAACAGAAGCTCCTACAACCAATGAAACAAAGAAAGTAGATAATGATGGAGAAGTTACCAAGATTTCAGGAAGCGATGTAGAATTAGCAACATCCTTAAAAGACAAATATGGTGCAGCTACTGTAGATTATACAGAGGATGTAATGGTTATAGAACGTAATGAAACCATTGAAATTCCGTTAAGCTTTAATACCTCAGAAACAGATATCACAGATTGGACGAAATATTTTTCTGTTTATCAGGATGCAGATATGGAATACATGGTATCTGCTTATGCAGAATGTGATTATGATACCAATACCATTACAATCACACCACCATCCACAGGTGTAGCAGAAATTTATGATTCTTATTCGGGTGCAGATTTAAGTGATTTATCCGGAAGTTATTTATACAATGATGAATTGCATGATAACTGGGGTAATCTTGATAAATTCTATCTGGTTCAGCGTTTAGATACAGAAACAGGTGAAGAATTAGAAACACCACGCATTACAATTATTAAAATAAAAGCAGAATTAGAAGAAGCGCCAGTGGTAGAGTATACCTGTGATGATAACGGTGTGGCAACCATTAACTGGACACCGGTAGAAGGTGCTACAGAATATGTAATATTTAAGGTTACCAAATATGACTTTGATGATGATTCCTATGCACAGGGATTTGATTGTATGGCAAATGCAATCGCCAGAACATCAGATACCACATGGAGTGCCGATATAAATGAAAATGATTATACAGGTACTACCTATATGATGAACCAGATTTTTTCAAATTATATCACTTCTGATGACGACCATGCAGGTGGTATGGAAGATATGAATGGTAACTACAATGAAACGATGGAAGATTATGTAGGTGTCATTGCTATTACCGAGGGTGGAAGTTCTTTAGTAAGTAACATGTGTTCTTTCAATACTTATGCAAAGATTCTTCCGGAAACTTGGGCGCATAATCAGAATGATGCGGAAATAGAAAGTTATAGCTATGGCTCCGTTGCGGAACTTCCAGCGGAAGCAAGTATTACTATGTGTGATGGAAGCACATCGAAGCGTGTATTAGATTACGATATTGAAAATATAAGCACAGGTGCATTTGGAGATTATGTTCTGACAGTAAGTCCATCCGGTACACTTTTAGAGAAAGAATTCTCACTGTATATAGAAGATACTTCTACATTAGAAGCAGATTTAGCAGCATTACAGGAGCGTCAGGAAAAATTAAAAAATAAAGGTGGTGCCGTAGATAAAGGTACTGAGATTGAAAATGAAACTGAGGAGCAGACCACAGAAACCACAAGTGGTGATGCAGAAGAACAGACAGTAACAGAGCCAGAAGAAACAACAACACCAGAGGCAACAGAGCCGGAAGAAACAACAGCTCCAGAGGCAACAGAGCCGGAGGAAACAACAGCTCCAGAAGCAACAGAACCAGAGGAAACCACAACTCCGGACAATACAGAGTTAGATACAGATATGGCAGTAACTGCGAATAGTGCTTTGAGTGAGTACATTGCAATTCAGTTATTGAATAGTAGGGAAACCATTGACTTGTCTCCATTTAACGAGAGTAGAAATGAAGATATTGTAGCAGATGCATATTTGGAGGCAAAATATCAGAATCCATTAGTAATGGGTATTCAAAATGTTGGTTACGACAGTGCAAATCGTGTGCTGTATATACAGTATGATGATGAACCGGCAGTAACTGCACAAAAGCGTGAAGAAGTGAAGGCAAAAGCAAAAGAAATTGTTGGTCAGATTATTACAGATGGTATGAGCGACTTAGAAAAGGAAATTGCAATTAACCAGTATCTTTGTGACAATGCCACATATGATAATGCCGCTTTAGAAAGTGCTGAAAAATACAATTATCAAAATGTAGATGCAGAGTTTAATGATTCCTTTACACCGTATGGTGTTCTTATAAATGGAGTAGGTGTATGTGCAAGTTATGCAGGTGCATTTAAGGTATTAGCAGATGAAGCAGGTTTAGAATGTATCGTAGTTGCCGGATACTTAGAGGGTAATCTTTCACATGCATGGAACCGTGTAAAAATTGATGGAAAGTGGTTATCGGTAGATTCTACGAATAATGATAATGAAGTGATACAGAACGCATTACTGAACATTTCTGATACGGGAGCAAATGGTGTATTGGTAGAAGATGAGAGATTTATTCTTGATGAAAAGCGGAATGACTATAAAGGTGATACAGATGATAAAGAATATTATCGTATCAATGGAAAGTATTTTCCTGCCGATGCAATTGTTGATAAGTTAGTAGAAGAATTAAATGCAGATGGGGATGCAATGCTTCGTTCCGATTATGATATTGATGATACAGTATTCCAGACGATTTTGAATGCTGTTGCTACAGAAATGGGAGAGTCTGTCAAAGGTTATCACTGGCTTGGAGTTCTTCATTTGACAAAGTAAATGTTGGGTACACATGTTGCAATAGTAAGGAGAGATACTATGACAAATGATTGGAAAGAACAGCTTGTGGAACAGGCAATTCAAATGACAAAGCAGTCCTATGCACCGTATTCTCATTTTCATGTAGGTGCAGCATTGTTAGCTGACAATGGAAAGATATATACCGGATGCAATATTGAAAATGCTTCTTATCCTGCGACTGTGTGTGCCGAAAGAGTGGCAGTGTTTCAGGCGGTAAGTGAAGGAGTAACATCCTTCACAGCTATCGCCATTGCTGGGGGTATGAATGGTATGATCACGGATTACTGTGCTCCCTGTGGAATTTGTCGTCAGGTGCTAAGAGAATTTTGCAAACCGGATTTTCAGATTCTTCTTGGGAAATCGGCTGAGGATTATAAGATATATACATTAGAACAGCTTTTACCGGAGAGTTTTGGACCTGAGCATTTAAGTTAAATAGTTATAAAAATAGGAACAAAGTCATGTTGTTGCTTCTGGCTGACTGTGGTAAAATTGCAATGCGCTATTAGTTAGGAGGAACATCATGAAGGATGTGAATACACTGAATATCGATGAAGTTGTAAATAAATATGCAGATATGGTGTATCGTATTGCTGTTACACAGATGAAAAACACTCACGATGCACAGGACATATTTCAGGAAGTATTTCTTCGTCTGGTTAAACATATGGATACCATTGAAAGTGAAGAACATTTAAAGGCATGGCTGATACGAGTAACGTTGAATTGCTCAAAAACAAATTTGACAAGTGCGTGGAGAAGGCATACGCAGTCAATTGAGGAACAGACAGAGGAGTTTTCCTTTGAGACAGAAGAACAGTTAGATTTATATGAACATTTGCAGAAACTGCCAAAGAAATATCGTACGGTTTTGTACTTGTTCTATTATGAGGAAATGTCGATAAAAGAGATTTGTGAAGTAACCGGACAAAAGGAGCCAACTGTAAAGTCGCAGTTGTCAAGAGCAAGAACCATGTTGCGAACAGAGTTAGAGCAGGATGGATTTAGACGATAAAAGTTGTACCACAATTGGGAAATGTAGATGAGGTGGATGCACCAAAACAGAAAGATATTTCTGAAAAGGAGTGATCAGAATGGAGAAACGGATAAAAGAATCCCTGGATCAAATTCACGCACCCAAAAGCCTAGTGGATGACACCATCCGCAAAATGCATGAGGTACAAAATGGGGAAACGATAAATAAAGATATGAAGCAGTGGCATTTGAAGCCTGTAATGGGAGTGGTTACGGCACTTGCAGCATGCGCCATTCTTGTTATCTTTGGTAAGAATATGACAGGTTTTATTGGTGGAAATGGTGCCAATACCCAGGGGGGAATGAATCAGGTAGCAGATTCGTTAGAGGAAGATGACGTTTTGAATGGTGGTAGCATTTCACAGAAAGAGGAATCGCTGTTTGAAAGTGCGAAAGGACTTTCCGAGTGGACAGAAATACTAGAACTGATGAAGGAAAGTGGAGACACTACCATGAATCTTACAAGTAAATATGTTATTTGTGAGACGGTTTATGAAAGCGATGGAAAAGAGTACCAGTTCAAAATTCTGTTAGAAGATGGTAGCTTAAGCAAACAGGATGAGGTATTGGTTGCAAAAGGACAATTTAAGGCTTTCGTTTCCTATGGGGATGGAAACGTAGAGCAGACGTTGTTAGATATTACTTCTTCGAGTCAGTTTTGCAGTGACGCGGTGGAATTGACAGTAGAGGATGTAAATGGAGATGGTAAGGTAGAGTTTTTGTTGGAGAACGTTAGTGATGCTAGCGGAACAGAGACTGGGGTGTGGTATTCGATAGATGCGTCAGGGAAGGTAAGTAAAATAGAGGAGTAAATGGAAAAGGTATCCGTGTGTAAGGCAGGTTTTGCGTTATGCAGGGGTGCCTTTTTGCATGTGTCAAAGTGTGTTAGTAAACAGCTCCTCTCTCTGCCGGACGGTCAACTAATACAACGTGCGGAATAGTATTTGCATACCTACATGCAATATTTTGTTAAAACATAAATTATGTGGTAAAATATAGATAGTAATTACCGAAAAGAAATACGCTTTAGAAGGGGGAATTTTATATGCGAATGTATGATGTGATTCAGAAGAAAAAGGCTGGGGAGACTCTTTCAAAAGACGAAATACATGAGATGATACAGGCGTATGTAGCGGAGGAGATACCGGATTATCAGATGGCGGCGTTTTTGATGGCAGTGTATTTTCAAGGGATGACAGCGGAGGAACTGACAGAACTTACCATGGCAATGGCACATTCCGGTGAGATGGTGGATTTATCACCGATTCCGGGAATTAAAGTGGATAAGCACAGTACAGGCGGTGTGGGGGATAAGACGACACTGGTTATTGCGCCGATTGTTGCTGCCTGCGGAGGAAAAGTGGCGAAAATGTCAGGCAGAGGATTGGGGCATACAGGAGGAACCGTTGACAAATTAGAATCCATTCCGGGATTTCAGACAGAAATGACACAGGAGAAATTTTTTGAGATCGTGAAGCGAACGGGAGTTAGTGTCATAGGACAGAGTGGCAATTTAGTGCCGGCGGATAAAAAGCTGTATGCCCTCCGTGATGTGACAGCCACAGTGGACAGTTTACCGTTGATTGCAGCTTCTGTTATGAGTAAAAAGATAGCAGCAGGCAGTGACAAAATTGTATTAGATGTCACCACAGGAAGCGGTGCATTTCTGGAAAATATGGAGGAATCTCTGGAACTGGCAAAGACGATGGTTTCCATTGGCGAGTTGGCAGAACGGGAGACGGTGGCGCTTATCACCAATATGGATACTCCACTTGGAATCGCTATCGGCAATGCATTAGAAGTAAAAGAGGTGATAGAGACTCTTCATGGCAAAGGCCCGGACGATTTGCGCTATGTCTGTGTACAGTTGGCAGCCAATATGCTGTATGTAAGCGGCATGGGCGAGATTGACACTTGTATTCGTATGGCGGAGGAAGCCCTTGACAAGGGAACCGCATATGATAAATTTCGTGAAGTGGTGGAAGCACAGGGAGGCAACGTGGAAATGCTTGACCATCCGGAGCAGTTGCCATCTGCACCGTATCAGTGTGAAGTAAAGGCGGAGCAGGAGGGCTACATTGTGAAAATGAATACAAAACAATGCGGAATCGCTTCCGTAGTGTTAGGTGCAGGCAGGGAGACAAAAGAAAGCACCATTGATATGGCGGCAGGCATTCATATTTATCGTAAAACGGGAGATTATGTGAAACAAGGGGAGACACTGGCAGTCGTATTTGCAGAAAAAGAAGAAAAATTACAGCCAGCATGTAAGCTGTTGGCAGAAGCGTATTTTTATGGAACAGAAAAACCGGCAGAACAGCCATTTGTCTATGCCAGAGTGACAAAGGATGGTGTAGAGCGGTATGAGTAAAGGAGCAGATATGGGAAAGTATAAGAGGATATTTACAATTGTATTAGATTCGTTAGGGGTAGGCGCTATGCCGGATAGTGAACAATATGGGGATGTGAATGTGGATACTTTAGGTCATATTTCAGAAAGTGTGGATAGTTTCCGGATTCCAAATTTGCAGAAATTAGGATTGGCGAATTTGCATCCCATAAAGCATGTGTCACCAGTGGAACATCCAATGGGATGTTACGGAAAATTACGTGAGAAAAGTGTAAGCAAGGACACCATGACCGGTCACTGGGAAATGATGGGACTGTATGTGACAAAACCATTTAAAACATTCACTGATACGGGATTTCCAAAGGAATTGATAGCGGAACTAGAAAAAAGATGTGGAAAAAAAGTAATCGGTAATAAGAGTGCCAGCGGAACAGAAATCTTAGAGGAACTGGCTGAGGAAGAAATACAAAATGGTTCCATGATCGTATATACCTCCGCCGATTCTGTGTTGCAGATATGTGGAAATGAAGAAACCTTTGATTTAGAGAATCTGTATCGTTGCTGTGAAATAGCCAGAGAATTGTGTATGCGTGAAGAATGGATGGTGGGAAGGGTGATTGCCCGTCCATATGTAGGTAGAAAAAAGGGAGAATTTAAAAGAACCAGCAATCGTCATGATTATGCGGTGAAACCATTTGGAAAAACGGTATTAAATGCGTTGCAGGAGCAGGGACTGGACGTGATTTCGGTAGGTAAGATTGCTGACATTTTTTCAGGGGAAGGGATTACCGCTTCTCATAAGTCAAAGTCCAGCGTACATGGTATGGAGCAGACCATTGAGATAGCAGGCAGTGAATTCCGGGGATTGTGCTATGTGAATCTGGTGGATTTTGATGCGCTCTGGGGACACCGTCGGAATCCACAAGGGTATGCGAAGGAGATAGAAGCCTTTGATGTGAAATTGGGTGAGTTGATGAAGGTACTAAGAGAGGATGACCTTTTGATTTTGACGTCGGATCATGGAAATGATCCGACGTATAAAGGAACGGATCATACGAGAGAAAAGGTGCCATTTTTGGCTTGGTCGCCATCTTTTGTAGAAGGTAGGGAATTGCAGGAAGGACACACCTTTGGAGTGATTGGGGCTACCATTGCAGATAATTTTAAGGTTGCGTTACCGGAAGGATGTATTGGGGAGTCAGTGCTTGGACAATTGGTGTAGCAAACAGCTATCCGTCACAAGCAATTCTGACTAGTTACTATCTTGTTGGCGTTTCGCAATTACCTGAGAATGATTGGGAAAGAGAGGTTGAGAAATTATGAATTCAGTATATGAAAAACTTCAGAGATGTTATGAAAGCGTGAAAAAACAGGTGAATTTTACACCTAAGATTGCATTAATATTAGGCTCTGGTCTGGGGGATTATGCAGATGGTATGCAGGTGGAAGCAGTGTTGAACTACAGGGATATTGAAGGGTTTCCGCAGTCTACAGTGGAAGGGCATAAAGGAAGATTTGTGTTTGGTTATGTAGGTAGTGTGCCAGTAGTGTGTATGCAGGGGCGTGTCCATTACTATGAAGGATATGCCATGGAAGATGTCGTATTGCCAACCCGATTGATGAAGTTGATGGGTGCCAAAGTATTATTTTTAACCAATGCGGCGGGTGGTGTGAATTTCCATTACAAACCGGGAGATTTTATGTTAATCCGTGACCAGATCAGTATGGTGCCATCTCCGTTAATTGGTTCGAATATATCGGAATTAGGTCCACGTTTTCATGATATGAGTGATACGTATGATGAGAAATTAAGAGATGTCATCAAGGATGTTGCCAGAAGGCTTGATATTCCTTTGCAGGAAGGTGTATATATTCAGCTCAGTGGTCCACAGTATGAGACACCGGCAGAAATTCGCATGGTCAGAACCTTTGGCGCAGATGCAGTGGGTATGTCAACTGCCTGCGAAGCCATTGCAGCCAATCATATGGATATGTATATCTGTGGGATTTCCTGTATTACTAATATGGCAGCAGGGGTACAGATGGCTCCATTGTCCCACACAGAGGTACAGGAGACAGCAGACAGAGTGTCAGCATCCTTTAAACGATTGGTGACAGAGAGTATCCTTGCCATTGATAAAGTGGTGGATGACAGCGTATAAGTGTGATTAATAAAGCAGTTAGTAACAAAAAGTATACATGTTATTGGTAAAACATTATGAGCGTTTTACAAAAACTTTACTCAAATTTTTTATCTGTGTGATGTTATGTTTTCTTTTCCGACGCTAAAATGAAAATGAATGCACTAGTGTATTTGTACACGGGAGTGTGTTTGGAAATTTATGTGTAAGATAGATGGAGGTAATTATGAAAAGAAAACAGTTAAAGGCTATGGCAGCAGCACTTTCTTTATCGATGACATTCGGACTTGTCTGTTCGAATCTTTCATTGAGAACAGAAGCTGCGACAGAACATTGGAATGATGCATCCGCAGAATCAACAGCATGGGAGAATTGGAAAGCTAACTGGGATACTTACAGCAGCAACTATGAGAACGTTTCATTGACACCAGGTGTAAATGAAACAGAATTAAATTTTGCATGGTACAGCAAAACTGTAGAAACACCAAAGGTGAAAATTGCTAAAAATGCAGATATGTCAGATGCGGTGAAATTTACCGGAGCCCAGACAACAGCTGTTGAAATTGATGGCACACAGTATTATTCCAATAAAGTAACGGTTAAGAATCTGGCTGAAAATACACAGTACTACTATCAGGTACTCAAGAACGGCAACTGGACACAGGCAGAAAAATACAGCACAAAATCATTTTCAAGCTTTTCTTTCCTGTATGTAGGTGACCCACAGATAGGTGCTTCAAAAGGGCAGACGAATACAGAGGGCGATAAAATGGTTACTGCTAGCAATACTGTAACTTCCACAGCAGAGGAAAATCTTGCAGCAAGAAACGATGGATATAACTGGAACAAGGTTCTGAATAAGGCAATTACAGAGCATGCAGATGTAAGCTTTATGTTATCGGCAGGAGATCAGGTAAATTATGCAAAGAATGAGCGTGAATATGCAGCATATTTAGGTGCAGATGCACTGAAATCACTGCCAGTTTCCACTACAATTGGTAACCATGATTCCGGTTCTAATCAGTATACACTTCATTACAATAATCCAAATGCTTTCTTTGAGGAAGATACAGTATATACAACAGGTAAGACTGCAGCGGGAACCGATTATTATTATACATATGGAAATGTGCTGTTTATCGTATTAGATACCAATAATTACAACTGTGCAACACATGAGAATGTCATTAAGAAAGCAATTAGTGAGAATAAGGATGCAAAATGGCGTGTAGTTATGTTCCATCAGGATATTTACGGTTCCGGTCTTGATCATTCCGATTCGGATGGAATAGTTCTTCGTACACAGCTGACTCCAATATTTGATGCCAACGATATCGACGTTGTTCTTCAGGGACATGACCACACATATTCTAGAACTTACCAGCTGACAGGGGATGGACAGCAGCATACCGCATATGACAGTTCTAATTATAAGAGTGACGCAAGCTTCCTTACAGAGAATAACTGCTATGTAGTAAAGAGTGACACAAAGAGCGGAACAGTTGTAAATCCGGAAGGAACCGTATACATGGAAGCAAACTCCTCCACAGGTTCTAAATTTTATAATTTAATTCAGACACAGCAGGATTACATTGCAGAGAGAAGTCAGACCTGGACACCAAGCTACTCTGTAATCAGTGTAGATGAAGACTCTTTCTCCATCACAACTTATGATGGAAAAACAGGACAGGAACTTAACGGTTCTTCTACTTACACAATTGTAAAGGATGAAAGAACCCCACAGGAAATTACAGGAACTGCCTCTTATGAGAAGAAAGTAGGCGATGCTGCATTTACTTTAGATGTAAAAGCAGAAGGCAAGCTTTCTTACGAATCTGATAATGAGGAGGTTGCAATAGTATCTAAGACCGGTAAGGTGAATATCATCGGCGAAGGTACGGCAACCATAACTGTAAAAGCAGAAGCCACAGATACAAAGACAGAAGCAACAAAGACGGTCACAATTAAAGTGTCCAAAGCGGATGTAGTAAAAGAAGTAAAGAATCAGAACATTCAGTGCGAGGATTCTTACACAAAGGCATATGGAAATAAAGCATTTTCATTAAATGCAAAAACAGACGGAAACGGTGCATTAAGCTATACTTCTTCAAATACTAAGATTGTAACTGTTGACAGTACTGGAAAAGTAACGATCAAGGGAGTTGGTATTGCAACAATCACTGTAAAAGCAGCATCAACAGATGACTATAACGAAGCTGTAGCAACAGTGAATATTACTGTAAAGCCTAAGAGTGCAACAATTTCTAAAGTAACTTCAACAAAGGCAGCACAGGCTAAGGTGACATGGAAGAAGGATACAAAAGCAACCGGATATCAGGTTGTATATGCATCCAATAAATCGTTTACAAAAAATGTGACAACAGTATTAACAAAGAAGAATACAACTATTTCTTTGACAATGAAAAAGTTGACAAGAAAGAAGAAGGTTTATGTAAAGATTCGTTCTTACAAAAAAGTAGGTGGTAAGGTATTGTATGGAAATTATAGTAAAGTAAAATCAGTCACAGTAAAATAATCAAAGGCTTCAAATGATGAATGAACTGCCGGAAAGGTCATGCTTATTATGTTCCTTCCGGCAGATTTTGTAAAGAAAAGAGGACTGTATATGAAATTAAATTGGAAAAAAACAGCTGTTGCAATTGTCGCACTTGCGGTATTTGTGGCAGCTTTGCTATATTGCAATAAAATTGAAAAAGTATCTTTGGTGTCAACAGAAGGACAGAGTTATGAAAAAGCCCAGGTAGTGGAAGTCACCAAGGATAATTTAGCAGAGGATGGAAATCGCTACGGAGAACAAAATGTAATATTAAAAATGAATAGTGGAAGTCTGAAAGGACAGGAAGTGGAAGCAGTAAGCCCAAGTGGTACGTTGTTTGGTGCAACCTGTAAGCCAGGAATGTCGGTTATCGCTATTGTAAGTGTTACAGGGGACAATCACGTGGTAACTGTGTACAGTCAGGATAGAAGTATGGCGATGTATGTATTTGCCATATTCTTTGCACTAGTTGTTTGTCTGATTGGAGGATGGAAAGGTGTGAAAGCTGTGCTCAGCCTTATATTTGCAGTAGTAAGCATTTTCGGCCTTTTGTTCCCAATGGTATACAAGGGATATTCCCCGATTATGGTGACGATTTTGATTTGTGTAGTGGCGACGATATTTACCATGCTGATGATAAGTGGATGGACAAAGAAAACCTTGTCAGCAATCATTGGAACTACCTGCGGTGTGACGGCAGCAGGTGTATCGGCTCTGGTATTTGGACATTTTGCAGGAATTACCGGATACAACGTGTCAGATATTGAGACACTGAATTATGTAGCACAGTATACACCAATACAAATTGGGGGGCTTCTTTTTGCAGGAATTATCATATCTGCACTAGGAGCAGTCATGGATGTGGGCATGTCTATGTCTTCGGCAATACAGGAAATTTATGAAGCTAATCCGGAAGTAGGAAAGAAGAAGCTTTTTATGTCCGGTATCCATGTGGGGCGCGATATGATGGGAACAATGACCAACACGCTGATTTTGGCATATGTGGGAGGTTCCATGACAACACTGATTATCAATTATGCATATAATCTTTCCTATAACCAGCTTATGAATTCTTACAATATTGGAATTGAGGTTATGCAGGGACTGGCAGGAAGTCTGGGTGTTGTACTGACGGTTCCGATCACAGCATTGGTATCAGTGGAGCTGATTTATCGGAAATCATCACAGCAGGCATAATACATTGCTATTTAACCGCCTTAGTAATATAATTGTCATAAGTAGAAAAGTAGAGTAAGAAGAATTTCTTATACAGCTAGTTGTGTTGCTGCGCTGCACAAGTAACTTATTGACTTTAATGTCGCGAAAGCGGCGGAATGGAGGTTAATATGATAGATTTACACGTACATTTTGATGGTTCTCTTCCAGTCGAAACAATGATAAAATTAGCCAATAAACAACATATCTCATTGCCAGCAGTTACACCGGAGGATTTACGACCATATGTAAGCGTTCCCCAGACATGTAAGGATTTAAACGAATACTTAAAAAAATTTGACCTGCCATTATCATTGTTGCAGACAAAAGAGGGAATTGCAGAAGCCATGTATGACACAATAAAAGCATTTGCCAAGCAGGGGCTCTGGTATGTAGAGATACGCTTTGCACCCCAATTGCATTGTGAAAAAGGTCTGTCCCAGGATGAAGTAGTGCAGGCAGCAATGGAAGGCATGCAGGCAGGAGTGAAAGAAACAGATCTTAAGGTACAGTTGATTTTATGCTGTATGCGGGGTGATAAAAATGAAGAAGAAAATAAAGAAACAGTGAGACTGGCTTCAAAGTATTTAGGACAGGGAATTTGTGCTTGTGATTTGGCAGGAGCAGAGGCGTTGTTTAAGACAGAAAGGTTTGCTTCTGTATTTGCGCTGGCCAGGGAACTTAATGTACCTTTTACCATACATGCTGGTGAAGCAGATGGGGCGGAAAGTGTGCGGACTGCAATTGCATTCGGAGCTTCCAGAATCGGCCATGGTGTACGGGCGGCAGAGGATAAAGAATTGCTGAAGTTGATAAAGGAAAAGGGAATTGTGGTAGAATGTTGTCCGGTCAGTAATTTGCAGACAAAGGCAGTGACAGACATTAAGGAGCATCCAATAATTTCTTATCTGCATGATGGTATTCTGGCAACAGTAAATACAGATAATACAACCGTGTCAAGTACAAATATTGCAGGGGAATGGAAGTTGTTAGAGGAAACATTTGCGTTGACTGTAGAAGATAAGAAACAGCTTCTATTGAATGCCATAGAGGGTGCTTTCCTAGGGGAGACAGAAAAGCAGAAATTAAGAGATACATTAAAGGATTAGATAATGTGCTTGCTTGAATCGTTACACATATTTTGAAATTGTGCTGATATAGAAAAACTGTCCTTCCAACATGCATTGGTAAGGACGGTTTTTCTATAAACAATATAAGCATTAAAAGGTGATGCGTACTTGCGTGAGGTGTAGTATGTGGCAGGCTTTATTTATTTGTAGGCAAGCCAACGATTTTCGTTCAAAGTTACATGCAAGAGAGTCGGTCAAGCAATGCATCAGCCACTTCATTTTTGCTCATCAGTGGCATTTCTTCGCAGCCAGTCTGGGTGATGAATGTAACTTTATTGGTATCCGTACCGAATCCGGCACCACTTTCTTTTAAATTGTTGGCAACAATCATATCAGCATGCTTGCTTGCTAATTTCTTTTGAGAATTTTCAATCATGTTCTGGGTTTCCATTGAAAATCCGCAAAGTACCTGATTTGGCTTTTTATGTTCACCTAAATACTTTAAAATATCCTGTGTCCGTTCTAAAGAAATGGACAGTTCGCCATCTTTCTTTTTCATTTTTTCAGAGCTTACAGTTTCTGGACGGTAATCTGCAATGGCAGCAGATTTGATAATAATATCCTGCTCATCAGAAAGAGAAGTCACCGCATCAAACATATCCTGTGCGCTTTCTGTGTGAATGACTTTGACAAATGGTGGCGGTGCAATGCTTACCGGACCACTGACAAGAGTAACATCAGCACCACGGAGCATTGCCTGTCTGGCAATGGCATAGCCCATTTTACCAGTGGAATGATTGGTGATAAACCGTACCGGATCAATGGCTTCTCTGGTAGGTCCTGCGGTAATTAATATTTTTTTCCCGGTTAAATCTTTTTCTTTTGCTATCGTATGAAGAATATGTTCCACAAGCACTTCTTCCTTTGGAAGTTTGCCTTTTCCGGTATCACGGCAGGCTAACATACCGGAATCCGGTTCTACAATTTCCATTCCGAATTGTTCTAACTTGCGGAGATTATCCTGTACGATTGGATTTTCGTACATATGGGTATTCATGGCAGGCACTACAATCTTAGGACATTCTGCAGCAAGAATGGTAGTACTTAACATATCATCTGCCAGTCCATAAGCCATCTTAGCAATGATATTAGCAGAAGCAGGGGCAACCATGAATAAATCTGCTTTTTGTGCCAGAGAAACATGTGCTACATGAAACTGAAAATTTCGATCAAAAGTGTCAACAAGACACTTATTATTTGTCAGCGTCTCAAATGTAATAGGATTAATAAAGTTAGTAGCGTTCTGTGTCATAATCACATGCACATCACAGTGCATTTTAATTAACATGCTGGCAACATTCGCCATCTTATAAGCCGCAATACTGCCGGTCACGCCCAGAACAACGGTTTTTCCTGTAAGCATATATAAAATATCTCCTTTTTTCTTGTGATTGTTAATTAGGCATTTGCGAAAATGAAGGCCATCCGCAAATTGTCAGAATTGTTTGTGCAAATAGCTGCTTACTACATAGTCTATATTTGACGCGCTCTCGCTCCCTTCAAACGTAGCGGACACTAAGGCTGTAAAATACACAGCC
>JBGVMW010000113.1:0-1909 GCA_045125095.1 Lachnospiraceae bacterium
TTAACTAAATGACATTGTTTGACGCGCTCTCGCTCCCTTCAAACGTAGCGGATACTAAGGCTGTAAAATACACAGCCTAAGTGCCGACGTTTTCAGAGGGTCACATATAGACTATGTAGCAAACAGCTATCTGTCACAAACAATTCTGACAATTCGCTAGCCAGTTGGCGTTTCGCAATTACCTAATATGTGCAACTATGAAAGGAGGGGATGTATGAAACGAAAAATGATTGCACCGATTTTAGTGGGTGTATTTGTGGTATTGTATTATCTGTTAATGGGAATTGTCATTCTGTCTCTTAATATTGCATTAATAATTAAGGTAGCATTATGTATCGTACCGATTATAGTAATCGGTGCTGTGATAGCAGTTGTATGGTCAAGAATAAAAGAGATTCAAGGAGGAGAAGAAAATGATCTTAGTAAATACTGATTATATTACAGGAAAAGAATTAGAAATGTTAGGTTTGGTAAAAGGAAGCACAATTCAGTCTAAAAATATTGGACGTGATTTTATGAGTGGCTTGAAAAGCATGGTTGGTGGTGAATTAGATAGCTACAATCAGATGATGAATGAGGCGAGAGCGCTGGCAACCAAGCGTATGGTAGCAGAAGCTGAATCACTGGGTGCGGACGCGGTCGTGAATGTTCGGTATGCATCCGCAGCAGTTATGCAGGGTGCAGCAGAAGTCATTGCGTATGGAACAGCGGTGAAGTTTCGGAATTAGATGGTGAAAAGTGGATGGAGCATGGGAAAAATTCGGATTTGTGCGTGGGCGTATTTGAATCATGTTGGTACCCCGTACGCTAGTGACGGGGGCAGAACGTTCCACGCAGACCTATGCCAACTTTTACCTCCACTAAAAGCGGCTCGTGATTGTCTGCTTAGTAACCTTCTGCCCCTGTCAATAGCTTCTATAATTCATCAAATTTCACAGGCCCGGCAAGTACTGTTCTGGCAACATAGAGACTGTTGTCTTCTTTTGTTTCCATGGACCATTTAATGAGAGAGATTTCCTTGTTTACCACTTCAATGCAGGTAATTCCACCAGGGTGTACACAACTTCCGGTATTAAAATACTTCGTTTCCTTGTTACCAAGCATAGGGCGGTGGGTGTGACCGGTTACAAGGTAATGGTTGTTTTTTATTGCCCATTGGCTGAGACGCTTTTCGCTTTTGGCTTTGATTTTGTAACTTTTGGCGGCGCTGGTAGGGTCGAGTACGCCGAATTGCTCTAATGGTTTCCAGACATAACGCACAAGAAATCTGGAAAGACGCCAGAGGACAGAGTTTAGAAAATCTACTTGATTCCCATGGGTCAGATATAATTCGAATTCTGACTGACATTCCTTCAAAATAATTCCCTGATAGTAAGTAAGATCCTTGTTATTTCGCAATTCATAATCATGATTCCCGTATATCATGTGAAGCCGGTTGCATTTTTGGAAGCGGGAGAGCAGATGGAATACATCAGCATGCACTTCGCGAATGGTAGAATAACTTCTGTTTTCCCACAGTTCATCTCCATCGCCTAACTCGATGTAAATAAAATCGTGGTCATAATAGTATTTTAATGCAGCATAATATAAATGTTGATTTTTTAACAAATTATCATTAGATGTTCCTGTACCGCGGTGACAGTCGCTAAACAATATAATTTTGGAATTAGAATAAAAGGGTACAACCGGCGCATGTTTGAAGCTATTATGCAGACGGTTTTCATAACCACGACTCACGAGAATTTACAGCTCCTTCCGGCTTTTTTTTATTAGGCATTTGCGAAAATGAAGGCCATCCGCAAATTGTCAGAATTGTTTGTGCAAATAGCTGCTTACTACATAGTCTATATTTGACGCGCTCTCGCTCCCTTCAAACGTAGCGGACACTAAGGCTGTAAAATACACAGCC
>JBGVMW010000114.1:0-7001 GCA_045125095.1 Lachnospiraceae bacterium
GAAAAACGTGAGACAACATCACGCAGATTCTGCAGAGCCCACAGGAATGAACTGTGGCAGGGAGACATCAAGTATGGACCGGACATCAGGCTGTCAGACGGAAGGCTGATTAAGACCTATCTGTCTTCACTGATTGATGACCATTCCAGATACATTGTACAGTCTGAATTTTATGATAATCAGAGGCAGGAAGTGGTGGAGGATACCTTCCATAAGGCAATCCTAAAGCACGGAAAATGTGACTCCTGCTATCTTGATAATGGAACGCAATACACATCAAACCAGCTGCATACAGCCCTTGCGAAGCTTGGAATCCGCGTTTTACATGCGAAAATAAGACCTTGTGAATCCAAGGGGAAAATAGAAAAATTCCACCAGAAGGTAGACCAGTTCATAGCAGAGATAAAGGTCGCACATGTACATTCCCTGGAAGAATTGAATCGCAGATGGAAGATTTTTCTGGAACAGGATTATCAGAAGGAAGCCCACGATGGAATCAGGGAATACTATAAATCTTATGGAGTGACAGTTCCGTCAGGAGGCATTAGCCCGCTTCGGGAATGGAACAGGGACACCAGGGGTCTGGTATTTTTGGATACTACCGTGGTAAGTGAAGCCTTTCTGCATCATGAGACAAGAAGGCTGGATAATGCCGGATGTTTTTCATTTGGAGATGTAAGGTATGAGGCGAGTGCAGCACTTGCAAATGCAGAGGTAGAGATCGTTTACGATCCGATGAATACAGAAGTAATAAAGGTTCTGTATCAGGATATGGAGCCGATTATGGCGCACAGAGTAAAAATCGGAGCATTCTGTGACAAGAAATCACCGTTGCCGGTGGCGATGACAGATAAGCTTCCGGAAACATCAAGATTTCTAGATGCACTGGAAAAGAAATACAGAGAAGACCATCAGCTGATGGCCAATGCCCTTTCCTTTGGGGAATACGGAAAGGCGGGTGGTCAGAATGTATGAAAACTATTATGAAATGATTCATACGCCTTTTACCCGGGATATTCCGGCAGACAGACTGTATTGTTCCGCACAGATAGAGGATGCAGTAGGAAGACTGACATATGTTGCAGACAGACAGCTTTTTGCAGTAGTCACAGCGGATCCCGGATGTGGAAAATCCACACTCATCCGGATGTTTGGGGAAAGGCTGCCCAAGGACAAATATATGCTGCTGTATCTGTCAGATTCCAAGCTTACGCCAAGATGGCTGTATGCAGGACTGTTAGATCAGATGGGACTGGAGGCAAGGTTTTACCGTGGAGACTCCAAGAGACAGTTGCAGAAAGAGATTGAAAATGTCAGAACAGTGCAGAAAAAGAAAGTGATATTCGTTTTGGATGAAGCTCATCTTTTGGGGAAAGAAACGCTGGAGGAGTTCCGTTTTCTGTTGAACTACAAATTTGATTCGTCAAGTCCTATGAGCCTAATACTTGTGGGACAGACGGAGCTGTGGGAACAAAAACTGAGGCTGCAGAGCTATGCGGCAATCCGTCAGAGGATTGATATGAATATCGTATTGAATCGCCTGGACAGAGCGGAAACCAGAAAATATATCGCAGCACATATGGCGTATGCAGGTGTGAAGCAGGATTTATTTACCAGCGGAGCGGAAGATGAAATATTCAAGGTGTCATCAGGAATCCCCCGGATGATAAACCGCATATGTGAAAAAACGCTGATGTATGCGTATCAACAGCAGAAGCGTCTGATTGATGAGCACATGGTGAGATTTGTAGCCGACCATGAGATGGTTGGTGGAATAGACTAAAAATCCGGGGCGATTGCCCCGGAATCAGTGACAAGAAAGTGAATAAGGTTGTGACAGAGAGTGAGAGTAAATCTGTGACAGCTCATGGAATTTTTAACAATAGTCGATTGGCTATCCTCTGTTATAGGAAAGGATAAGATATATGTAAAGATAGAATAAATGTTCGTTATAATTTGTAGTTTTAGACAAATTTAATTGTAGAATAATTTAGTTTGTAATTAATATAGGATGCTTTGGATGAAAAATTGTGGAAAAATGTAATATAATGTGGTAATATTTACATAAGAGGTGGTGAGAGAATGGAAACATGTTTAGAAGATTTATGGGAATTAATAAGAACACCTATTTCAAAAGTAATTGAAGAGCCAAAGGATACATCTATAAGGAGAGAAATTTTAGTAAAAAAATGTGATGCCGCTGAAAAAAGTAATGAATTAATAAAAGAATTTTTTTCAGATTTAGAAGAATGTTTCGGCGAGGAAAGAAAGTTAATAGAGATTCCAGAGCATGTTACTATTTTTCAACAATCATTGGAAGAATTTTGTGATAAATCTGTAAATGGAGTTAAAGAAGGAGCTAAATTAGCAAAAAAAACAGCAGAAAAGTGTGGCTTATGTGCTGTATGTGTGGAGTGTTCACATAAGTTTTATGATAGTGTTATTGGGCAGAAAATGGAAGAAAAAAGTCTACCATTTGAATTAGAAAATTATTTTCTTATGCCTGCACAAATGCATTATTATCAACAGAGTATGTATGGTGCAAACGAACAGCTTCATTTAGAAAATCGGTTATTGTGTTTAAAAGGTTTTTCCTCATCTACTCCTACAATTCATTCAATCGCTTTTGATGCAGAATGTGCAGGTGGAGGATTATATTTAAATTATAAAGGTTTAGGGATTGTAATAGATCCAGGAATAGGTTTTGTAAATTCTATGCATAAAAATGGAATCTATATTAATAATATAAATGTTGTGATAATTACGCACGATCATTTAGACCATAATGCAGATGCAAAAGTAATCTCGTCGCTACTATATGATTTGAATAATTATAATCAAAGAAAAAATAAAATTGTAAAAGAAGTATTTGAACTAAGTAATGTAAAGGAGCATACAATAACCTGGATTGTTGATGAAGGAACAAAAGTAGAATTAGAAAAGAATGTGAATAACATAAAGTCTTTAGGGGAGTTTGTTGGAAGAAAAAGACAAATTGTTGAGGGAAATAAAGACATTAAAATGGCTGCTATTCGTACTAAACATATAAAGGATAGCGATGAATCTTTTGGAATACAATTATCTATGAATTATGGGAAAATGTTGACAGTGGGATATACTTCTGACACTGCTTTTTTCTCAGAATTACCTTCTTTTTATAACAAATCAGATATACTGATTTTTAATGTAAGTGATATTTATAAGAAAGATGTTAAGGGGATTCAGGATAAGCATTCACACTTAGGATATAATGGTAGTTGCAAATTGTTAAAAGAAGTAAAACCCAAGTTGGCAATTGCATCAGAATTTTGTTGTACAAATGGAGATTTTCGAATGGCTTTTATGAATACATTGTCAGAAGAATTGGCTGGAAAGAGCAATATCATTCTTGGAGAGATCGGTTTAAATATATCTATTCCTGAAGCCAAAATAGAATGTTCTTTTTGTAAAAAAATAGTAGATTTAGCAAGGATAAAAATTATTGCTCCTAAAAAAGAATATGGAAAAATTCAGTATGCATGTGGACATTGTGCTAAGAATATGATATAATAGACAACTGTATAACTAGAAAAAGGATAGAGCAAGCTGAAGTATAGGTGTGGTAACTGAATGAAAGAATATGAATATATTGTATTAGCAACCAACGAAATTTTTAGCCATATGATTTCTAGTGTGATATGTTTGGAGAATTATTATAATGAAAGTATTGATAATTCATTTAGAAATATTTTTGTTGCATTTAATGAGCTTCGGAAAGATTATAAGACACATATGAGTGTAGAATTAGATTCAGAAGATGAAAGGATGCAATTGGCTAGATTTAGAACAAGATGTAGGCATAAGAGAGAAGAAATATTAGAAAGTTATATTGAAGAACTTAAAGAACTTGATAATTCTATTGATTATGACAGTAAAGTTAGAGAGTATTATAGAAGAATAGAAAAGGAAGATGTTGAAACACTTGAGATGCAACTGATGATTTATCCGTATTTAATGTCATTAGTACGAAAAAATGAGGAAGGTAAGGCGAATTAGTATGGAAAAAAGAGTGGCTGAAAAATATGCAAAACTGCATAAAGCATGTAATCAGTATCCAGAAATTGTTCTGTCTAGTGTAGAGGAACGTGGTGGTTATTTAAATCATGGAAAGGCTGTGAAAGTATATGTACAGCCTGTACGACGAGCAAAAAATGGATTTATAGAGAAGTTCTGTCTCTAATTTTCTATGGTGATAATAGATGAGTTTAGAGAAAATGCATCCTGCACTAAAGGAACAATTTTGTGAACAGTTATATGAAAGACATATTGTTGGTTCATCAGAAAAATTGATGAAGTATGAAGAGTATGCACATGCTATTAAGGCAAGAATGCCAGTTAGTTGTTATACAAATTTTCGTGATGCCTTGTTTCATTTTAGAAAAGTGGTATCTTCGATGGAGGAGAGTGAAATAGAGCGACAAGCATTTGCTGTAAAAGAGCATTTGTCAAGAGCTTTAACAGATGCTGGAAGTTCCATATTGTATCATTTGTCTGATGTAGCTGAAGTGCTACTTGGGGATGAAGAAATAACCGCAGATGTGCAAGAGCAAATTAGAAAGTGTTTACATAATCTTAAAAGTGCCAATCTTCGGAAAAGATTTGGAGGTATGATGATTTCGAATGATGATATGTCTCGTATAAGTCATGAGGAAATACAAGGTTTAATAGATGATTTCTATAAGCTATTAGATGAGAAATGTGCAGATAAATTTGCACGATATTCTAATGGGTTTAGCAATAATATTGTAGATGCGTAAAATAAAAAACAAAAGGCAATTAAGAAAGGAAAATTCTTAGTTGCCTTTTATTTTTTTATAGTGTTGGGGACAAAATGAATAGTGTTATTTAGTAGAAGGCAGTCATTAGTGGCTGCCTTTTGTCATGCAAAATTGAAAATATGGAGGTCTATTATGGCAGATAAAAAAACAGAAAAGCAGAAAGTACAAGAAATCACAGAAAAACTGGAACAAGGTATTAAGGAACTGTTTGAGAGTGAGAAGTATAAGAATTATCTTAACACCATGTCAAAATTTCATAATTACAGCTTTAACAATACCCTTTTAATTGCCATGCAAAAGCCGGATGCTACCTTAGTAGCGGGATTTCAGGCTTGGAAGAAAAATTTTGAAAGACACGTTAAAAAAGGGGAAAAAGGTATTCGTATTCTTGCCCCGGCACCATATAAGGTAAAAGAAGAACAGGAGAAACTTGATCCGGAAACGAATGAAATCATGCTTGATAAGGATGGAAAGCCTGTTATGGAGGAAGTGGAGGTAATCATTCCAGCCTTTCGTGCAGTTTCTGTTTTTGATGTGTCATAGACAGACGGAAGGGAACTGCCGGAGTTAGCGGTAAGTGAATTATCTGCAGATGTGGAAGGCTATCAAGATTTTATGAAAGCATTGGAAATGGTTTCGCCTGTTCCAATTGGGTACGAGGATATTTCGGGAGAAGCAAAGGGATATTACCATACAGAGGAACAGAGAGTAGCCATTCAGCAGGGCATGAGCGAAAGCCAGACGGTTAAAACCGCTATCCATGAAGTGGCACACGCAAAGTTACATAGCAGAGAGTTAAATAAGGATACAGACCTTTTGGAACAAAAAGACCGTAACACAAAAGAAGTAGAAGCGGAGAGTATTGCCTATACAGTGTGTCAGCATTTTGGTATTGATACCTCTGATTATTCTTTTGGCTATATTGCAGGATGGAGCAGTGGCAAAGAAATGACAGAGTTAAAATCTTCTCTTGACACAATCCGCAGGACAGCTTCTGAGATGATTAGTGGCATTGAGTTATACTTACAGGAATTACAGAAGGACCGGGTGGTAGAACAGGAGCAGGACATTGTACAAATGCCAGAGGATTCTGAGTTATCTGTAATGAAACAAGCAGGAAAGAAGAATGAGCTGGAGGAGAGTTCTGCTAACAGGGAAGCACAACTTTTATATGGTAAAGATAATAAATTTGGTATCTATCAGCTTAAAGATACATCGGAAGCAAGGGATATTCGCTTTATGAATATGGATTATCTTGAAAGTAAGGGCATTGCAGTTGCTAGAGAGAATTATGATTTGGTTTACACTGCACCATTGGAAGATGGTACAAACCTTGAGGATATTTATACAAAATTTAATATAGTTCATCCGGACGATTTCAGAGGTCATTCGTTGTCTGTTAGTGATGTGGTGGTGCTTCATCAGAACGGAGAGAATACATGTCATTATGTAGATTCTTTTGGTTACAGGGAAGTGCCTGAGTTTGTACAGGAGATTGCGAAAGAAAAATCTTCTATTCAGCAAAATCATGATATTGAAAAAGATAAAGCAAAAGGTCGTAGAGAGATGACACTAGAGGAAGTCAAAGACTTTGTAAAACAAAGATTTGAAGAACAGCTTCATAATAGTGGTATTGAAGATGTTTCAATGTATATGGAGCGATTTGATGCACTTTATGAACAGGGGAAAATGGATAATCTTATGCCCACAGAAGAGCAGAAGTATATTATAGAAGATGTATCATTTACGGAAAATGCTAATCTTAGTAGTGAAATAAAAGAGCCGGAACAAATGGCATTTTCCATTGACGATAAATTTGTCAGCATACAGACCTGTGACGATGGATATGATTATTCCATTTATGATGCAAATTACAAGCTGCTTGATGGTGGTGTGTATGACAACCCTGATATATCCATTTATGCAGCATTAAAGGATATACTGGAAGATATAGGAATAACAGAACGAGATGAACGTATTCCGGTTGATTATGAGGAAATTATAGAAAAAGGTGAAGCTGTGGAACAGGCTGAAATAGCAGCACGTCATATCGTTTCGGATTTCAAAGCAAAGACAAATGAGATGTTCCATAACATAGAAGGTCAGACACCGGAGGATGTGGAGCAGACCGCCTATGCTTATATAAAATCCAAAATAGAGGAATATGAGATAGATGTGGATATT
>JBGVMW010000115.1:0-3667 GCA_045125095.1 Lachnospiraceae bacterium
GAACTGCTTACTACATAGTCTATTTGACGCGCTCTCGCTCCCTTCAAACGTAGCGGACACTAAGGCTGTAAAATACACAGCCTAAGTGCCGACGTTTTCAGAGGGTCACATATAGACGATGTAGCAAACAGCTATCTGTCATAAACAATTCTGACAATTCACTACCTTGTTGGCGTTTCGCAATTACCTAAACTTTAATATATTGTATCAAAAATAATCCTTTTGTTAAATAACAAAAGTTGTAGCTATTCAGTACCCTCATAGTTACGAGAAAAATCCAATCAAAGGTTTTTGATTGGATTTATAGAATATTTCTTGCAAAAAAATGATTGTTAGTTTACCTGTTCCTGCATCAACCCTATCAATTCTTTCACCAGTTCTGCAGAAACGACATCATACATTCTCTCATGTTCTCTTGATGCAAAACTGTAGGATACGTTGTTTCTAACAGTGGTAGGATCTGTTTTCCAAGCCTTGCAAGAACTGTGAATCTGGGTAATGCCGGTCTGTTTCACGATTTGAACAGCATTGCTTGCGTTTACACCGCTTCCGGCAAGAATTTGTATCTTATCACCGTAACGGGATTGCAGTTGCTCTAGCATATCCAGTCCATCGATTGCCTTTGGCATTAATCCACTGGTAAGGACACGATCTACCCCCAGCGTGATTAACTGTTCTATGGTAGCAAATGGTTCCGAACTGCAATCAAATGCCCGATGGAACACGGCTTCTTTGCCAGCTTCTTTGATAAGAGAAATCAGCTGTTTATTCTGTTCCATATTTAACGTAGCATCTTCATTTAAGCAGCCAAATGCAATGCCATCTGCCCCATTTTGCAATAATTCATTACATTCCTCTTTCATTACTTCAAAATCTTCCGGTGAATAGCAAAATCCCCCACCTCTTGGACGTAACATAGCAATTACATGTAATGCTGGTGCGTTCTCTTTGGTTAGACGCAAGGTTGATACTGTTGGTGTAAGCCCACCTAATGCTAATGCGCAGTTTAGCTCAATTCGACCGGCTCCTCCTTCTGCTGCTTGAAGGGCATCATAATAACTACCGCAACAGACTTCTACAATATACTTATTTTCCCCCATATGTACCGCTCCTCTCTTTCGTGCATTGTCCATAAAATGATTTCTTTTGATAACTATTCAGTACAGCATAGTCCTGCTTTGAATAATTCCTGCTTTTGTATATTTATAGGAATAACATCATTCCATTTATTACAATGTACAAGTGTATGAAATGCTCTTGTTACCTTTATAGCTATAGTATAACATGGGGGGAAGGGAGATTCAATTGCTTTTCCTGTTTATTATAATCTTCTTTCGAATGTTATTGGCATTTCCAAAGTGCCATCGGATGTTCCTTAATTCTTTCCACAATTTCTTTATCATCAAATAATAATTCTGGAACATACTCTTTGGCAATAAAACGGTCCATGTATTCCTGTTCTCGCTCCGTCAGCTGCATCAACTCAGCAATGTAATCTTTTGCTTGCCGCTTTCTCTCATCCAGCTTAAAATTATCTTTTTTGCTCAGTACAGGGAACAAATCTCTACGTATCTTATCAAACTTCAAAGAATCAATAGCAGATGTATCGAAATTCCGATTCACTGTCTCTGCTGAAATCGTTGCATACAATGCAAAACACTTACGAAACATATCTCTTTCATCTTCAAACAGATTCTCAGCAATCAGGTTTCACCAGTCATATAAGTCTCTTGCTGCTGCACTACTAATCAGAGCATTTCCCTTTGCTGCAAAAATCTCCATCGGAGCTACCATGCGAATTGTCATACCATCATCAAATACTTCCGGAAGGATTTTTCTATGTACTGGTTCCAAAATATGTGCACGTAAAGAATAGTTCAATTCAATCTTAATCATGTCTCTATTGCCACCGGCATTCTGATACTGACAATAGAAAGCATCCAAACTGTGCGTAAATCGTGACCCTTTAGAAAGCTGATATCCTTCCGCCTCCATATAATCCTTGATAAGAGTCGTAATCTTATCTCTGGCCTCTAACATATCCTTTTTGTATCATTTGGTGTGTAATCCATATCAATATCTACGGACAAACGCGGAAGATTGAAAACTGTCAAATTGATGGCTGTTCCGCCCTTCAAAAGAAGATGCTCTCTTAAATAGTTTTCTTCATTCAAATAACGCAATAGTTCTCTCAATCGCAAAACCTTTTCAAAAGTATCTCTTACGAATCCATGCTGCTGTGCAACACCTCCAATCTCTACTTTATCATATATCGGCATCCATCATCACTCCATTCTTCATATTTTGTAAATCCTCTGGTACTACCAGTTTCCAAGTATTATCATAGCAACCTCCATCCTGGTCACGTGTAAGATAACGCTTACTTTTCCCAATTTGCTTCTTGCAATTTTCAAAGAATAAATCAGACAATCCCATTTTCTCCTTGTGCTGCCATAACAGATATCCCATCTTCTGATACAAGAATTGATTTTGGTAGAGTTCCAGGTACTTGAGCAGTCTTTTCTCCTGCATTCGATGCACACTTTCTATATTCTGCACTACTTCTTCAATGCCAGAAATCTTATCCATATCTTTAATACTATCTACAATGGTACGTTCCAAATTGGTTACTGCAACGCCTCCATTATAAGGTAGTTTTTCAATTCCTTCTGGACTTTTCGACGCTACGAAACAATACGTATACCCATCAAATGTAAAATCACGGAAACTGGTCTCAGAAGATACATACACATCGTAATAAACCTGATCTGTAATTCCATAATACTCCATGGCTGTATGATGAGACACGTATGATGTTGGCGTAATATGGCTAGCTATCTGAAAACGATTTGCAACCGGCGCACCAGTTTCTCCGCTAATGCAGGTGTACATGTTATTACGAATCTTAGCCACCATACCATCTTTCATCAATCGCTTAATCGCAGAACGTGCGCTGTCCATATTATTATAAAACTCATTTACTTCTTCCATATTGAACACTGGTTTTTTCAACAATTCGAAATATAGGTTCATGTTCCACCTCCGTTCATTTTATCATCATTTTAGTTTCTTCATAAACCATTTTGTCTTTCTTTTAAACTAATGATACTACCACCTATGTTATTTGTCAAGTTTATGTTTTTGTCATTTTGGTTCAATACAAAACTATTATGAACTAAAATCAAACTTTTTTTATTGTCGTAAACATAGTATTCTCATACAAAATCAGTGTAAGCGCTAAACCAGTCAGCTCTACCGCTTACGCTTTTTTTATGTCATAATACAGGTAGTCGAATATTTTGTTTCTTGGGCTTGCGGATATTACTTGGCAGTGATTCAGACCATGGCAGGAATTCATCAAAAATAGTAAGGCTCTTTTCATCCTGATATTTAGGAATCCATCCTTTTCTTTTTCAAGGGTATGATAAGACTGATAACCATCAGAGACCAATATGCCGCTATACTCTCCAAGAAAATCTTTCAGATGCTCTGTGGCACGTGTCTTTCTGTAGTCATACAGGACTATGCGTTTTCCGGAAGAATCATATTCTCCTGTACTGTATACCCACATGTAACTTTTGCTTCCGGCCTTTCGACCGTCTTTGGTTACTTCTACTGTGGTTTCATCCGCCTGAATGACTGCCTGGTTTAGAAGAATCCGTTTCAT
>JBGVMW010000116.1:0-68456 GCA_045125095.1 Lachnospiraceae bacterium
TTTTGTCTGTTGCGTTAATCGGGAAAATATAGTTGTCTGAGCTTGCGAGTTCTATATTTTCCCGATTGTCCTTAGCAACAGGCAAAATCCCTTAGTACCACTTACAGCTAAGTGCCCTGCCTCTGATAGCAAGCTACAGCCCCTCTCTCTGCCGGACGGGTAACAAATACGCTTGGTTCTCCCGCAAATCAGAATTTACTCTATCACCCGAACGAATTCCTGAAATCGCTCTCCGCGCTCCTCAAAATTCTTAAAAATACCATAACTTGCTGCCGCCGGAGACAGCACACAACTTTTTCCCGGGCGTGTCACTTCTTTTGCCTTTTTGACAGCATCCTCTAAATGCTCTACCAAGAACAACCGACTGGTATCACGGAAATGCGGTCTGGCATTAATTTCCTTTAAAATGCGCTTCCCGGTATCTTCCATCAAAATAATATTCGGCACAGGTGACTCATTTAAGTAATCAATCAATTCTGTATAATCAATTCCTCTGTCCATACCGCCAAGGAGAATTGTCTCAACACCCGGCACACTTTCCAATGCCTGAATAGCAGTATCACAAATCGTAGAGATAGAATCATCATAAAAACGAACGCCACCATATATACCAACAAATTGCAGACGGTGTGGAAGCGTCTCATACGTACATAGTCCAGATGTAAACGCTTCATCAGTAATACCATATTCTTTTGCAACACCATACACAAATGCAATATCAAAATAATTGTGGTGTCCGATTAGTCCAATGTCATACACCGGAATGTCATAAATAACTTCATCGCACTCGATCTGTTCACCATTTAACCGGATATCCGAACCTGCTTCGCATGAGATCTCCACTACATTACCAGCGCATGTACCCTTGGCTGGAAGACACTGCTTATTACAGAATAAAATATCTCCCGACTGCTGGTGGCGATATACATTTTCTTTTGCCGCCACGTATTTTTCCATCGTTCCATAATGGTCTAAATGTTCCTCGTGAATATTGAGTAATATTCCAATTCGTGGTGACGTAGTCATGTACTCTAGCTGGTGACAGGACATCTCAAATACAATAATAGAGTCCGGTGTGATATCTTTCACAATATCAAATGCAGGAATGCCGATATTTCCGGCGAGTACCACATCTTTTCCTGCTTCTTTTAAAATATGGTATAACAATGTGGTTGTTGTGCTTTTTCCTTTTGTGCCTGTAATTCCTACAATTTGTTCACGGTATCTTCTGAAAAATACTTCTGTCTGGGACAGTATATGACAAGTATAACTTTCATATTCCTGTTCTAACACAATTCCCGGACTTTTAAATACGATATCATAGTCATTTAACGTTTGCTGGTATGCATCACCTGTAAGTAACGTCGCTTCAACGGAATCGGTAATAGCATTTTTATCTGCAATGGTAAGGGATTCGTAACCGCCTACTATTTGCAACATATGGTATGTTGATTTTCCTTCTCTACCAAATCCTAATATCAGAACACGTTTCTCTCGAACCAGTTCTTTCAATACCTCTATCATAATTCCTCCCATTCTGTTGCATCCGCAGCTTCTTTCTCAACCGGGATTTGCGTATCCGTACAAATTCCCGGTTGAAAGAATACAATTCTTTGATTTGCTTAGCAACAATGTTTTTTTACCAATTCTGCAAATGCTTCCGGCAATAAGTTTTCCTCATTGTAATATGTGAAAAATGGATTGGCAGCATCTTTATATTGCTTGTATTGTGCTAACTGTTTATATTGTTTAAATAGTAATGGAAGTTCTTTGCCCTCTGCTTCTAACGCATGGATTGTCAAACAGATAGCCGTGTTCACTTCATCACGACTTCCCACACATTCAAATGGCTTCTCATCTGCTACGCCAACCAACTGTTCCATGATTTCTGTCATAGACGCATCATTTAACATGTCTGCACCAAAGATTTCTTTCAGACGCTCCTGTTCGATAAATGGTGAAAGAATAAAATACACAAACAGACATTTCGCACAGTGGCCGCACCAGATATCTTCCTTACTTCCTACATTACAGCTTCGGAAGGAATCGTGATACGGCGTACACTCTGCAAAAAATTTCGCAATCTGAAATTCACTTAACGGACGCAATAAACTAAAATAATACGTACCTGTCTTTACGTATTCTGCTTCATACGTATGGAAATCCTGCTCGAATTTAAAGCTCTTTGAATACTGGTGATTTACAGTACTTCCTTTTACAGTGCTTTCATTTGCACTGGCTTCATTGGACAATACAATGTATTTCAAATTCAAAAGGTATGCGGTAATCGTTGCAGAAAAGGCGACAATAGCCGAAAATGGTGTATGTCCATTTAAGTAGCCCTGTTTGTTCAGCTCGATCATATTTTTATCTAAGGTTCGCTTTACATTGCAAATGTGCGCTTGATCAAACCCGCCTGCAACGGCTGTATTTGTGGTAGCCCCCCGAGGATTGATAATATAGCAGGTACATTCCTCACCTGCCTTGCGCATTAATTCCACAGATACGACAGAATCTTTTCCGCCACCGATTGGAACCAGGCACCCCTGTGCATGTGCTAATGGTTGTCGTTCACCAGTAAATGGTGTTCCAAGACTTACAATTTTCATGAAAGTATCTCGATTTGGCTCAATTCCATTTGTATAATAAAATTCTCCTAATCCATGGAAATACAATTCACGCCACCATTCTGCCTGTTCTTCTGTCACATAGCCACACTGGATTTCTACCAGTGGCGAACAGGTAATTTTCCAATAGCTTACTAATTCAACCATTCCTAAAGAAAAAATAAGCTCCTGAAAAGTTCTGTTTTCCTGCAATTCCTCTAATGAATGACCAGCCATTGGGAATTTCCAATATGGTGAAAATTCGGATAATCCAGGTATTTCAAAAAAATATTGGACTTTTAACTGGTTGTCTTCTATGGTAAGCCGGTATTCCTTGTAACGAAATTTCGGGTATTGCTCTCTTAACTCATTATGGGTAAACATAATTTTGTTCATGCATTCTTCTCCTAAAAATAAATTCTTGGCACACGTTTGCTGATATCACAGACAAACTCATAATTAAAGCTATCTGACAGTTCAGCCACTTCCTCAACAGAAATATATGCGTTTCCATCCCGTCCTACTAATGTAACAACATCCTCTACCTTCACATTTGGAATATGAGTGACATTTACCATAAGCTGATCCATGCACACACGACCGATAATAGGTGCTGACTGTCCGTGTATCAACACACGTCCTTTGTTAGACAATGCGCGCGGATATCCATCTGCATAACCGATGGATATGGTTGCGATCCTTGTAGGACCATCTGTTACATACGTAGCACCATAACTGACAGCTGCTCCTGCTCCGACGGTCTTTACATGTATCACATGGGTTTTCCACTGCAATGCCGGCTGTAGCTGCAACGCTGTTTTGTCTACTTCATCAGATGGATAGAGTCCGTAGGTAATAATTCCGGAACGAACCATATTAAATCTGTGACTGTCAAATTCCATAATACCGGCACTGTTACACAAATGCTTGATAGGTATAACAATACCGCGCTTTTCAAATGCATCAAGAAAGTCATCATAGACCTTCATTTGCATTTTGCTAAAATCTTTATCAGCCATATCCGCACAAGAAAAATGAGAAAAGCATCCTTCTAATTCAATATGTTCCATTTTACTGATTGCTTCAATGTCTTCTAAGCTGTGTTCATTCCAGTAAAATCCAATTCGATTCATACCGGTGTCTAAGGCAATATGAACTTTCGCTTTCTGTCCCATTGTTTCAGCGATTATATTTAACTGTTCTGCTGTTTCATAATCATAAATTGTCTGTGCTATCTGGTATTTCACCACATCTTCGTATTGACTTGGCGAGGTATATCCAAGTATAAGAATTGGTAAGTCAAATCCATGCTCACGCAATTCAATTGCTTCTTCGATTGCCGCTACACAAAAGAAATCTACATCCTTCTCCAATCTTTTTGCAACAGGAATGGAACCATGTCCGTAGCCATCTGCTTTTATCACAGCCGCTATCATGACTTCTTTTCCCACTTTTTTTCTGATTTCCTCTATGTTGTGGGCAATTGCTTCTAAGTCCACTTCCGCATACGTTCTTAAATACTGTTCCATCACAGTCTGCCTCCCACTATTGAAATACATTATTCATCAAAATTTACATATGATTTTTTTTCGCCATCCATAATTTGTATGCCTTCTAAGTTGAATTCTTCATCCATTATCTCGATATGGTATTCAAAATGCACATTACCCTCCTGCTTTACCAAAATAACATAATGTCCATTTTCTTTTCCGTCCATCTCGTCACAGATCTCATTGTAAATGCGGCTACCATCCACTTCATAGCCTGCTGTTTTCATTTTATCTTCTATAATTCTGAAATATTCGTCCATATATATTCCTCATTTCAATTTCGGTAACTATTCAGAAGATATCATTATGAGACGGATATCCGCTATGATCCTATATGTAAAATAGCATTTTATGAGTATACTTCTCCGTAAAATTTGCACATATAGCTTGCGCCTTCTGCATAGTTATATATTCTGCACAGAAAGAGACAGGGGGAACTGTCTCTTTCTACTTACTTTATTTTGCAACAATATTATAAATTTTTCCTTTTACATAGATTTCTTTCACAATATTCTTGCCTTCTACTGCATTGATAACGCCTTCACTAGCCATTACCTTTTCTTTTACAGTATCCTGTTCTTCGTCTGGGCTTACCATAACTTTTGCTTTTACTTTACCATTTACCTGAACAGCGATTTCGATGACGCTTTCTACTGTCTTCGCTTCGTCATATTCCGGCCAGCCCTGCTGATATACACGACCGCCGAAGTCAAACATTTCCCATAATTCCTCTGTCATATGAGGTGCAACCGGGTTTAACAGTACTAATAATGTCTTGAACTCTGCTTTTGTGATAGAGCCTTTCTTATAAAATTCATTTACCAGTGCCATCATAGCAGCAATGGCTGTGTTGAATTTTAAATTATCAAAGTCATAAGACACTTTCTTAATGGTCTGGTGCATCTTTGTCTCTAAATCTGTGCTGTAATCGCCATCTGTCAGCATATCCTGTAATTTCCATACACGCTCTAAGAACCGGCGGCATCCACGAACACCTTCCTGTGACCAGGAAGCACTTAAGTCAAAGGCACCGATAAACATTTCGTAAGTTCTTAAAGTATCAGCACCGAATTCCTCTACGATTTCATCCGGGTTGACTACATTTCCACGGGACTTAGACATCTTCTCATTGTTTTCACCAAGAATCATACCATGTGAAGTTCTCTTCTGATATGGTTCTGGTGTGCTTAATAATCCTTCATCATATAAGAATTTATGCCAGAAACGTGAGTATAAGAGGTGGAGTGTTGTATGCTCCATACCACCATTGTACCAGTCAACCGGAAGCCAGTAATCTAATGCTTCCTTGCTTGCAAATGTATCCTTATTGTCAGGATCTGCATAACGTAAGAAATACCAGGAAGATCCTGCCCACTGTGGCATAGTGTCTGTTTCACGTTTTGCAGCACCACCACAGCAAGGACAAGTTGTATTTACCCAATCTTCCATTGCCGCTAATGGTGATTCTCCATTGTCGGTTGGCATATAGCTTTCTACTTCCGGGAGCATCAGTGGTAACTGGCTTTCATCAATCGGCACATAACCACATTTTTCACAGTTTACAATCGGAATTGGCTCACCCCAATATCTCTGACGGGAGAATACCCAGTCTCTTAACTTGTAGTTTACTTTCTTCTGACCGATACCTTTTTCGCCTAACCAGGCAATGATTTTTTCCTTTGCATCGGCAACCTCTAACCCATTTAAGAAGTCAGAGTTTACTAAGTTTCCGGTGCTTGTGTTGGTATATGCTGCTTCTTCGACATTACCGCCCGCAACTACCTCTACGATTGGAAGACCGAATTTTTTTGCAAATTCCCAGTCTCTTTCATCATGTGCCGGAACTGCCATAATCGCACCTGTTCCATATGTCATTAATACATAGTCTGAAATCCAAATCGGAATCTCTTTTCCATTTACCGGGTTAACGGCTTTGATTCCCTGAATTTCTACACCAGTTTTCTCTTTTACTAATTCTGTTCTTTCAAAGTCAGACTTCTTTGCTGCCTGTTCACGATATGCTACTAATGCATCATAGTTGCTGATTTCGTCTTTATATTTTTCTACTAATGGATGTTCCGGAGAAACTACCATGTATGTGGCACCAAATAAAGTATCCGGTCTTGTAGTAAATACTTTTAAGGTATCTTCCTTACCGGCTAACTTGAAATCTACTTCCGCACCAGTGGAACGTCCAATCCAGTTTTTCTGGGATACTTTAACCTTGTCGATATAATCTACATGATCTAAGCCCTCTAATAATTTATCTGCATATGCAGTGATTTTTAACATCCACTGACTCTTAACCTTACGAACTACTTCGCTTCCACAACGCTCACAAACGCCGTTTACTACTTCTTCGTTGGCAAGACCTACTTTACAGGAAGTACACCAGTTGATTGGCATTTCTGTCTTGTATGCAAGTCCTTTCTTAAATAATTTTAAGAAAATCCATTGTGTCCATTTGTAATATTCCGGATCCGTTGTATTGATCTCACGGCTCCAGTCGAAAGAATAACCTAAGGAACGAAGCTGATCCTTAAAATGCGCCACGTTGTTCTGTGTTACAATCTTTGGATGAATTTTGTTCTTGATTGCATAGTTTTCTGTTGGAAGACCAAATGCATCCCATCCCATTGGATATAATACGTTATACCCCTGCATTCTTCTTTTTCTTGCTACGATATCAAGTGCTGTATATGGTCTTGGATGACCTACATGTAATCCCTGTCCGGATGGATATGGGAATTCTACTAATGCATAATATTTTGGCTTGGTATAATCATTGGTTGCCTTAAACGCTTCCTCGTTATCCCATATTTCATGCCATTTTTTCTCGATTCGCTTTGGTGAATATGACTTTTCCATTGTACTTGTTCCTCCTGAAAATTAAAAAAAGCCTTCTCGTCTAAAAATCTAGAGACGAAAAGGCTGTCATTCGCGGTACCACTCTAGTTCATTTCAAAGAAATGCACTCATTACATCTATAACGGGATTACCCGTCCTGCCTACTGTTCGTACATGGTACGATACGTGTTCAGTCAGGAAGCTCCAAGGTGAGTTCAGATGACCTCTGCTACTGCCTCACACCTGCCGGCAGTTCTCTGAAAACAGTGCAATCACTTACTAGTCCTTATCTTTGCATTTGCTAAACATTAAAATCGAACTTATTTTACTATAGGATACCTAAAATGTCAATGAATTTAGGAAATTTATTTCGTAACAAAGTGTGCAGGAGTTACTGTCGTGTCACATTGGATATTTAAAATTTTTAGCGAGCAAACAGCTGTACCCAATAGGAAGTTCCTGCTGCATTCTTTACGTGACCTACACCGATACGTGTAAAGTTCGCGTTCATAATGTTAGCTCTATGCCCCGGGCTGTTCATCCAGGCAGTTACGACTGCTTCCGGCGTCTTCTGTCCCCATGCAATGTTTTCTCCTGCCATTGTATACTGTGCACCAGCTTCTTTCATTGCGGTAGAAAACTGCGTTCCATTTGGTCTTGTATGGGAAAAGCTCGTTTGGATTTCTCCGGCACGTACCATAGCTGCGGTGGTAATGGTTGCATCAATGGTAAGTGGTGATAAGCCTTCTTTGGCACGCTCAATATTTACAAGCTCTACTACCTGTGTGGCATAATCGGATGCTTCCGGTGTGGATACCGGCGGCTGTTCTTCTGTGGTTCCGTTGTCCGGCTGAACGGGTGCGTTGTTCTCTGGCACATCTGGAATATTGTTGTCTGGCTGTTCTATATCACCTGAACAATCGGTATCCGGGACATTTTCTTCCGGCAATACTGTGTCAATATCCGGTGTTTCCGTTCCGCAATTTTTATCTGTTTCAGAACCACTTGGACAGAATGTATCTAACTGAATGATTCCCCATTTGAAGCATGAGCCTGGTAAACTTACGCTTTTGATACACTCTTTTAATTCTGTCAAATCACAGCTTTGATTCACCACGCAATTCTCGCCTGTAACTGTAATCACCTTGCTCTGTGCAAATGCATCCAAGGATGGCGCGGTACATCCAATTGTAAGGGCTGTAAGGCCGATAACTACTAATTTTTTCATGATAACCTCCGTTCTGCCTTGTTCGCAACAGCAAAATAGGTAAGCTACTTTGTTCTGTTACTCGGCAGTTTATTTTGTATGTAATAAAATGTTACATTTCGTTTGCGATATGTTACATATTTATTACAGAAAGTATCATAACATAGTCTCTATCGAATTCCTACCGGAAATGATTGGTACTTAATTTCCCGCACTCTCATACACCTTTGTACCATGTGAAAACAATCCATATGCCACACACCACAATACAACTGCGATGATACATTCCATTCCAATGTTAAAAAGTGACGACTCCACATTCAAAAAATATCTTGCCGGCAGATATGCCACAAACGCAAATGGAATTACCCAGGTGATCAGGAAACGGATTCCTTTTGCATAAATCTCTGTTGGATATTTTGCAAAATCAGCCATTTCATAGGCAACCTGCAAAAACGGTCCACTCTGCTTTACCCAGAATGCCAGCGAAGCAAAAAATAATTTTATAGATGTGTAAATCAATGCACCTGCCAGTACTGATACTACAAACATTAAAATATGTATACCATCCATACAAACGATTCCTTTCGAAATCGAAATACCAATGAGAATCATACCTACTAACAACTCACCCACAGCATCCGGCTGTAATTTTTCACTTATCACCTGAAAGAAAATATTCATCGGGCGAAGCATATATCTGTCAAAATCACCACTGATTACCAGACGCCATGCCACCAGCCAGATATTGTCTGTCAGAAGGTGGTCAATGCCGCGTGGAATCTGTGCAAATCCATAAATAAAAATCAACTGTTCTAAGCTCCACCCCTGTAAATCAGGAATCTGCTGAAAGACCAGATATAAAAATGCAATTCCAAGAATCTGGGTAAAAAAGAAACCAATCAATCCCATAAAAAAATCAATTTTTGACTGTAAAATCACTTTAAAAAACTGTGCAATTAAGACACGATACAATCTTGCATAACGCTTTAATGTTCTCATTATCACACCCCCTTAACCACCAAGAACTACTAATCTTTTCGTTACTAATTTCCAGATAAAGCTTCCTAATGCATATAATATTACAACCCAGAGAACCTGTCGCAGTAATACAAACACAAGCATTTCCCCGGTATATTTTCCAAGGTAAATCATAACCGGTGTGTATACCATGGACGAAAATGGCAGAAAATCAAAAATCCTCTGCACCACTTCCGGGAAAAATCCAAGGGGTATAAGCTGTCCTGTAAGGAAGGAAAGCAATGCTTCCTTTGCCATCATCATACCAAAGATATATGTACTGAAAAATGCAATCATACCAAAGCAAAAATCAAATAGAACATAAATCAAAAAGCTCATACCGGTACTTGCCACATAACACAATACGGTAAATGGACTAATTACCGGCATACCCAGTACACAGACTTTATATACTTCTATTCCAATCCAGATAAATACGGCTGGTGCTACAAAACGATACACCACCGAACCGGCAGCCCTTGCAATTAAGCTTATTCGATAATCAATAGGCTTAATCAGGTTCATGGCTACAGTTCCTTTTACAACATCTTCGCTTACATTTTCTGCAATACTTATCGTCACCAGACTGGTTGTTACATAATTCATAAACACATATACAACCATTTCATTCTTTGTCAGCCCACCAAGAACGGGGTTGGTGCTACTTCCATAAATCGCCATCCAAAGATAGTAAGAAATAAAAGAGCCAAATAAACTACAAAGAATAAACAGATAAAAGGACGCCCGATAGGCAAAGCATCGCTTGATTTCATTCAAGGTAAATGGAAGATAGATTTTTAAATGTTTTTTCATGAATGCCTCTCCCCTCTTTTACAGATTGTGTTTATAAATCTCTTTCACAATCTCTGCTAATTCCGTTTCCTCAATTTTGATATCACTTACCTCTGTATTTTTCATAACAGAAGAAATGATATCGCCTGCCTGTGTCTGCTGCTTATCAAACGTCACCTGAAGTACATTTGTTTCACTATTGAAATTCATTTCGCAGTTGTTTAACACCAGCTTTTGTACAATGTTTGGTTGCTTGATCTCCATGGAGACTTTACACTTTCTTCCATAGGTATTCTTTAATTCTTCCAAACTGCCATCATAGATTTTCTTACCTTCATCAATTATTATGATACGACTGCATAGTTCTTCAATATCACCAATGTCATGGGTGGTAAGTACTACTGTTGTCTTATATTTTTGATTAATTTCTTTAATGGCTTCTCTGATGTTGTCCTTTACAATCAAATCAAGTCCAATCGTCGGCTCGTCAAGGTACAATACGCGTGGATTGTGGAGAAGTGCTGCACCTAAATCTGCTCTCATTCGCTGACCCAGTGATAAGGTACGAACCGGTTTATCAAAAAATTCCGGCAATCCTAATACCCGATTCAGAAAATCCATTCGCTCCTGATAATCTTCGTCGCTGACATCATATATTTCTTTCAAAATGGTGAAGGATTCACTAAGCGGTAAGTCCCACCATAACTGGGTACGTTGTCCGAATACAACACCAATATTTTTGGCATTGATTTTTCTATTTTGGGAAGGGTTGATTCCCCCCACCAGACATTCCCCTTCTGTAGGCACCAGAATTCCTGTCATCATCTTAATGGTTGTGGATTTCCCTGCACCATTGCTACCAATGTAGCCAACAATTTCGCCTTCATGGATGGTAAAGGAAATATCTTCTACGGCTTTCTTTGTCACCTTTTCATTAGAAAACAAACCTTTGATTGCACCCTTTAAACCGGGATATTTCTTAGGCGATACAAATTCTTTTGAGATATGTTTTACTTCGATCATTGAATTCCTCATTATAAACCTCCTAATTTTCATCTATTAAAAGAACAATGCCTGCTCTCACGAATTTGGCACGCAGTGCATCTTCCTTTCAAATTGTGCGCATCCTATTTTATGTACTAGTACATCGGTTTTTAATTAACTAGACCAAATACTTGTCTATTTCTTCCATAGCACAAATTCAAAAATCCTCAGCGTAGCCCGCTACGCCTACGTTTTTTGAATTGCACTCTGCAAGAAATATTCTGCGTATTTAGTCCAGTTATTAAGAAAACGATGTACTAGGAAATTTCAAATACTCCATGCTACAATAAACTGTTGTAATTTCCTAGTATATAAAACGAAAATATGTTCGTATCTCTATTTTACAATATGACAATATTTCTGTCTACTCCGTTTTGGAAAGATTCAATATTTTTGTATACTTCATTTACGCAACGTGTTCGTGCTTCCACACTTGCCCAACCAATATGAGGTGTGATAATCAACTGGTTACTGTCCTTCAGCTTACTTAGCGGATTGGTAAAGGCTAATGGTTCCTGCTCGATTACATCCAGTCCTGCTGCCATGATCTCCTCATTTACAAGAGCCTCATACAAATCTTTATTATTGACAACCGGGCCTCTCGCTACATTCACTAGTACGGCTGTCTGCTTCATTTTTTTCAAAGCTTCTTTATCTATGAAATCTCTTGTCAAATCACTTAATGGACAGTGCAGTGATAAGATGTCACTTTCTGTCAGAAGAGTATCTTTGTCTACCTGTTCATATTGGGTTACTTTACTTGTTCCGGTAACCGAATGGAATATTACACGACAGCCAAATGCTTCTGCAATCTTAGCTACTCGTTTACCGATATTTCCCATTCCTACAATGCCCCATGTCTTGCCCTCTAACTCATAAATTGGAGTGTCAAAATATGAGAAACGTTCCTGTTTGCTGTAGGCATCTGATTTTACATAAGTATCGTAGAATGGCAATTTCTGCAAAAGCGCAAGAGCAAGGGTAAATGTATGCTGTGCCACCATTGCAGTAGAATAATCCACTACATTTGCCACTTTGATCCCATGTTTATTACAATATGCTAAATCGCAATTATCGAAACCGGTAGCAAACAGGCAGATTAATTTTACATTTGGTGCATTTTTCAATGTGGCTTCATTCATCCTAGCCTTATTGATTACTACAATATCTGCATCTTTTATTCGTTCTGCAGTTTCCTCCAAGGTCACAGTATTTTCATAATAGGTCACATCCCCTAATGCGTCAAACGCTACTGCTACGTCTGTTCCTACACTGTTTCTTTCTAATACTACTATATTCATATTTACCTCTCTTTCTGCCATAGAAACGGCTTTCTAATCGGGTGAAAAATCCTTAAACCACATATTATAAATCAATTGTTTTTGTTGCAACTTTTTCACCAAACAAATGGTCGTGTTCTACCAGTAACATAGTTGGTTGATATTTCAATATCAAGTTCTCAATCTGCATTCTGGAAAATACATCAATGTAATTTAATGGTTCATCCCAGATATATAAATGTGCCTGCTGTAACAGGCTTCCTGTAATCAGCACCTTCTTTTTCTGCCCTTCCGAGTATTCTTCCATGGATTTATCAAACTGTACCCTTTCAAAATCCAATTGGCGAAGTACCGCTTTAAACAGGCTGTCGTTTACGCCAATCTGTTCAATATAAGAATCTAAACTGCCTGTTAGGTGCGAAGTATCTTGATTGATATAGGAAACAAGCAAACCGCTTGCCGCCTCTAATGTGCCAGATTGGCGACGTTCATCCTGCAGATACTCCTTTAAGTCCGAATCGCGAATTCCCTTTCTGTCATTCAATACAGTAACGCCTTGTGCTGATAAAATAGATTTTATAATGCTTGATTTTCCACATCCATTTCTACCTCGCAAAAGAACTCGTTCGCCACGCTTTACCTCCATAGTAACATGATTCAATATTTCTTTGTCACCATATGCCATTCCAAATTCTTTCAACTGCACATACACTTCCTTGTGGTGTGTCAGAGGCATAAGCTTCAAATCTGCCGGTGTTTCTAAATCCTTTAACAATCTTGACTTCTCATCAATCTCCGATTGCAATCTTCGTTCTACATTTTTTCTTCGCTGTTGCATACGGCGGGATTTTTCTCCAATGTATGCTCTGCTGGATATGGAACGGTCTGTTTCTTTCAACGGATCATATCCTATTTTTCTCTTTTCTACTTTATCTGCCCAAGCGGCTGTCCTTTTTGCTGTTTCCTCCAGTCTGCCGATTTCCCGCTTTCTCTTTTCATTTTCAGATAGTTCAAAGGCATCCCGCTTCTGTTTATTTTCCCACCAGGATGCAAAATTCCCTTTTTCCACCGTGATGGTATTGCGATTTAACACCAGCACATGATCAACACAGGAATCTAACAACCAGCGGTCATGGGATACAAGGATAAATCCTTTTTTGCGATTCAGATAATCTTTCACCACTTCTCTTGTTTCTCTATCCAAATGGTTCGTTGGTTCGTCAATCAGCAAGAAATAATTGTCCTTCGAAAACAACAAAGCTAACATCACTTTTGTTCGTTCGCCATGACTTAATGTCTGATATGGACGATATAAAAGTTCTGCATCGGTGTGTAATAGGTCCAGTTCACAACAGATTTTCCATAATTCGTAATCTGGTGCAATATGTTCGATTACATCTATGGTAGTTTCTGTCATCCATTCCGGCATTATTTTGTAAGGAAAATAATCAAAGCATGTGGATGTAGAAATACTCCCTTTGTATTCGTATTTTCCCAGCAACAAATTTAAAAACGTAGTTTTCCCTTTTCCATTTCTGCCAATAAAGCCTAATTTCCAATCGGTATCAAGGCTAAAGGATGTATTTTCAAATACAGTATCATAGCTGCCTTCATAATAAAATGTCAATCCCGATATATTTATCTGTGCCATAAGTACCTCCTCTCTAGTACATCGGTTTCTTAATAACTGGACTAAATACGCAGAATATTTCTTGCAGAGTGCAATTCAAAAAACATAGGCGTAGCGGGCTACGCTGAGGATTTTTGAATTTGTGCTATGGAAGAAATAGACAAGTATTTGGTCTAGTTAATTAAAAACCGATGTACTAGTATATGAACAAAGCGCGCAAGCTCTCACTTGCGAATTTAGCTTTTCGATATGCTTGCACGCTTTGCCGCGCCGAATTTGGTACGCAGTGCATCTTCCTTTCAAATTCGTGCGCATCCTGTTTTTTATATACTAGTATATAAAAAAACCGCCTGCTTCCAGACGGTTCCATGTTATAATTACGCACATAATATATATGCGTATTTCGCTATTCGTATAGATGATAATGAATATTTATACCCACTATTAATGGATCTTGCTCCTAATATAAAGAGCAAGCATCCATTCTCTATTCCAGTGAAAAAACATAGAAATAATCCGTCTTTTGGCATCAAAAAATACAGTGCGATAAGCACCTAACTCATTTACTTGATGTTTTCCTTCAAAAAACAGATTAAATCAACATTTTTCCACCACCTTTCCTAATTTCTATAGCAAGATTAGCATATCTTTCCAAGAATTGCAACCCTTTTTTGAAAATTAGTAACTAATCAGACAAATTCACCGTCTTATCATCCATCCTCTGGATATGAAGTAACCCCTGTTTGCAAACTTGTAAACAGGGGCTTCTTCATTTATTCTATAATTTCTGTTACCTCACTGACACTGCCACCCTGCACATATTTTAGGTGAATCGTATCGCCTTCATTATAGAACAATACTTTCACTAATGCAGAATCGGTCATGTCGATATCGTAAATTCCTTCATTTCCTTCTATACAGAGATAATAATGGGTATTACCCTCAATGGTTACCGGAGCCATTTTTGTAATCTTACCAGTTACTTCAACAGAAGAACTATCAGAACCACCGGAAATACCGTTGGTATTCAGCAATGACACATAGGAGCGTTCACATTCTGCTACGGTATCACCAATTGCAACCCATTGATATTTCTGAACATTTACCATGGCATACTTCTTAACCAAGCCGGCGTCGTCCTTTAATGCAATAAAATAGGTTGGTTCATCTGCAATATTCAACAACAACGGGAAGGTTGCCTGATATCCAAGATTCTGCACCTGTCCCTCAGCAGAACTCATTGCAGAGTATTCGATGGCACCTTCAACCGAATAATAACGTGTCTCCATTGTTCTCTGGTTCATCAATACAAATCCAACAATAGACTGGTCAGCATTCAAGGACGTGATACCTGTGTATACCCACACATCATCTTCTAATGCCAAGTAATTATAGCCACTTGTTGTTTGCAAGCATCCCTTTTGACCTAACACACTGTTAAAATATCCATTCTGTAAAGTTCCATGGTAATTATAAAGATTTACCAGCATATCCGTTGGATATACACGGTCTACCCATTGTGGCACATCGTTGATATCATATTCTGTACACTCGCCAGTAACCGCATTACATATTACGACTTTGCCAATGGTTTGCCCACCAAATAAACCAATATTGAATTTCTTTACCGGGCAAATCCAATATGGCACTCCGTTATCATCAATTTCAAAGCTGAAATCTGCAAAGATATAGGTTGGATAACGGAAACGTAAATGTCTGTAAATGTTGCGATTAAAATGTTCCGCCTCACTGTAACGAATGCCTTCCTCTAGCTTTACACAAATAGTATCCTGCGTTGTCATGTCAATCATCATGTAAGCAGGAATACCTTTGCTCTGATTTGTCAGCCACTTAATGGAACTGGCATAGATAAGAGGTGACACTCTCACCGGCTTGTCCTGGTAGTTAATCTGGTTGTATCGGTCACTTACTTCAAACTGAGATACCATATCCACCATGCTTCCCATTTTTCGGTCGCCCAGTAACTGAGCTGAGGCTTTATCTAATAATGGAATCTGGTTATAGCTCACTTCTACAATATCATCTGTAAAATTTCGTTCCTCAACCTTTAATAACTGCTGATATTTCTTAGCATTCACAACTGGAGATGAAAGAATGGAACCAATTAAAAATATAATAGCCAATACTGCAATCATGCCTCCAATTATTTTAAGCGGAATGGAGCTTTTCACATCATCTACCGTGCGAACACGGAATGCTGCATATACAAGCCCACACGCACCCACTAAAATAATTAAAAACCACCACATGCCTTCCGAATGCAAATTAATTGCTGGCAGTGTTACATAATAGTAGATAAATGCTGCCAGAAATGCAATGACTGCACCTATCAGAATCGTTACTCTTTTTTTCATATTCCCTCATTTCTGCTGCGTAACGCAGCGTTTATCTTTCTCTAGAAAATCACAACATTTTATTGTAGCAGAGAGTATTTGAAATTTCCTAGTACAACGAAAATTAAGTTTTGGATAGTTTGACGCAGAATGGTTTTCTGAGAGTGTTGCTTCACAAACGTAGGCGTAGCGGTGGCTACGTCGAGGCTTGGGGAGTAGTTCTATCAGGAAAACAGACAAGTCAAACTACCAATCACTTAATATTCGTTGTACTAGTATATAAAAACTCTGCTTATTAGCAATTGTTCAATAGCCAGCCTATGTGTCCGCTATGCTTTCAGAGCGGGAGCGTGTCCAATATGCAATCTATACCAGACTGGCTGACGCATAGGCTTTCTGGTAAACAGTCACTTTTATTGTATGATTATATAGAGAAATGAGGGCTTTATACAGTTTTTAAAACATATCATAATGCAAAAACAAATTTTATTCAGCTAAATAATACAAATATACATCCTCTAACGTCAGGTTATCTGTTACTTCTCTTGCATTATCCGGTAGTTTATCTCCCACAATCCGGAAATACATGCCATCATTTTTTTGCACAGTAGTGCCTGTCTTATAGGTTTCCTGTAAGGAAAGCAAATCTTCTTTTTCACAATGAATTTCACCTACCTTACCTCGCACAGATGCAATTAATTCTGCTGGTGTATCAAGTTCAATCAATCGACCACCTTTTACCAGCATAATCTTGTTTGCAATACACTCAATATCCGATACCACATGGGTTGCAATGAAAATAATTTTATCCTTTGACAATTCTGCAATAATGTTTCGGATATTAATTCTTTCTTTTGGATCTAATCCTGCTGTTGGCTCATCTAAAATAATAATCTTAGGATCGCCAATTAACGCTTGGGCTAACAAAACACGCTGTCGCATTCCCCCGGAAAAAGAGCCTACTTTTTCATATCTATAGTCGTATAAATTTACTTTTTTAAGAAGTTGTTCTACCTGGTTATTTAGTTTCTTTCCGGAATATCCTTTTAATTTACCAATATATTTCAAAAATGCTGTAGCAGAAAATTGCTCATAAAATCCCTGCTGCTGTGGCATATATCCTAAAATACTGCGATATTGTTTGCCCATATCCAGAATATCCTTGCCATCCAATAAGATTTTGCCGGAGGTACGGGTAAGATTGTCAGTCATCATATTCATAAGAGTGGATTTACCAGCTCCATTGGGACCAAGAATTCCATATATGCCCTCCTGAAATATTGCATCAAATTCCTGCAATGCATATTTTTCTCCATACTTTTTCGACAACTTTATGAATTCCAGTTTCATATTACGTTACCCTCCCTGTATATGTCTTATTGCACCATCTTTTTTTCACCAGTCCATAACAAATGATGCCAATTACCAATTCTATGAGTATCATAATCACGCTGTAGACAAATCCATGTTCCTGCAAAGCTTCCACATAGATAACGGGTTGCGTGGCAGAAAAATAACCGCACCACTTGATACCTAACAGATACATGACAGATGGTACAACCAGTACAAGAATACTTGCAAGCAATCCTTTGAAATCCTGCAAATATGTGGATAAACAATAAATTATCATACAAATCGCAAATAATGTAACAAAATGCATTACCTCAAGCAATACCAAAAATACACCAATGCTGATATGTAACGGAAACTTTTCCATGAATGTTAAACTCTGCACAGGCGCACCAAAACAGTCAAGAGGATAGGTATGCTGTATTTCATATAACTCTAATCCATAAGTGACAATACATATAAGCAGACACAGGAAAGCCGCTACTCTTATTTTAGTATGAAACAGCTTATGTCGTCCATCTGGTGTAGCATATAATAGCTTCTCCATACCACAGGAACGGTCATAGGAAAATACCATACTCAATAACAGCACAAGAAGCACAATGGCATATAGAGCATAGGTTTCCTGATTACCATAGCCTTCCCCTGCATATAGTCCATCTCCTGTCAACATAATCTTATAACCCTTTTGATACATAAACCACACTGAAATACCGGTTTCTGCTTTTACCCGTTCCATATAGGCAAGCTGACTGCTAACGGAATTTACAGTATTTCTGAGCAACATACTTCCGCTATATTTACTTTCCATTGCATCCATTTGATCAATATTGATGTCACCGTTTTCATAGGCAATGCAGGCAGCTTCATATTCTGCATCTAATTCTGCTAATATCTTTTCCTGCTCTGCCAGATATTCATTTCGTAATCGTCCATCATCCGGACCGCTATACTTGTCATACACTTCATGCATGGCAGCACTGCCTCCGGAGCTCATAATCTCTGTAGTATCTACAGCTGAAAATAACAGAAATGCCCAGATAGCAATATAGAGAATGCCTTTCTGCATAACAAGAATCTTATAGAGTTCCAACCCAAATACAGAAAGACTTGCAAGTATCCTGTGATACCAATGACTTATCTTCTTTGTAAAGTGTTTCAGAGCGATTTCCAAAGTACTTGCACTTGCTATAGTCTTTCTCTTAACACTTATCCAGATACATACACCGGAACATACTACGAATAGCAATGCCACTAAAAGTATGAATACCGTAAAGCTATTTACAATCTCGCCAAACAAGCTGTAATTGCGATAGGTACTGAGCATCTCCACTGGATTAATCATATGATAAAGATTTCCGTATTTTAATATTGGAATGGCGCATTGCTCCTTCAGTGACAGACTTAGAATCGTTTCTCCTGCCAGCACAACAATTAAAATTGCTGTAGAAAACAGGCGGTTCCGACATAAAAGTAATACCATCCAGATAAAAAGTGACATAACAAAGGTAAGCACGCTATGTAACACCACATAATACACCATATACTCCAAGACAGTCATTGGAAATACAAATGTCTGAAACATTTCTATCGACTGCACACGGTTCCCTAAATCGCCTGCACCACCATATAGTGCAAAACTGCACAAAAACAGTCCTGCATACAACAGTATAGTAAACACCACCGTTCCTCCAGCCAATATAGCGATTCTGCGAAGTGCAAGTTTTCCGCGCCCGTCTGAAGAAGCATAAGCAATGCACTTAAGTCCCTTTTTCTCGTCTTCAAAAAATGCCCATACCAAAATAAATGCATATATAAGCAGACTGTAATGAACCACATCATAATCCAAAACAGTAGTCAATCCTGCATATTGTCCATAGGAAACAGTGGTTCCTTCAAGCTTCTTATAATCTTCTCTCGTTTTATCCAGATTTTCAGAAGCAAAGGAATCACTTTTCTTGAAAATGCTTATACTGCTGATTGCACTTTTGTCTTCCAGAATATTAGCTAAATAGCCGGGATACGCTTGCAGATAGGTTACCAGTTCTAGTTCTTCTGTCATCACCACACTCTGGCAATCTGACTTCCAATCATATATCCCTGCATCAGCATCTTCCTGTTGTTTTTCAACAACAGCTTCTTGTTCCTCTTCAAGTAGCTGTTCTGCAGCTTCTAAAGACATACCTTCCAGTTTCTGCTTCCACTCTCGCTGATAAGCCAGCTTGTCCTGAAAGCAATAGCCGGTATTGGCAGTGCTTTGAAACTGAAAATACATATAAAGAAATATTGTTGCAAAAAACAGGAGCAGGAACAGCAGCATTGTTTTTTTGTTACTGAAAATTCTTTTCGCTTCCATAAGTTACATTATTCCTTTGCTACGAATGAATATGGTTCAAAAGCTTCGACTTCTCCTTCCCCAACTTCAAGGTCTAAGCGTTCTTGCTCCTTGCCCTCAAGGTCGAAGACAATCTGTTCTGATATTTCTCCCAGATTATTATCTATCTGGTATACAAATCCACCATCTTTCGCAAATAAAGTTGTAGCATAACCTTTTTCTAACTCCAGTCCATCAAAAAGCATACTTACTTCGCCAGACTTTAGGTCTTTGCAATAGATACAATTTTTCTGATCATTATAATACATGCGATTCTCAATAATAATATAATTACCCATCATATCTTCCGCTATTAACGAAATGGAACCGTTCTCTGTGTCGTAGGCATATGTTCCACCCTTGTAATCTAAGTAATCATCACTGAAATTACACATCTGAAATAGTACATAACGACCATATGGTTTGATATTGAACATTCCCGGGTTATTTCCTTCAAGAGAAAAAATTACCTCTGCATTATCACTACTTCCCAATTCTGAACGATATAATTTTACATTTTTATCACCCAGACTATAATTCGTAAAGTACATATACCCCCGATGAAGCTGTCCAACTGGAAATGTCATATCAACTGATTCTGTACCATCTAAATTGACTGTAACCTTGTCTTCCCATCTTAATATAACTCCTGCTTTTTCTCTGGTAGAGCCATCCGGACTAATTTTTTCAAAATACAAATAATCATCTTCCTTCATTGGAATGTATAAAGAATCTTCATAATACCAGAATGAAGGAACATTAAAATATTGCTCACCTGAAAAAAAAGCGTCACACTTTTCTTCATTATGCTCACAATTGCTCTTACTGCAGACGGGAACTGTCTGGTCAGTAGCATAATCATAATAGTATAATATATTATTATCATTATATTCATTTGTTGGTTTCATATAATATTTTCCATCTGCCGTATATGCACATGTAACATAGTCACCTATCTCTGACTGTGCATCTGTCCCATATACATAGTCAAAATCCAGTTCGCCTGAGAATGTAGGAATATTCTCAAGTTCAGAAGATATTGATATTGCAGTATCTGATGTACTGGTTGCCGGCTCATTCGTACTGTGTTCACTTACGGTTTCCTTACCCTGTTCTGATGATACATCCTTTGACGCACATCCTGCTACTAAAATACTCATTCCTGCTACGACACAGGCAGCTTGCAATTTTTTTCTCATATAACCTCTCTCCACGTTACTATATTTTATCTAATAAACCAAATTCAGCTATTTCGTTCCTACGAATGAATATGGTCGAACAAGTTCTTTCTTTTGTTCTTCTACATCTTCTGTATCAATGTCTACTACAATCTGTTTCTTAACAGTTCCATCAAGAGATAGTACATACTGCTTCTCGACAGCCCCAAACGCAACATTTGTCAATTGATACACCAGCCCATCTTCTGTTGAAAACATTTCTACAGAATATAAATCCATATCTTCATTTGTTTCATAGAACAAACTTGTGTTTTTCGTGTCTAAATCTTTACAATACACGTTATCCTTTGTGTCACAATAGTATAAACAATTCTGCATTACAATGAACTCACGAATGACATTGTCGCATAGTCTTGAAATGCTACCTGTGTCTGTATCATAAGCACATATAGTACCATCATATGTTTGAGTTTCATTGTTTAAAGTTGTTATTTGAAATAATACATAACGACCATATGGCTTAATACGCAACAACCAAGGCTCATTTCCATTCAAAGTATACAATACTTCTGGTTCCTCATTACTTCCTAATTTTACTCGATACAGGTTTATACTTTCATCTCCTGGAATAAATGTAGTAAAATAGAAATAACCTCGATGAAGTTGTCCCCCTGGCCAACGTCTTCTGCTGTATTGTGAACCATCTTCATTAATTGTGATTTCTGTTTCCATTCTGCATATAGTACCAGCTTTTTCCCTAGTAGAACCGTCTGGACTAATCTTTTCCAAATATATGTAATCTCCATCTAACATTGGCATATATAAATTATCCTCATAATACCACATTGTAATCGGAGAAAAATATATTTCTTCTGCAAAGAAAGCATCACACCCCTCAGCATTATGTGCACAATTACTTTTACTACACACTGGAACAGTCTGCCCAGAAGCATTATCATAAAAAAGCAATCGACTACCACTATAATCGTCTAACATTTCTGCAAAATACTTACCATCTTCTGTATATACACAAGCAGCATAAGAACCTATCTCTGTTTGTGCATCTGTTCCATATACATACTCAAAATCCAGTTCGCCTGAAAATTCCGGAATATTCGGAAATGCAGAAGATGATGCTATTTTATTCTCTGTGTCACCTTCCGTTGTGCTGTTTATATCCACTACATTAGTTTCTTTACCATTTGTTTCCTGCTCTGACGACGTCTCCTGAGACGCGCATCCAGTAAGTAATATGCTCATTCCTACTACTATACAAGCAGCTTGTAATTTTTTTCTCATATAAATGCCCTCCACATTAATTTATAACTATATGCTATTAATCGCATTTTATACTATACCACATTATGCTTTTTCAAAACAACCTAAAACCACTATATCACAAAACATATTATTTAAAATATTTTTTTACACCAATCGGCGGTTTTCGGCAAAAAAAGGCGGTTTTTAGACCGCCTTTCATACTTAATACACACTATGCATTTGTTCTTTGTCAAAAATAATGGTATAGGAGAATTCATCCTGTGTACTACTACACGTTCCATCTCCATGATATTTATCAATCACCTCTTCAATATTATAAAATCCAATTCCATGTTCTTTTTTGTTCGTTTTTGTCGTATTCACCCTGTTATCAATGATCGTAATTGGTTCATTTATCGGATTTCTAACTGATATAATGATTTGTTCCCTATCCTGTTTAAATTTGAATTTTATCATTCGTTTTTCTATTTCTAAATTCTGGCATGCTTCAATTGCATTATTTAACAAATTAGATAATAGTACCACTAAGTCCTTATCCTTCATAGGAATTTCATTCAATTCATCTAACACAGTTACCATAGTAATACCATTCGCTTGTGCCTGCTGATATTTTTGATTAATTACTACATCCGCAACTGGATTTAATGTATTAAAATAATTCATATGCTGTTCAGTCAAATTATTTATCTTACTGATATATGCAAGTGCTTCTCGTTCTTTATTTTCCTGCAATAAACCCTGAATACAATCTAAGTGATTTTTAAATTCATGTACTTTCCTTTTTTGTAGATTATATGATAATTCCATACTTTCATAGGTTTCAATTTGATTCTGACGCTGTTCAAGAATCAAACTTGTTTTTCTATTTTTCTCTGACTTACTAGCAGAATCCCTTATCAAATAAAACAAAAAAATATTTGTCAAAAGCAAACCAAAGGAAAGAAACATTGCTGTTTGGGATGCAATTGCTTTATCCAATAATATAAAAACAACAGCCATCACTGTAAAAATTGGAAAAAAGAAAAAACGCCCCCACTGCGTATTCTTTAATTTTAATGCATTGTCCTGTGAAAATATTATATAAATTGCAATAACACATAGAAATAATATTAACTTGAACAAAACCCATAAAGGTGTAATTTTCCCATCTATATCCAAAATTTCCTTTAATGTTCCTCCCATAAAATGCTGAAAAATAGCAAGCAATCCCATATCCATCGAAAGTACAATTGCTTCATAACAGACAGCACAAAAAAATATTTTACCAATTTTTTCCCGATAAAAAACAAGCATGTTCATTGCCATTATAACTGTTCCACATACAGAACGTATTACTGTATCATCTATGTATATTGCAAATATCATCCATACAGCCACAAGCAATAGAATTATTAAAATATGCAACCATCGTTTTTTATCATAACGCTCCTTAAAAAAAGTCTGAAAAAACAAATCGCAACCCAAGGCTTCTATTCCTATCAATATTAGGCTTTCAAGCATTTCTACCATATCACACCTCCCCCAACATATGAAAATACGCCTCTTTCACCTGTCGATATTTATCTCTTGGGATCGGCAAACTTTCTCCCATCTTCAGCTCCGCTTTATAGTTTACCATTTTATTAATTTCCTTTATATTCACCAGATAGCTTTTATGGATTCGCATAAATCCATGAGGCAATAGTATATCTTCTATATCGCTCATTTTTCCGTACATAATTCGTGTTTCCATTTCCTGGTTTTTGATATGGAAGATAAGATTATGTTTCTTACTCTCCACAAAACATATCCTACGGACAGGAATTTCCCTTGTTCCATCTATAAATTGGAACACTTCTTTCTTCTGCTTGTATGCCATCTTATCTAATATGGTATCCATACATTCAGGAAGTGTTTTTGACAAGGAATCCTTGATTAAATATCGAATAGCATCTACCTTATAACCTTCCACTGCATAATCTACATACGCCGTAATAAATGCCAGATATACTTCTTTATTTACCTCTCGAATTTTCTGTGCGGCATCCAGACCGGACATTTGCTCCATATTTACATCCAAGAAAGCAATCTGGTATTCCTTTAGTTGTTCCAAATTACTACACAATGCTTCTCCCGAATCAAAAACATCTATTCGGTAATCCCGAATGTATCTTTGATGCAAACAATCCTCTACCCCCTTTTTTATTTGTTCAATATAAAATTCTTCATCATCACAAATTACTATACTCAACATATCTTTTTATCCTTCCTACATCAATCATGTTACACACTTATCTTTGCATTAAAAATCTAGTATCTCTTTCCAGCCAGTTCTTATTTTGCATTTTTAGATTATTTTTTCGTTCCCTCAATTATTTATGATATGGTTCCCCATTCATAATCCGATACCCTCTGTATACCTGCTCCAACAGAATCACACGCATAAGCTGGTGTGGAAATGTCATTTTACTGAAGCTTAATTTATAATCGGCTCTGTCCAAAATTCGCTTGTGCAGTCCTAAAGAACCACCAATCACAAATTGAATATGGCTTACGCCCTGTATACCTGCTTTTTCTATCTTTTCAGACAACGCTACCGAATCTAACATCTTTCCATCAATAGCAAGAGCAATCACATAGGCATCATCGGAAAGGTATTTTTCCATGCGGCAGGCTTCCTTTTCTTTGATCTGTTCTTCTAATGCTTCACTTGCCTTATCCGGTGTCTTTTCATCTGCCACTTCGCATATCTCCAGTTTACAATATCTGCTGAGACGCTTTTCATATTCACGAATGGCATCTACAAAAAATTTCTCTTTTATTTTACCAACACATACAATACTTATTTTCATAATTAACTCCAAATAGTAATTCAGCAACTGGTCTCTGACAAGAACTGCACGTATCGATTACACATCGAACGGTCTTTACCAGAAATCGGCTGCTGAACGGTTACCTTTTCCTTATCTATTTTCAATCTGCCAATCAATTGGCTCTATTCCATTTGCCGTTAAAAACTCGTTCGTCTGGCTAAAATGTTTGCATCCAAAGAAGCCACGATATGCTGACAGCGGGCTAGGATGTGGTGCTTTCAATAGTAAATGTTTCGGATTGTTTAACAGCGATTGCTTCTGCTGCGCCGGACGTCCCCATAGTAAAAATACTACTGGTCTGTCCACTTCATTTACTGCACGGATCGCAGCATCTGTAAATTGCTCCCAACCCATGTTTTGATGGGAAGCCGCCTGATGAGCGCGAACGGTAAGTACCGTATTCAACATGAGTACACCCTGCTCTGCCCACTTGGTCAGATATCCATTGTTTGGCACATAGCACCCCAAATCCTCTTCCAGTTCCTTATAAATATTAACAAGGGACGGAGGTATATCAACATCCGGTTTCACAGAAAAACACAAGCCATGAGCCTGTCCATCATTATGATAGGGATCCTGTCCAATAATAACTACTTTCACTTTCGACAATGGCGTTAAATGAAATGCATTGAAAATGTCATCTGCCGGAGGAAATATTTTTCTTGTCTGGTATTCCTCTGTCACCTTCTGAAATAATTCCTTATAATATGGTTTCTGAAATTCCGGCTTTAACGGTTCTAACCAGTCATTTGAAATTGGTGGCATCTGTTTCCTCCTATAATCTTACAGGAACATTTTTTTCCTGTAAATACTGCTTCACTTCTTTGATTTCTAATTCTTTAAAATGGAATAAGGAAGCTGCCAATGCCGCATCTGCCTTACCATCTGTCAAAGCTTCATAAAAATGTTCCTTTGTACCAGCGCCACCTGATGCGATAACCGGAATGGATACATTTTCAGAAATAGCTCGTGTCAATTCAATATCATAGCCTGCTTTCGTTCCATCTCCGTCCATACTTGTGAGAAGAATTTCACCAGCACCTAGTTTTTCTGCCTGAATAGCCCATTCAACAGCATCAATGCCCATATCTACGCGTCCACCATTCTTGTAGATATTCCAACCAGAACCATCTGCGCGACGTTTCGCATCAATGGCAAGCACAACACACTGACTGCCGAATTTTTCTGCTGCATCATTGATTAACTGTGGATTTAAAATCGCTGCAGTATTGACAGATATCTTATCGGCGCCCTCTCTAAGCAGCTCTTTAAAATCCTCTACGGTACGAATTCCACCACCTACCGTAAAAGGAATAAATACCTTGTCTGCAACATGTCGTACCATATCAACCACTGTACGACGATTATCAGAGGAAGCTGTAATATCCAAAAATACCAGTTCATCTGCCCCCGCTTTATCATAAGCTGCTGCAATCTCTACCGGATCACCAGCATCAATCAAATTTACAAAATTTACACCTTTAACAACCCTGCCACCATTTACATCAAGACATGGAATGATTCGTTTTGTAAGCATATCATTAACCTCTTTTCCTTAACATAGTTTTCACTTATTATAATGTCGCAAAATTTTTCAAAATACGCAATCCCACATCACTGCTCTTTTCCGGATGAAACTGACATGCATACACATTATCCTTCTGCACAGCTGCATGAATCAGTGTACCATATTCTGTAGTTGCGGTTACTATGGATTCGTCTGTTGCCTTCAAGTAATAGGAATGTACAAAATACACATAAGAATTATCTTCCATTCCCTCGAATAATTTACAATTTCTCTGTAATTGAATCGTATTCCATCCAATCTGTGGTATTTTCAACTCACCATTGTTATCTGGAATTCTTATAATTTCGCCCTTTAGAATGCCAAGTCCCGATACACCATCTGATTCATCACTACGTTCAAATAATAACTGTAACCCTACGCAAATACCGAGAAATGGTGTTCCTTTGTCAACAACTTCATGTATCACATCAATCAGTTCATATTTTTTTAAATTTTCCATGGCATCACCAAAATTACCAACACCAGGAAGAATTACCTTGTCTGCATTTCTTATCTTATCTTTGTCTCTTGTTATTTCTACTTCTTCTCCTAAAAAATGTAACGCTTTTTCCACACTTTTAATATTGCCTGCATCATAATCAATAATCGCAATCATTTTTTCATCTCCTCGCAATTGTATTTCACTCGTAACGATTCAGTACTCTCATAAGTTACCATTGTTAATATGAATGGCCTTCATACAAACTGCACAGTCCAGTGCAGCCCTATTCTGAATAGTTACGTTCACTCTATATAATCAATACCACAAAAAGCAACAAGATACAAGTCTTTTGCCCTTATTTTGGTATTTTCTTATGAAAAAGAAAGAGAGTTGTTATACAGATGATTCCTATATCATCTGCACACAACTCCCCTTAAAAATTATTGTCCTACTGCCTGTCTAACCATCTTTGTATATTCGGCCGGACTTAATGTTTCTTTCCAAGACTTCACAGTCTCCGGATCTAAGTAGAATTCAGAACCTAATGCATTCACCATCTCATTATATACACTTTCAAATTCCCGTTCCACACCTAATTCTTTTGCGTCTGCTTTGTATTCTTCATAATTCTCAATACCACAGATTAAAGAATTCAGTGCTTCTAAAGGCATATTCATTGTCATATAACTCTCGTACGCATTCAACTTACCTTCTACCTGCATCATTACTTTTGCCTGGTCATGCAACTTCTGGTCTTCTTCCTTTATGTCTACACCTAACATTTCTTTCCATGCAGATTCATAATCCTGATGGATAAATGACTTTTCTGCATCACCTAAATACATGGTGTACGGAACCAGTTTTGCTGCAAGAAGTACAACGGCACAGATAGAAGCTGCCATTACAAAAATAAGAATAACCGGTGCTTTCGGAAGTGGTGGTGATTTTACCACAGGCTCACTGGCTTTCTTTTCTTCTTTTAAACGCTTTTTCTCTGCTTTTGCAGCATCTTTTTCCTTTTTCTTTTCTGCCTTTTCTGCTTTTTTCGCTTCTTTGGCTTCCTTTTTCTGTAGCTTCTTCGCTTCTTTTTCTTCTTTCAAGCGCATTTCTTCTTCTACATCTTCAATGAGTTCTTCATTGTCTTCTTCCACTACAGGCTTTTCTTTTTTCTTCTTTTCCTTCTTTGACTTTTGTGTTTCTCCATCGTCTGTTTTTTTCTTGCCAAACAAAGCTCCAAAGAAGCCTTTTTTCTTAGGCAGTTCCTGTTCTTCTTCTACATCATCCGGCAATTCAGGAATATCTGCCAGCGTTTCCTCTAATGGAACATCATCGGACTCTCCTTTCAGCAAGTCCTCGATATCCTTTAATTCATCGTCTTCAGACATCTGACCTAATAAATCCATGATATCCGAATCTTCATCTTCAAATAGTGACTGTTCTGCCTGACTTGCGGCAGCTGCTGTTTCTTCGCCAATACCGCTCAACAGGCTGTCTAAATCATCCAGACCGGCTGGTGTTTCTTCTTCAAACTCGGCTGGTGCTTCTTCTTCATCTAATGAATACAAAGCACTCAAATCATCATCAACCATTGCTTCTGGTTCCATTTCATTATTTTCTAATGAAAATTCTTCTACTGTAGCTTCCTCAGGCGTTGGTTCTTCAAATACAGGTTCATCCAGTGCTAATTCTTCAAATACCGGCTCCTCTACTGCCACATCTTCAGCCGCCACTTCAGGCTCATCATTCATAGATGCTAACAATGCAGCAATATCATCATCATCATCCATTTTCGAATTTGGGTCACTACTTATCTCTGGTTCATCCTTAGACTGCGGTTCTTCAACTGCCTCTTCCTCATTCATCGACTCCAACAAAGCGGCAATATCATCATCATTCATTTTCGCATTCGGATCGTTTACTTCCGGTATCTCTACCACTTCCTCTACAGCAGATTCCTGCATTTCGAATTCATTCGACGCCGGTTCCACTTCATCATTTACAGATGCTAATAATGCAGCAATGTCGTCATCACTCATTTTTGCATTCGGATCACTTATCGCCGGAATTTCCACTGTTTCCGCAGGTTGCGAGTTTTCTGTTACCGTTGTTTCATCATTCATAGATGCTAACAATGCAGCAATGTCATCATCACTCATTTTCATATTCTCATCACTAGCAACTGATATTTCTGGTTCTGCTGTTGCCTTCCCATCATTCATAGACGCTAACAATGCAGCAATATCATCATCACTCATTTTTTCATTTGAATCACCCATTTCTGAATGTTCTTGTATTCCGCTGTCAATCTCAGCAAGAATCGCTTCCAAATCCTGATTGTCTGCCTCTGGTTCCATACCACCAGATGTTTCCTTCAACATTTTATCTAATTCTTCCGATTCGCCCATAACCTCACCCCTTATGTATTCTCAAGCTGCCTAAATATAATGCAACCAAAAAGTTATGTTTATTTTAACACAAAATATCTATTAAGACAATTCTATTCCGACAATATTTTAAAAGAATTACCATTTACAGACATACCCTTATCATGTATTTCACTTGTTAGTTGCGGGAATTTTTCGTTTACCCTGATTAAAAATGCTTTATCACTTAGATTTACCATTTTTTCTAATGGCCATCGAATCACCTCCGGATATGCAAAACCAACACCCAATTCTAACACACATATTCTTTTATCCAGTATTTTTTGAATCCATGATTTGTATTCCAGCCATGTATCTATGTAGCCCTGCTCTAAATAGCAGGACGCATGTATTGTGTTTGGCACAATTTCTTTTCCACATTTTTCACATTCCGGTTTTGCCTTCTGCCATAGCATACCATCTTCGAACCAGCATTGATACACCATTTCCAGAAGCGGTTCAGCACTGAAGATACTATTATCACATCCTTCGTCACACTGCATGCGCATCAGACTCCCACAAGGAGCTGTAATTCGGTCTTTTTTGATATCCGACTGAAAAATAATGTCATCTGTATTCAATGTGTTAACAAAATAGGTTTTGCCATTCAGTAATTCAGCAAGCTTGTTGTATGCCTTTATATATGGTTTACAATCTAATTCACGCATTGCCAGCGCTCTTATAATATCAGGAAGATTCTCATCACCAGTATCTTTGAAATATCGTTTTCCTACTTTGGTATTCAAGTATTCTTTTTTTGAAAAAGTAAACTCCTCTCCAATACCAACTACTACGATATCTACCTCATCTAACTTACTTTGTATCTTCTGTAATGATTCCACAATAACCTCCTGACCATGTAACTACGCCACAATGAAACAGGGACATGTTATGCCCCTGTTTTCTGAATTACATCTATAACTTCATCATTTATTTGCGGGATTTTAAACTAACTATTAGTCTTTAAATATAAGCTTATCCAATTCACGTACTAAATTACCAATTTCCGGTTTGGATAACTGAGCATCTGCACCTAACTGGTCACCTTTTTTACGCATTTCATCATTTACAAGAGATGAGAATATAACAACCGGAACTTCACCTATTACCGGATCATCTTTAATTAGTTTTGTTAATCGATGACCATCCATAATCGGCATCTCAATATCTGTAATCACAAGTCCTGCGTTTTGTTTTAATGTCCCATCTGCCTTGTACTTGCACAACTTATCCCATGCTTCCTTACCATTGTTATTCAAATTCAGATTTACATAACCCGCTTTACGCAAAGAATCTGAAATTAAACGGCTTAACAATGGCGAATCCTCTGCAATTACAATTGGAATATCACTACGTCTACGCTCACCCAATGACTCTATTTCAGAAACCTTAAGTCCTGTCTCAGGACTGATATCTGTAACAATTTTTTCGAAATCAAGAATAATAATCAACCGGTCATCCCATTTAACAATACCAGTAGAAACTCCACTTCCTTCTGTATTAATGGTAGCATCTGGTTTAATAATATCTTCCCAGGATACTCTGTGGATACCAAGTACTGCATCTACACGAAATGCAATATTTAATTTGTTAAAATTCGTGATAATGAAAAATCCTTCTGTTCCATCATCCGCTAAGCCTATACTATTCTTTAAATTGACAACTGTAATCATTGTATCTCGTGGCATAAAGATACCCTGTATACTTGGGTGGGCATTTGGAACTGGTGTGACCTCTTCATATGTAAGAATCTCACGCACTTTTGCAACATTAATACCATAATGATTCTTGCCCAGTGTAAATTCGAGAATTTCTAACTCATTCGTACCATTTTCAAGTAAAATCTTAGTTTCCATAGTAACCTTCCTCCTTAATTATCCTCTAGCACTCCGCTCTTGTTCAATTATAACATACCTATGTCAAAAAATATAGATTTTTTATAAAAATTTTTGCAATATTACATTTTTATAACGCAACCATATATGCATTTTCACCTATAACCACAGATAAATTGAATTTTTCAAGGTTAATATCGTTTTTAACCTCAAAAATAACTACAGCTTCCTGCGACTCCCCTGCCTGTAACTCTTCATCATAAAATGCCAGGTCATTTAATAACATGGTCATCATGGCATTTTTCTTTGAACCATCTGGCATCACCAGCTTACATAACATTTCCTTGTCTACCAGTGATATCTTTGCAACTTCTGTTGTTGTATTCGTTATACGAAAACGCATTGTCAACAACTTACGTTCCGGTGCTGCACTTAGGCTAAAATAAACATCCCCATCTTCAGTAGCATCTTCTGTTGATGGATAGGTATCTAGTAATTCATAGCCTGTATACTGAATATCAAAGCCTTCTACCTTTAAAATATCATTCATGGAATATTTAGGTTCTTCTACATCTTCAGCCCCCTGGTTTTGTCCATCATTACCGGTTCCTTCTGGGCTTTCTGCTTGTTCAGTCTTTGCATCATTCAACATTTCTTCTCGTATTTTTTCTAATTCAGCAGCTTTTTCTGCTGCTAACCGCTCAGCTTCTTCTGCTACTGCAATTTCTTCATCTGTCAGCAGGTTATCTGTATAGTTCTTATCATATTTAAGTAATAACCCTGCTGCATATTGAGCAACAAGCGTTGACTGTTCCTCATTTAATTCTGTTCCGCCACATCCTGTCAGCATCGTAGCTGCAAGAAAAATAGCCCCCAGCTTCTTCCCCTTCATAACATGCCTCCTCTTCTAAAATAAAATAGCCAATAAAAGCTATACTCTTATTGACTATTTTAACACTATTTTACAAATTCAGCAACTTTTTTTCGCAAATTGTCTTTATTTATTCATAACTATTCAGTATCCTCATAGTTGCGAGTAAAAATTTTTTATTGCATTTCTAATAATTCAATTTCACTTTTCCAGTCCCAAAACGCTGTCATATCAGAGGTTATTGTCGTTATGTTTATCCGCTCTGAGCTGATAATTACACCATTTTGTCTCTGGTAAACCGGAACTTCTACAGCCCAGTCTAAAATAATATCAAAACAATCTTTATACAGTGATTTTCGGTATGAACGCTTTGTACTTACTTCTGCATCCGCTATCCTCTTATCTAATGCGTTGTCTGTAATATGATAATAATTGCTATCCATACCACCAGTTCCTATGACATTGTCAGAATGATATGTCTGATACAGTTCCGTATCTAATGATGCATTCCATGCAGCTACCCACATTTCCTGTCTTCCTGATTTAAGGGCACTCCATAACTCATTCGGATCGGATACATCTTTGATTACCAGAGAAATTCCAATGCCTGCCAATGCTTCCTTTACAGATGTCAATATGCTATATACCGGATGATTACCCGTTCCCTCTGCCGGAATCAAGATCTCATATGACATTTTTGCACCCTCAGGTGCTTCTGTGAATTTCCCAGTCTTTTTATCATATGTATATCCGGCACTCTTTAAGTAAGCAATTGTTGCTTCTAACGCAGCATCATATTTTTCACTCTCATACATATCATCTGTATATATACTATTTCCATATACATTAACCGAATATGCCACGTTATTTCCTTCATCGTTCTGACTCGGTGATGCCCAGGAAGCATCTGAAACCGGATATTGAATGACTGAGGCAGTATCACCATAGTAGGAACGAATCGCTTCGTCTCTGTATACAGCAAATAACGTAGCAAACGCCTTCCTAAGTTTTTTTGATTTCTTGCTGGATGCATTTTCCCCAACTTTAATCGTTTCTGCATTCAGACCAATATATCCGTATCCTAAATTATCGTAAGTTTGCAAAGTAAATATATTGCCTTCGAGTTGTCCATTATCATTACTTGTCTTAATAGCATTTACAACTTCATCTGAAAGAGACAACGCAGACATATCTAATGTACCATCCTGAATACCTGCAAATTTACTTGTTTCATTTGTTTCTTTCAGCAAAAGCTGTTCCGTCTTAGGAGCACCTTTCCAGTACGTTTCGTTTGATTCAAGGGCAACAATACCATCTTCGTAACTTTTGAATTGGTAAGGACCTGCTCCCAATGGCGCATTTGTCTTATTCCTTACACTACGCAAATCACCTTTCACAAAACCAAACTTATGATCTTCATAATTATAATCATCCTCAGAACCATAGTAATGCATTGGGGCAACAATCATTTCGCCTAATTCATAAATAGCATTTATATCATTAGAATCCATCACAATTCTGAATGAATATTCTCCCGTTTTCTCAATTCCTTCAATATAGTCTTCACCATCATCGTCCATTGCAATTCCAATGGTATACTCCGCTTTCTGTTCGCCCAATACTTCATTCAAGCAAGTGAAAAAGTCTTTATTTACCGTTTCTTTATCAGAAAGCTCCTCTAATGAACTATAATTCGCTATTATTTCCTCCCAGAAATCTTCTGCGGTAGGAACATCATTGTCTAATAATGTAAATATTTTTCCGCTACTTGCCTTGAAGGTTTTATTTTTTTTCATTTCACCATAGCCTTTTGCCCACATAGCCAAAATGGTCTTGTCATTATTGCAGGCTTCTAAATCATCTGCATATGCTTTGGCACAATAATCAATAATATCCTGAGCAAAAAGAACTCCTGCGTTATCCACAGCTTCCCAAAAAGCATCCTGCTGTTGTTCTGTAAAATATGTAAAATCTGTATTCTTTCTCCCTGCCTCCATGATAAGAGTGTCGAGTGAGACCATTTCACATTTGTAATCATCAATACCTTTAATTGGCAATGTGTTGATTAAGGAAGAACCATCATAGGTAGGATCACATAAAACATATAACGTAAAAATCACATCATCTGCCGTTAATGCCTCTCCATCACTGAAGGTAACATCCTCTCTTAATGTAAAATCATATATAACATCACCATCTTCTTCAGATGATTCGCATTTTGCAATGCTTTTATATTTATAATCTGTGCCATTGTATGTTCTGGTTTCACCATAAATACCATTTACAATCTCATTCCCTTCCCTGTCATGACCTAGCAGCTTAACACCAGTAAGTTCTACAACATCCATATCATATGATGACATGGCAAAGAAGGGACTGAATTTTCCGGTAAATTGTGAATATCCAACCACTAATGTATCAGGCTTCTCAGTTTCAACAGATACATTTTTTTCTGTTGAAGCATCCTCAACAGTCTTTGTCGGCGTCTGTTTTTCTTTCGTTCCTTTGCTTATATCTTGTCCTGAGCAACCAGCCAGAGGACTGACTGCAATAGACAAAGATAACATAAGAGCGCATACTTTCACGAAACGATTCTTCATACTACGCTATCCTCTCATATTTATTCTTCTTTAGGCGTTTGCAAACGTGATGACAATTCACTACCTCACTGGCATTTCGCAGTTACCTATTATTCTTGTTGTTAATCTTATATCGAAATGATATGTTAGTTTAGCACAACTGCTGACATTTGACAAGAATCAATTTATACAGGTTGCACATCACTTTCTAATTCAAACCAGAATTCCACGCCATTATCATAGTTCTTTACACCATATGGCTGATTAAAGGACTCCATAATAACTTTAACAATCGATAAACCAATCCCACTTCCTCCGTATTCCCTGGTTCTGGCTTTATCCACCTTATAAAATTTCACCCATATCTGGTCTAATGACTCTTCTGGTATTGGTATCCCTGTATTAAACACGGAGACTCGGGCTTTTCCATTTACTTTCTGTACCTTTACTTCGATAATTTTTTCACCAGCTGCGTGATTCCATGCATTACTGAGATAATTTCGCACGACATCTTCAATCTTTAGTTCATCTGCCCATACATAAATTTCCGGCGTATCTTGGAAAATCACAGTCGCACCCTTCTGTTTAATTAATATATCAGAGGACTGAATTACACCTCGAATTAATGCTGTTAAATTAAATCGTTCTAATGTAACTGCTTCTGTACCAAATTCCAACTGATTCAATGTAAGCAGTTTCTTTACCATATTATTCATACGATTCGCTTCGTCCATAATCACATCACAGTAAAAATCTCTGCTTTCTTCGTCATCATTCACACATTCCTTTAAACCTTCTGCATAACCTTGAATTAAAGCAATCGGTGTCTTAAGCTCATGGGAAACATTCGAAAGAAATTCACGCCGCATCACATCAATTTCTTCCTTTTTCTCAATGTCTTTTTGCAATTCGTTATTCGCAGTCTTTAATTCTCCGATAATCGTTTCTAATGTTTTCGACATTTGGTTCATATTTTTGCCCAGGACGCTAATTTCATTTTCTTCGCCACCAGTATACTCTGCTGTAAAATCCAAGCATCCCATCCGCTTTGATATATCAGCTAATTCCAAAATCGGACGTGATACTCGCTTGGCAACATACCACACCAGAAGAACACTGATAAGAATGGCAACAACTGATATATATATCAAAAAACGATTTGATAATTCTACACTCTCGCGAATACTTTCCACAGCCGTTCTCAAAAGTATCATGTCTCCATTTTCAAGATATCCCCACAATTCCATGTATTCCGTATACATTTTGTCATCTACAACCATCTGCATGGTATACATTTCATTACGCTTTAGAATTTCAATTTTTTCTTTATGTGTAATGATGGCACCCTTGCCAGGTACATCAATGCCGGAACCGATTACCAATTTATCGCCTTTTTCCGGATCTAATCCAAAAATAATCATTTGCAACCGTCGTATCATATCATGGTCAGATGTTGACAATACCTCCTCCCAATTCGGAGTTATGACAAGTACTGCCAGATTTTTCGAATCACAAGTTTGGTTAAATTCATTTATAAAATCCGTAGAAGTAATATCATCATTCTGAACATTATGGTCAATCCATTCATATACAGCCAGCAGAGTCCTCTCCTTGTCTTCCATATAAAATTTTTCTAAAAAGACGGTATTCATTAATATGCAGGTTGTAAAAATCCCAATAATTAACAGGATAAAAATAACTGTAATTTCTTGTTTTATTGAATGTTTCATACGACTCTCCACACACACTTAATCCTGCTATCTTGTCTCAAACTTGTAGCCAATACCCCATACTGTTTTTATATAATCTCCACATTCTCCTATTTTACTGCGAAGCTTCTTTACATGAGTATCAATTGTTCGGGCATCGCCAAAATAATCATAATTCCATACATTATTCAAAATCTTCTCTCTGGACAATGCAATTCCTTCATTTTCCAAAAAATATGTGAGAAGCTCAAATTCTTTAAAACTCAAGTCTACAGATTTTCCATTCACAGTAACTTGATGTGCTGCTTTATCTATCTGTATGCCGCCAGCTTCTATCTTGTCTTCCTCAACCATCACATTGCTTCTTCGAAGAATCGCTTCCACTCTTGCAACCAGAATTTTAGGACTAAATGGCTTTGAAATATACTCGTCCACTCCTAATTCAAAACCTAGCAGTTCATCTTTTTCATCAGATTTTGCAGTCAGCATAATAATAGGCACCTTTGAATATTCTCTGATTTCACGACATACCTGCCAACCATCTAACTTTGGCATCATAACATCCAATATAACCAGATTAATATCCTTCTGCTCAAAGAAAACATCTAGAGCCTCAGCACCATCCGCAGCCTCAACAACCAAAAAATTCCTGCGGGTAAGAAAATCTTTTACCAGCTTACGCATTCTGCTCTCATCATCTACCACTAATACTTTTAACTGCTCCATATAGGAATCCCTCTCTTATAAATATACATTTGTAACTATTCAGCACCCTTATAGCTACTGCTTTTTTAATTTTTAGCATAACACCCATTTATGAAAATATTGTGTTCATTTTGAGTTTTTTTCACAAAGATTCTTACCAGTTATTCTGCTGTTAAAGACTGCTCACGCTGTTTTAATTCCTGCTCGCGCTGGTTTAACTCCTGCTCCCAATGTTCATACTTGTCTATCAGCTGGTTTTCATAATTCAAAACAGTTATGCTGTCACCAGATGAAGCAAGATAGAACATTATACATACTGCAATTACAAGTACTACATTAAAAAGAACAGAAAAGCTAAGCAACGTTTTTCTGCTGTTTTCCTTCTGTTGTTTATTGCTTAAATTACCGTATTTCATTTGCGTAACTACCTTGTCTCTAACTGGTTCAACTGGAATTGGCTGTACGTGCTCCCCCATACCACTGCTAATTAAATGCTGTTGCATTTCCCTAAGATAACACCATCCAATTGCTGTCTTACATAATCGTTTTTCTAAAAGCTGATTATATACTTCCAATACTTTTTCAGGATTCTTCATATTCACCTTGCTTTTTACGATATTAATCCCGGTTAGTTCATCTTTTGCTGCATTAGCAGCTTCCTCCGTCTCAAAAGTAAATCCATCTACTTCCCATTTCTGTCTCATCACAAACACCTCCTAAATATGTAACAGAATTTGGCACGCAGTGCATCTTCCTTTCAAATTCGTGCGCATCAAATTTTTATATACTACGAAATTTCAATCACTATATGACACAATAAAATGTTGTAATTTCCTAGTATATAAAAAATGCCTGAAACACTGTGGTTTCAAGCATTCTCCATAGTGGACCTGACGGGATTTGAACCCGTGTCCGAAAGCCCATCCATTTAGGCATCTCCCATTACAGTCATTTTACTGACGTTCCCTCCGTCTTACGCCAAATGACAGGCTTAAGACTTCAGTAGCTTCATAAGTTCTTTTATTTCCTCAAAGCTTTGGAAACAAAGTGCCCCGCAGGTTTGATGCCGGGTCTCTCAGCAGCGGGTTACTGAGAGTCGACAAGCTGCAACTAGGCAGCTAACGCTAATTCTTCGTCTGCGTTTATATTTAAGTTTCGGTTTACTAACGCGGTACCGCCCGCGAATGGCTTCCCAAACTTCAAAACCCCCGTCGAAACCAGTACAAGCCCTAATATAAATTGTACTGTACAGCGAAGATTAAAATTTCTTACTTAATTATACAAAGGAACGGGCTGTCTGTCAAGAAATTTTCCGCAATCCTGACTGTTAAAAAATGTTACAGATTCTTGACTTTAAATTCACGTTCTGCTTCTCTTCTCTGGTCTTTCTTTGCAATATCCTGACGCTTGTCATATAATTTTTTACCTTTTGCAAGACCTATTTCTACTTTAACCAGACTTCCTTTAAAATATACCTGTAATGGAACCAGAGTATATCCCTGTTCTGCTATTTTTCCAGACATTTTATAAATTTCTTTTTTATGCATCAGTAATTTTTTTACACGAAGTGGGTCTTTGTTAAAAATATTTCCTTTTTCGTATGGACTGATGTGCATACCATAGATATAGACTTCGCCGTTTTCAATGCGAACGAAGGATTCCTTTATACTGCATTTTCCCATGCGAAGTGACTTTACTTCTGTTCCGTGAAGTGCTATACCCGTTTCATATTTTTCCTCTATAAAGTAATCGTGAAAAGCCTTTTTGTTATTGGCAATCAATCGGTTACCATTTTTTTCTGATTTAGCCATAGTTTTCATTTCCTCCCTTTATGCAAAGCGGATTCTCATCCGCCCTGCAAATTATTCTTCTTCATCCGCCACTACAAAATCAATAGTTCGCTGGATTAAATCGGTGTCCTCTACCACCACTTTTATTTTTTGACCTAATTTATAGCGTTTGCCCAGGTGTTCTCCCACCAACTCCTGCGTACTCTCATAATAATCATAAAAATCATCCGCTAATGAGGTGATGTGTACCAATCCTTCAATGGTATTTGGCAGTTCCACATACATACCCCATCCGGTAATACTGGAAATAACACCCTCAAATACTTCGCCAATTCGTGTTGACATATATTCTGCTTTTTTCAACTTGTCAGTTTCGCGTTCTGCTTCCTCCGCTCTCCGTTCCGTCTCGCTTGTCTTTTTTGCCACCTCCGGCAAAATTGCAGCATAATGTGCTCGCCGTTTCTCGTCCATTCTGCCTCGCAGTGTCTCCTTGATAATGCGATGAATCTGCAAATCAGGATAACGTCTGATTGGCGAAGTGAAATGGCAATAATATTTTGTTGCCAGACCAAAATGTCCTGTACAATCTGTTATATATTTTGCCTGTTTCATAGAGCGCAACGTCAAGCGGCTGATAAGTGCTTCCTCCGGTGAACCTTCTATCTTATCTAACAGCTTCTGAATTTCTTTGGGATGGATTTCCTCAGCACCCAGACGTATATGATATCCAAAGTTGTTAATAAAAGTACGTAGCCTCTGTAACTTCTCATCATCCGGATTCTCATGAGACCGGTATACAAACGGTATTTCCTGCCAGAAAAAATCTTCTGCGACTGTCTCGTTGGCAATGAGCATAAAGTCTTCAATTATTTTTGTTGCCACATTTCTCTCATATGGCTTAATCTCTACCGGATGTCCGTCCTTGTCCAGTATAATCTTACTTTCCGGAAAATCAAAATCGATGGAACCACGTTTTCTACGACGTTCGCGAAGAATCTTAGCTAATTCTTCCATTCGTTCAAACATCGGTACCAATTCTTCATACTCCTTACGTTCCACTTCATCCTTGTCTGCCAAAATCTTTTTCACACTGGTATAGCTCATTCTGCGATCAACGTTAATTACCGTCTCCGCAATCTTATGGTCAATCACATTTCCTTTATCATCAATCTTCATAATACAGCTCAATGCCAGTCTGTCGAAACCTGCATTCAAGGAACACATGCCATTTGACAATGTGTGTGGCAGCATTGGTATCACGCGGTCAACCAGATATACACTGGTTCCTCTGTTGAACGCCTCTACATCCAGCGCACTGTGCTCCTGTACATAATTGGTAACGTCTGCAATGTGTACGCCAAGCTCATAATATCCATCTTCTTTCGTAAGAGAAATGGCATCATCTAAATCCTTAGCATCTTCACCATCAATGGTAACCATCTGCCAGTCACGAATATCTAATCTTCCGGCACGATCTGCCTCGGACACTTCCTTCGCTACCCGTTCTGCCTGATTCAATACCTTTTCAGAAAATTCATTAGGCAGGTCATAAGATTTTACGATCGATAATATATCTGTTCCCGGATCATTAATATGACCAATAATTTCTATAATTTTACCTTCCGGGCTTTTTCTTTCATTTCCATATTTAGTAAGTTTTACTACTACCTTATGCCCTGACACTGCACCCTTGTCCCATTCTGCCGGAATAAAAATATCACTGGTAAATCTCTGGTTGTCCGGGCGGACGAACCCAAAGTTTTTACTTTTTTCAAAGGTACCAATGATCTCTGTCAATCCACGAGACAAAATCTTAACGACTTTTCCTTCTTGACGCTTTCCAGTCTGCCTTGGTGACACTGCGACCTGCACAATATCCTTATGCATCGCACCATTCAATTCAGATTCTGGTATAAAGACATCTTCCTCTTCACCTTCTCGTTCAGCAAAAGCAAATCCCCGCTGGTGGGCGTTAATCGTTGCTGTAATATACTTATTTGTAGCTTTCATATATTTGCCCTTAACAGATACTTCTGCTTTCCCATCTTTCACAAGAGCGTCCAGTACTTCAGCCAGTTCGCCACGCTGTTCTTTTGGTATATTCAAAAGAATTGCTATTTCTTTTATTTTCATTGGCACATATAAATCATCACACAATAAATCATAGATTACTTTTTTTCTCTTTTCTAATTCCTCTTTTTTCATTACACCCTCAATTCTGATTCAACGATAGAACCACTCGCTAATATCGAAAAAAATAAGCACTCTTGCAAACAAGAGTGCTTATGTACAGCATACAATAATGTTCTTAGAAATTAATATTTAAAACAATTGCAAGTAAGAAAAATGCAATTCCCAAAAATTTCGTGAACTTCTCTAAGTTACCTTCCATAGAATGACCTTTATTTTTTCCCCAATAGGAATCAGCCATACCACTGATAGAACCTAATCCTGCTGACTTACCTTCCTGAAGCAATACAATCGCTGTCAAAGCAATACATACTATAATAAACACTATGGTTAATACCATTCTTAATACTTCCATTTTCACACCTCCTAATGCTAAACATTAACATTTTAGCACAGAGTTGCATAAAATACAACCATTTTTTGTAGTATTTCATATTTTTTAAAAAATTATGTATGTTTGGTAAAATCAGATTCTATTCTAAGTACCATTCATCTTCGCTGCCATCCCCATTTTTAGGCATATATTTCTTTAATACCGCTTCCATTGGCAAGGAATAGAGCCATGCACCACAAGCAGGAAGCACTAAGAGAGAGATTGGCGACAATACAGCAACAAGCAAACAGACTGCTACTATCACTATCATCAACAATGTAAATGGCAAGTGACGAACTGCCATTAGGAATGAGTTCTTTATCACATCTTTCAGCGATAGCGCAAATCTTGACTGTTCCGGAAACAGATAGACAGCAGTCATGGCAATTGCACAGGCAAAAACTACATAAATAAAAAGCAACACTTTTCCCAGCATACCATCTAAATTCCAGGCAAAATATATGTTAAATGTCAGCACTGCTGTCACTAAAACAAGCCCCAGCCACATAACTGTAGATTGTCCAAAATTACCTTTAAACGATGTCCAGAAATTCTTCCAGAGGTAGCCACGTCCTCTTCTGACTGACTTAACTGCTGTATAATATAAAGCTGTTGTTGCTGCTCCTATCGTAAATATCGGAATACAAAAGAGCACATATAAAACGCTAAGTACCGCAATATCTGCCACCTTTGAAATTCCTGCCATTACACCTCCATCCAAATCAAATAAACCACTCATTTCATTTGTTCCTTTCCATATTTCATTACCTAGGCATTTGCGAAAGTGAAAGCCAGCCGCAAATTGTCAGAATTGTTTGTGCAAATAGCTGCTTACTACATCGTCTATATTTGACGCGCTCTCGCTCCCTTCAAACGTAGCGGACACTAAGGCTACAAAATACACAGCCCAAGTGCCGACGTTTTCAGAGGGTCACATATAGACGATGTAGCAAACAGCTATCTGTCACAAACAATTCTGACAATTCACTACCTTGTTGGCGTTTCGTAATTACCTATTTCATTACCATTCTCTTATCATATACATAACTTTGGGTGCTGTCAATAACTAATGAAATGCACTTTCACGAATTCTTGGAAGCTCAGCTACATGCTGGAACTTACCAATGCATTTTATAAGGAAATCATGACATGCCACATGATTCATTCCTTCTACTGCAATCACGCCAATCACACCTACTTCCTCTATTATAATAGGGAAAGCACCACCCATGCAAGCATATTCTTTTTCATCTACACCAAGACTTTCTAATGTCTGGTTTGATGTCTGCAATTCTGTGTATAGACGAAGACTGCTTTCCTCAAAGCGTTTTACTGTATTTACTTTTTTCTCTAATAACGACACATCATTTAATGTCATACCATTCATTGCATACTCAAACACACGCATGCCATTGTTTAGTTCAATGCGGAAAACCAGCTTCATACCATGTCTCTTGGCGGTTTCCACCATAAGCACGCCTAATTCCCAGGCATCTGCCTGATTAAAATGATTAAACTGCAACAGTTCTTCCTGCATAAATAAAGCCTGTGATATTTCTTCTACCTTTGCTAAATCTTCCTTTGTCATACTTCATACCTCCAAAATTTTAATATTTTTAAGGAAACTTTTATAATTTTTTTGTAACAAAAAAGAAGCCTCACGGCTCCTTTTCCGTATGGAATACTTCTATTCCACACTTCCTTCACCTTGCATGAAACCCCTTATCTATTCATACATTCCCTTCATTACCGCATACCCCCATATACAGTACAAAGATAACTTTAAGTAATCCCCTACTTAAATTATATTTATTATAACTTTTTTGTGCATATTAGTCAATAGTTTAGAGAAAAAAATAATTTTTTCGTAACTTTTCTCTATTTCCGGTTCTATATTTGGTATGATAAGCAACTATAGAGGACACAATGGTACGAATTTTTTCATAAAATTATGAAATTTTTTCAAGGGCATCCTTAATGGATTTTACATAATTATATACAGGCTGTTCGCTGTTTCTTCCATGCTCTGCTACGATTTTTACAATGGCACTACCAATAATGGCACCGTCAGAAACAGAAGCCATTTTCGCTGCCTGTTCGGGAGTAGAAATCCCGAAACCAACCGCAACCGGAATATCGTTTGCCTCTCTTACTAACTTCACCATTTCGCCTATGTCAGTACGAATTTCACTGCGGACGCCGGTAACCCCTAAAGAAGATACGCAGTAGACAAAGCCTTTTGCTTCTTTCGCAATTTTTGTAACACGCTCATGGGAAGTTGGCGCGATTAAGGAGACCAATTCTACGTCATATTTTTCACAAGACTCATTAATTTCATCCTTTTCCTCGAATGGCAGGTCCGGAATAATTACTGCATCAATTCCCACCTCTTTACAAGCTGCCATAAATCTGTCCTTACCGTATGTAAAAATCGGATTGATGTATGTCATAAAGGCAAGTGGTATCCGGGTATTTTCGCGGATACGTTTTACCATGTCTAATATTTTATCGGTTGTACAGCCATTTGCCAACGAACGCTCATTTGCTTCCTGAATTACCGGACCTTCTGCTGTTGGATCGGAGAAAGGAATACCAATCTCAATCAAATCTGCTCCCGCTTTTTCCATTGCATAAATTAATTTTTCTGTTGTCTCTATATCAGGGTCACCTGCTGTAATAAATGGTATAAATGCTTTTCCTTTGCTGAATGCTTCCTGTACTCTACTCATGTAAATCCACTCCTTTATATCTTGCAATTGCTGCTACGTCCTTATCTCCTCGTCCTGATATATTAATTACCATGATCTTGTCTTTTCCTAATTCTTTCGCATATTTCATTGCATATGCTACTGCATGGGCACTTTCAATAGCCGGAATAATGCCTTCGATTTTTGAAAGATACTCAAATGCTTCTACTGCCTCCGCATCTGTAATTGGTACATATCTTGCTCTGCCCTGCTCATGTAACATTGCATGCTCCGGTCCAATTCCAGGATAATCCAGACCGGCAGAAATAGAATATACCGGCGCAATCTGTCCATATTCGTCCTGACAGAAAATAGACTTCATACCATGGAAGATGCCAACACTTCCTGTTGCGATCGTTGCCGCAGTTTTTGGATTGTCTGCACCAAGACCTGCCGCTTCACAGCCAATCAGTTCCACGCCTTCGTCTTCAATGAAATGATAAAAAGCGCCAATTGCATTGCTGCCACCACCTACACAGGCAACTACAGCATCCGGCAGTCTGCCTTCTGCTTCTAACATCTGCTTTTTAATTTCTTCACTGATAATTTTCTGAAAATCACGAACCATCATCGGAAATGGATGTGGTCCCATAACAGAACCTAATACATAATGAGTATCCTCAATGCGTCTCGTCCATTCACGCATAGTTTCATTTACTGCATCTTTCAATGTTGCAGTTCCACTTGTTACCGGATGTACTTTTGCACCAAGCAATTCCATTCTGTATACATTCAATGCTTGTCGCTCGGTATCTTCTTTTCCCATAAAAATCTCGCATTCCATGCCCATTAATGCTGCCACAGTTGCCGTTGCTACTCCATGCTGGCCTGCACCAGTCTCAGCAATGACACGGGTTTTTCCCATTTTCTTAGCTAACAATACCTGACCTAATACGTTATTGATTTTGTGGGAACCAGTATGATTCAAATCTTCCCTTTTAAGATAAATCTTAGCTCCACCTAAATCTTTTGTCATATGCTCTGCATAGTATAAAAGCGATGGACGGCCAGCGTATTCCTTATATAATGTTGCTAATTCTTCTTTGAATTCCGGGTCATCCTTATAATGCATATATGCTTTTTCTAACTCATCTACTGCGTTCATTAATGTTTCCGGAATATATTGTCCACCATAAATTCCATATCTTCCTTTTTTCATAATAATCTCCATTCCGCCGCTTTAGCGGCATTACTATCAGTAAAGCTTTTTATAGGTTTCTAATTTAATCAGACTGTCTGTCGTTACATTCCCGCACCCTATGGATAAATGTCTTTATCTTAGCTGCATCCTTAACACCATCTGTTTCAACGCCACTGCTGACATCTACGCAGTAAGGTGCTGTTTGCCGTATAATGTCAGTTATATTTTCAGAATTTAAACCTCCTGCCAGGAAGTATTGCTGTAGTTCATCCGGAATATGTTCATGAGAAAACGTTTCACCACATCCACCATAAGCGTCTTTTGTATAAGTATCACATAACAGATACTCTACCGGGAGCTTCATTGCCTCCAGTATCTGTTCTTTCGACTGCACACGAATTGCCTTGATAATCGGAGCCGCAACAGATTCTCGCAACATCTTTATATAGGAAATATCTTCGTCTCCGTGTAGCTGAATCACATCTATCACTTGTTCTTCACAGATTGTTTTTATCGTATCAATCCTTTCATTTACAAATACACCAACAGCCTGAATCTCAGGGTGCAACGCTTTTTTTAAGTTCTTTGCCTGTTCTATCGTTACCTGACGCTTACTTTTGGCAAATACAAAACCAATATACTCTGGCTTATAGCAATTCACAGCTTCGATATCTTCCATCCGCTTCAGACCACATATTTTAATTTTTGTCATGGCTTCCTCTTATTATGCCGCTTAAACAGCTATTCCTTTCAGTTTATCTAGTTCCGTTTTCTTATTAGGGCTTCGCATTAAGGTTTCACCTATTAGAACCCCATTCACATTTGCTTGTTCAAGCACCTCAATATCCAAACGTGTTTTGATTCCACTTTCTGCCACAAACAGAATATCTGATGGTACGAATGCACGCAAACGCTCACTGTTATGAATATCAACTTCAAAGGTCTTTAAATTTCTGTTATTAACACCAAGCATTCTTGCACCAGCCCGAACTGCCATCTGTATTTCTTGTTCATCATGGGTTTCCACCAAAGCAGATAACCCTAATGTATCACAAATTCTTATGTATCTTCGTATTTCTTCTTCTGACAGCAAGGAACAGATGAGCAGAATACAATCAGCATGTAATGTTTTTGCCTGATATATCTGGTATTCATCTACGGTAAAATCTTTTCGCAACACCGGTATCGATACTTCCTGTTTGATCTGTGCAAGGTACTCATCTTTTCCCATGAAATATTCCGGTTCTGTCAATACAGAAATACAATCGGCACCTGCCACTTCATATTCCTTTGCAATCTGCAAATATGGAAATTCTTCTGCAATCACACCTTTTGAAGGTGATGCTTTCTTAACTTCACAAATAAAATGAATTCCCGGCTTTTTTAACTGATTTTCAAATGCAAACGTCCCTTTGGGCATAGACAAAGCTTTTTCTTTCATTTTATCTGGTGATAGTTTCTTTTTATCCGCTTCCACCCGTAATCTGGTGGAAGCAGCCAATTTATCTAATATCATAGGTCACCTTCCTTATTATTCATATTGGTTTGTCAGTCGGATAAACTCCTCTAATTTCTCCATTGCCTTGCCACTGTCAATCATGTCTGCTGCCAATTGAATGCCTTCCTCCATGGAAATGCCTTTTGCAATATGAATTGCTGCGCCGGCATTTAACAGAACATCCTCACGCATGGGACCTTGTTTGCCTGCCAGAATGTCTCTTGTAATCTGCGCATTTTCTACCGGGTCACCACCTGTTAAATCTGTTTTCCGGCAACGGGTAAACCCAAACATTTCCGGCTCAATTACATATTTCTTTATTTCGCCATTCCGAATTTCACAACATGTAGTTGGCGCACTTAAGGAGATTTCATCAAGACCATCCTGACCGTAAACAACCATTCCCTTGATAATGCCAAGTTTTACAAGCACTTCTGCCATTGGTTCTACCAGTTCTTCGCTGTACACACCTAAAAGCTGCATATCGGCACAGGCAGGATTGGTTAAAGGTCCTAAGATATTGAATATAGTGCGAATCCCTAATTCCTTACGAACAGGTGCAACATATTTCATAGCGCCATGATATTTCTGGGCAAACATAAAGCAAATGCCTACTTCTTCCAGCACCTTTTGCATATTTTCAGGAGCAATCGTTATTTTAACACCTAAAGCTTCTAACACATCTGCCGCACCGGATTTTGATGAAACACTACGGTTACCATGCTTTGCTACCGGAACTCCGGCGGCTGCAATCACTAATGCTGAGGTTGTTGATATATTGAAGCTGTTTGCCTCATCACCACCAGTACCTACAATTTCTAATACATCCATATTATGCTGCAATTGTACTGCGTGGCTGCGCATACCATATGCAGAGGCTGATATTTCATCAATTGTCTCGCCTTTTTTCCGCAATGCTGTTAAATATGAGCTAATTAGTATCGGAGATGTTTCGCCACTCATAATCTCATTCATTACGGTCTCTGCTGTTTCATACGTCAAATCTTCACCATTCACTAATTGATAAATTGCTTCCTTAATCATGCTATCATGTCTTCCTTTCTATTTTTTACACCAACTCTAAAAAATTTCTCATCATAACTGCACCTTCTGGTGTCATAACAGATTCCGGATGAAATTGCAGTCCATATATAGCATATTCCTTATGCTGTACTGCCATTACTTCTCCTGTTTCATCTTTCGCAATAACCTCCAATTCTTCCGGTATGGAATTCTTATCCGCTGCCAGAGAGTGATATCTTGCAACCTTTACTACATCTGGCAGTCCTTTGAAGATTGCACTGTTCGTATTTACCTTCACAGAGCTTTGTTTGCCATGCATAAGCTTACCAGCATAGGTAATGTTACCGCCGAATGTTTCACAGATTCCCTGATGACCCAGACATATACCAAGCATTTTGCATTTCCCTTTCATTGTCTGAATTACTTCCTCACAGATACCGGCTTCTGAAGGTCTACCAGGTCCAGGTGATAAAATGATATGTGTTGGTGCCAGCTTTTCCACTTCAGCTACTGTCATCTCATCATTTCGGATTACTTTAATGTCCATTCCCTTCATTTCCTTACATAGTCCTCCAATCAACTGGACTACATTATAAGAAAAACTATCATAATTATCGATCAGTAATATCATAATCCATTCACCTCACTTGCCCGCATAATCGCATCAATCACTGCACCTGCTTTATTTGCACATTCCTCATACTCATTTTCAGGAATACTGTCTGCTACAACACCGGCTCCTGCCTGCACGTATACCTTATCGCCCTTCTTTACCGCGGTACGAATTGCTATACATACATCTAAGTTACCGGAAAAATCTAAATATCCAATGGCTCCGCCATAGATTCCTCTCGGCACCGGTTCTAATTCATCAATTATCTCACAAGCCCGAAACTTTGGAGCACCGGACAATGTTCCGGCCGGAAGTAATGTTGCAATTGTATCACATCCATCTTTATCCTCTGCAATCCTGCCGCATACTGTAGAGGCAATATGCATTACCTTGGAGAAGCGGTGAATGCTCATGTAATCTTCTACTTCTACGGTACCGTATTCTGCAATTCTTCCAATATCATTTCTTGCTAAGTCTACCAGCATATTATGTTCCGCTAACTCTTTTTCATCTGCAAGAAGTTCTATTTCTAACGCATCATCTTCAAGCTTTGTCGCACCACGTTTTCTTGTTCCTGCCACCGGAAATGTGGTTAATTTGCCATCCACTAACTTCACCATGGTTTCCGGAGAAGCACCACATATTTGCACATCATCGCTCTGTATGAAATACATATAAGGTGATGGGTTAGTTGTTCTTAAAATCCGGTATGCATTGAGAAGACTGCTATGATAATCTGCTTCAAATCTTCTTGATATTACGCCCTGGAAAATATCGCCTTCTCTTATATAGGCTTTTGTCTTTTCTACCATTTCACAGTAACGCTCTTTTGATGTGTTACAGGTAAATGTTGGAGCTTCTTCTGCTTCTATCTTTGGAAGTGGTGTAGTATCGGTAATCATGCGCAGAATTTTATCGATTTCTAATTCTGTTGCATGATAGCCTTCCTCACCATCTTCTCCATTCATATTAACTACCACACTGATTTTCTGCTTCAAATTATCATAAGCAATAACCTTGTCAAATAACATCAAGTCAAAATCATAAACGTCATTTTTCTTCATGTGAAGCTTTGGTTCGGCATAGCCAAACATTTCATATGCAAAGTATCCTACAAATCCACCTGTAAAAGGAGGCATGCCCTCAAGTTTTGGTGTTTTATACTCTGCTAACAATTCTCGTAACACTTGCATTGGCTGACCGGTAATCTTTTTCTTGATGCTTCCGCTTTTCAAGGTTACCACTCCGTCCTTACAAACGGCACGTAACAGTGGGTCAAATCCCAAAAACGAATATCTTCCCTGTGTCCCATGCTCAACACTTTCTAACAGATAGTAATTTTTACTGATTTTGGCTACTTTTCGTAACAATTGAATCGGTGTTATTACATCTGCGTAAATTTCCTTGCAGATTGGTATCATATTATACGATTGGTCTACTGTTTTCACTTGTTCTACTGTTGGTGTAATCATATTCCATTCTCCTCCCTATCATTTACATAGTCGTTTGCGAACGTGATGACAATTCACTACCTTGTTGGCGTTTCGCAATTAGCTAATGATTTACATGCTGGTATGATTTCCAAGTAATGACAACGTCCTCGCAAGCTAAATTTACCAATATATTTATACGCTTTGCTGCGCCGGATTTGGCACACAGTGCAACTTCCTTTCAAATTCGTGTGCATCACTTTTTTATATACTAGTACAATAAAAAAACTCTTGCCCCATAGAAATTAATCCTATGGGACAAGAGTTATATAATTCTACTCCTGCGATACCACCCAAATTGATACATAGTATCCACTCTGTAAACACACCATCATGTGTCTCCCGTTGGTAACGGATGGGATCTCCCGTCAGCTCCTACTCATGTTCAGGCTGCCCTCACAAGTCCATTCAACTGCTTCTGTGTTAAACACTGCTATCGCAATCCCACCATCTGCGACTCTCTGTAAGCTTTTTTCTACAATCTACTTCTCTTGCTCACTGGTTTCTTTATTAATTGTTTGTAGTCTACCACTCTAAATTTGTATTGTCAACTACTTTTTTGATTTTTTATAACATTTTTTCTAATGTTTCACGGATTGCCTTAATGAAATTCTCACTGTTTAATACAGTAACATTTTCAAGTGTAGTAATTAATGCTAAATCCTTTGTCATTTTTCCTGCTTCGATCGTATCAACAGTTGCTTTCTCTAACTTATCAGCAAATGCCATTAATTCTGCATTACCATCTAATTCACCGCGTTTTCTAAGCGCACCTGTCCAAGCAAAAATAGTTGCTACTGAGTTAGTAGAAGTTTCTTCTCCCTTTAAGTGCTTGTAGTAATGTCTCTGAACAGTACCATGAGCAGCTTCATATTCATAATATCCCTGTGGTGATACTAACACAGAAGTCATCATAGCTAGAGAACCAAATGCAGTTGCTACCATATCAGACATAACATCACCATCATAATTCTTACAAGCCCAGATATAACCACCTTCTGAACGAATTACACGTGCTACTGCATCATCAATTAATGTATAGAAATATTCAATTCCAGCAGCCTTGAATTTCTCATCATATTCTGCATCATAGATCTCCTGGAAAATATCTTTAAATGTATGGTCATACTTTTTAGAAATGGTATCCTTTGTAGCAAACCATAAATCCTGCTTTGTATCTAACGCATAATTAAAACAGCTTCTTGCAAAGCTTTCGATAGAAGCATCTAAATTATGCATACCCTGCACAATACCAGCACCTGTAAAATTATGAATTAATTCTCTTGTTTCTGTACCATCCTCTGCTGTGTAAACGATTTCCGCCTTGCCAGCACCAGGTATCTTCATCTCGCTTCCCTTATAAACATCACCATACGCATGTCTTGCGATTGTAATTGGCTTCTTCCATGTCTTAACAGTTGGCTCAATTCCCTTTACTACGATCGGCGCACGAAAAACAGTTCCGTCTAAAATCGCACGAATTGTTCCGTTTGGACTCTTCCACATTTCTTTTAAGCTATACTCTGTCATACGTGCAGCATTTGGAGTAATGGTCGCACATTTTACAGCAACACCGTATTTCTTTGTTGCTTCCGCAGAATCTATAGTTACCTGATCATTTGTTTCATTACGATACTCTAATCCCAAGTCATAATACTCTGTATTTAAATCAATAAACGGATATAATAATTCATCCTTAATCATTTTCCAGAGAATTCTGGTCATTTCATCTCCGTCCATTTCAACTAACGGTGTAGTCATTTTGATTTTTTCCATAAGTGTCCTCCATTCTTCCGCTTACACGGTTCTATCAATATGCTTTTAGCTAAAACCATTTTAAACATCATTAGGCAGACTGTCAATATCTATGAAAAAAATTTTATTTCAAAAGTCGTTCTACATCAAGCATTCCCCATCCCTGTTGATTGGATGGCATACCCAGATCTACAGCACATTCCATTATTCTGCGTTTTACTTGTTTCGGAGTTAAATCCGGTTCTTTTTCTAATAATAAGGCAATGGCACCACTGACAATTGGTGCTGCCATAGATGTGCCACTTTTTGCAGAATAATAGCGATTATTATTTGAGCAGCTGACAATTGCATCTGCCGGTGCAACAATTTCCGGCTTCATCACACACTGAATTGTTGGCCCTCTTCCTGCATAGAAAATCTGCTTTTTCTTTCCAACACTTCCTATGGATTCTTTCGAAGATCCTACTGTAATTATTTTGGGGCTGTTGCCAGGTACTGTGACAGAACATTCCGCCGGTCCATTATTTCCGGCTGCTGCTACAACAACAATTCCTACGTTCCACGCTTCTTCTACCTTTTCCTGTAACTGTATGCTTTCTGCTTCTTCTAAATCATCTGAACCACCCACTGATAAATTAAGGATTCTTATGTGATAACGATTTCTATTAAGAATGACCCAGTCAATTCCCTTTAGCATCGTCTCAATATCTCCATTTCCATACTTATCAAGTACTTTCACCATCACAATCCGGCTTCCTGGTGCCATTCCCCGATATCTGCCACCAGACATTTTTCCGGTTCCACAAATAATACCAGAAACATGCGAACCATGCGAATTATCGTCATATGGCCTATTCGTATGCTTCACCAAATCATTAAAGTACAATAATCTATCATATAAATCGGGATGTTCACCCCATATTCCAGAATCAAGAACAGCAATTGTAATATTTTTCCCTGTCAGATCATGAGTTTTTGCATACTCAGCGCGGAGTTGCTTTCGAACATTTTCCATACTGACATCACTCCCAGAATATCTTATCTCATATTATATGCAGATGACACTTGTACAGCCAACCAATATGCTTACACGCTTTGCATCTTCCTTTCAAATTCGTGCGCATCAGTTTTTATATACTAGGAAATTTCATACATTACGTCATGCAACGAACTGTTGTAATCTCCTAATATATAAAAAAAGAAGCTGAACATACAGCTCCTTCCTTTCTTTATCGCACTAAATAATTACCCACAAATAAATTCCTGCAACAAATCAATTGCTTTTTGTGCGCCTTCACCTTCGTCATGAATTACCAGTTTTACCTCTTTAGTCAAATCCATGCTGTAAAGTCCCAGAATAGACTTTGCATCAACACAAAATCTTCCCTGCTCTACATCTAAATCACAAGCCAGCTGGCAAGCTAATCTGTTAAATGACTTAATAGAATCTGTATCCGGTAACTTAATCATTACTTCTGCCATAATAGAATCCCCCCTTTTAATAGTCAGTCAGGATAATTTCATATCCCTCTGCTTGTCACAGTATATCACAGATATTTCAAATAATCAAAATAATTTTAAATTTTTAAAAAAAAGTAGGAAATATATACAAGCAGTCTCCATATTATGAAGTATAACCTTAATAAAACATGGAGGCTCAAAATTATGAGTGATCTCGCTGCAACAAACTGCGGCTGCGGCTGCGAAGGAAACAACAACAATTCTATTATCTGGATTATTCTTTTACTCTGCTGCTGCGGTGGCGGATGCAATGGTTCCGGCATTGGCGGAAGCTGTGGCTGTGATGGAAACAACGGCTGTGGAAACATCATCTGGATTATCCTTTTACTCTGCTGCTGCGGTGGCGGATGCAACGGTGGCAATTCTTTCTGCTAATTCCACCAGCTGTCTAAAACGACAGTATAACAGGCTGCTACAGAATTCTGTAGCAGCCCTTTATTATATACTGGTACATCATCCGTGAAATAACCGGTATATTCACTTGTCACTTTTCCTGTGTGAATATACCGGTTATATTATGGACGCTGTACCAGCATATAAAAGCGATGCACACCCGCGCGAAATGTAGTATGTCGCAATCGGCGTAGGGTCACTACGCCTCATTCCTCCGCTTTGCATATAATAATTTATTCTGCGCATTCTACATCGATAGTTAACCGCCTTAGTAATATACTGAAAAATCATAACAGCTTATCACAAAAACATTGTAGCGGCTTACTTTACATTTTCTTTTGGCTCCGGCTGCGCATTTTCTCTTTCTTCTAATTGCCTGCGTATACATTCCTCATCCATTTCATAAATTGAACTCTCATCTTCAATCAATCTCATATACAATTCCTTTCTTATTGTCTGATTCTACACATAGATTCACAGTTTACTACATATATATGCAATAAGACGGTTTCTGTTAATGACTGAAACTACCACATCATACATTTCTATCACTCAGAAATCGAAATACTGTAAAAGGAGCTGCGTATGAGATTACCCAATTCATTTCAATTAAGTTCACACACACTAGAGCTGCTCTCAGCAGCTATGCCGTACACAAGTCCTAATATGCAAGGCATGGTTTCCTTCCTCATCAAATATAAAGAGTTACAGGATACGATGCAATACATTCGCCATCCACCAACTATGAAAGCATGTTCATTTGATGGCGGAAAAGATAATTTACTATCTATGCTGACAGATATTCGCCCAGTGTGTAACCCCGCCGAAAGGCAGACAATCGATACTTTACTTCATTTCATGCAATCCATGGAAATGATTAGTAAATATAAAAACATCATGAAAGATGACAGTCAGTCTCCTATGGATGCAATTAAAAATATGCTGCCACCAGAACAACAATCCATGTTAGACATGTATTCTATGTTATTTGAACAAATGAATTCGGAAACAAATAATTAAATAGTATATATTTTATATCGGAGGTAATTATGAAAGATTGGAAAAATGACCCACGCATTCAAAATATGGATAAAAAGAAATTAAATATTTTAGAAACACTCACCTCTAACATACATGGTCAGTCACCAAAAGAATTGTTCCCTTTGGTGATGGCTGCTATTCAAGCAGCAAAAAAACAAGGATTATCTTTTACAGAAGAAGAAACCTCTCTTTTAATTGAAATTCTCAAAGAGCAACAGACGCCAGAAGAAGCTAAAAAAACAGAAAAAATGCTGAAACTATTTCGTTCTAACAAAAAATGAAACATTTCAGCATTTTAGTCCCTATTTACATGTTTAATTTCTAAATGTTAAATATTTCGATATCTTTTTGTAAGGTATCGGCAATACTCTTTAATTCCTGTGCAGCATCTGCTAACTCTATAATAGTTGCATTTAATTCTTCCGCAGAAGCGTTTGTTTCTTCTGTGGAAGCAGCATTTTCTTCTGATACTGCAGATAGATTAGATACTACATCCACAATACTTGCTCTGGAATCATCCAACGTCTTTGTACGATCACTGATTTCATTAATAGCATGTAACGATGTGGAAATACCATGACTTACATCTACAAACTTGTCTCTTGTCTGCTCTAATTTATCCTGTTGTTCTGCTACAATCTGCATTACCTCATCCATAGTCTCTACCGTTCTCGTAGAATCCTCTAATAAGACTGTAATAATATCTTCAATCTTGGAAGCAGATTCATTAGACTGCTCTGCTAATTTCTGAATTTGGTTTGCTACTACCGCAAAGCCTTTTCCTGCTTCACCTGCTCTTGCTGCCTCAATTGAAGCATTTAAGGATAACAAATTCGTCTCTTCCGCAATGGAGCTGATAAGATTAACCGCCTGACGAATCTGCTGTGCAGATTCGTTTGTTGTCTTTGTCTGCTCTGCAATACGATTAACAGCATCAATGGTTTTGTCATTTGATGCATTCAGCTCACCTATAATACGTGTAGCTTCACTTCCTGCTCTATCCATCTGTTTTGCATTCTGCGTCAATCCGGATACATCTTTCACAATATGTTCAATCATTTCGCCAATTTTTTCTATGCTGGCTGAAGCTGTTTCCGTCTCATCAGCTAGCATACTGGCGCCATTGGCAATTTCTTCGATAGCACTTGTCAATTCTTGTGTGTTATGTCTTGTAGAATCAGTCGTTGCTTCTAAAGCAGTGGAAGCTTTAGAAAGACGTCCCACAACATTCTGCATATTACCTATAATACTCTTAAGTTCTTCTCTCAGTTTCTCAACATGCTTAAAAATTTCACCAATCTCATCTTTTCTATTAACACGCTTCACATTAGACGCTACTCTTAAATCTCCTTTAGCAACCTTCTCTAATACTACCATCGAACCATTCAATGCCCTAACCATGCTTCGTCCAATCACAACAGAAATAACAATTGCGATTACCATAATAACAATCGCAACCATAAAGATCTTAATTGTTTCGCTATATACAAGACTACGAACAGATTCACTTCTAATACCACAGAACATCATGCCTTCTGCCTGTCCTGAAGCTCCTAACAACGGAACATATGCGCCATAAAAATGCTCACCTTCTATAACGATATCATTATCAAAATAATCTTCTGCGTTATTCAGAACCCGTTCTACAACTGCTTCGCTCACAGTAGTTCCAACAATACGTTCTCCAGATTCATTCTCAATTGTTGTTGCCACTCTGGTATCATGGTACACAACCGTACAATCAATACCTGTACGTTCCTTAAAACTATCAATCATTGTCGTATTATCAGAAATCTTCGTCATACCCTTATATACATCACCACCTGGGCTCTGTATATAACTTCCTGTAATACCTTCACTGTACATTTTTTCCAATGCAATTGCTGCATTGGTTAATTCCGATGCCACCCTGTTTTCCAAGGAATTCGTTAAGATAATATTTGAATATACGGCAAGTATCACACCTAATGCAAGTACCGGAATAATTGACATTCCCAGAATTTTAACAATCAATCCAGTCGATTTTTTCTTCTTATCTGATGCTTTTCCTTTCGTTTTTACTTTTGTTTTTACCTTTGGTTCAGCCTTCTCCCCTGCTTTAGCCTTTCCCTTCATATGACCCCTCCTCAGTAATTTGTTAAAGTTTTACACATTTTATACTCCATTGTTTTATACTTTATTAAAATTATACAATTTCTGCCCCCAAAAGTCAATAGTGTTATTACTTTTAAAGCTATTTATACAAGAATTTTCTGTCGTATTGGTAAAATTCCTTCATATATTCTGCCATTCTGCATATCAAGAGTGATGTATTCTCCTTCAATAATTTCTTCATGCTTTATACTGCCTCTATTTGCAGAATTCAACATACAACATGCTGTAATGCATCGTTTTCCAGCGCCCAATGCAAGACTTGCTGCGTGAGAAGTAACACCACCTGAAGCAGAAACAATTCCATCCGCTTTAAAAAACGCTTCCATGTGCTCTATTGATAAATCTTCGCATATGTATATCACATTCTCTCCCGCCTTCTTCCATTCATTTACAGCTTCTAATGAATAAGCAGCTTTCCCGGAAATGTCACTAATTCCAAAAGGAATCCCTTCTCCCAATACACGATGCTTTTCTTTCTCCGTACTTTCCATATATGACAATGATGTTTGATTTTCACAATTCTGCCCTGTCTCATGCTTCCACACTTCTTCAGCAAATTGGCTGCATCTTGCTTTTCTGTTCTGCAGAATATAAAGCTTCCCCTCTTCAACGGTAAATTCTATCTCCTGTATTTCACGATAATGCTGTTCAAGAAACTTTGCATATTTCATAAGCATTTCATACTGCCTACGAAATTTCTTTTTCATCTCCTGCAACGGATACGGAATTGTTCTGCCCCCTACCAATAATTCCCCCTGTGCAACAGGAAGAAATTCGCCAAACAATTCATTCTGACCAGTGGATGGATTTCTCGTATAACAAACACCCGTTCCTGACATTTCAGAAGCCTTTCCATTCACCATCTGCTGAATAATGACTGCTGTACCACAATCATCAGGAATTGCGTATTGTTTTCGATAGACTTTTGCTCTGTCACTCTCCCATGATAAAAGAACCTTTTCGATACATTCTTTCATTTTCTCTCTATCTGTAATATTGCAATATGTAGCAAGTATACCAGGCATAGATATCGCAGCACCAGAACGTACCGATAACACAAGGCCATCTTCTAAGCCAGATAATTTTTTACCGGTTCTTTTTTCTAACTGTCGCAATTCAAGTTCCACTTCTATCAGCACCTGCTCCATCAATTCATTTCTATCTTCTTCTACTCTCTCAAAATAACTGCGGCATAATGATGTTTCAATAAAAAATCCATCCGGAACCGGTATTCCCATTCGATACATGTCTGCAATCCCATATCCTTTTAAACCAATTTCAAGAGCTGTCTTTCCCCATGCATCTTGAAATGCAATACACCATTTATTTTTCTTTAACATATTCACACCATCTCTTTCTCGTCAATTCCATGTGACAAATATGTTACTGCAATCTGCTTTTTTCAACAAGAGGAAAACTGTCGAAGAACGCCAGAATATTTCTATTTTTCTCGACATTTTTTATGCTGGTGTACTAGGAAATTTTCCAGCATATAAAAAAGAACTGTCGCGATTAAGCATGTTTGAAACCTTGCGACAACTTGTATCACCCTTGCTTAATGCGACAGTTCTATACGATATATTACAAATATTTATTTATCTTCCTGCACTTCTATCTTGCGAATTTCTTTTGTGCGGATTTCTTTACAGATTGCATCAATGAAGTCAGCTAATGGTTTCTGACCTTCATCACCTAAGAAACGGCTTCTGACAGAAACAACTCCTTCTTCTTCTTCCTTCTGACCAACTACCAGCATATATGGGATTTTGTTCAGACGAGCTTCACGGATCTTGTAACCAATCTTTTCAGAACGATTATCTGTGGTTGCCAGGATACCATTTTCCTTCAATTCTGCTTCTACCTTTGCAGCATACTCGCTGTACTTCTCAGAAATTGGAAGGACACGAACCTGCTCTGGGCATAACCAGGTTGGGAACATACCGGCATATTTTTCAATTAACCATGCTAATGTTCTCTCATAGCATCCCATACTTGTTCTGTGAATAATATATGGGCGAACCTTTTCACCATTCTGGTCTACATAGTACATATCAAACTGCTCTGCCAATAAAGCATCCCACTGAATGGTAATCATAGTATCTTCTTTACCATATACATTCTTTGCCTGAATATCTACCTTTGGTCCATAAAAAGCGGCCTCTCCTGCTGCTTCTGTAAATGGAATCTCTAATTCATTTAACACATCGCGGATTCTCTGCTCTGTTTCTTCCCATACTTCTGCAGAACCAATGTATTTTTCTGAGTTTTCCGGATCCCATTTTGACAGACGGTATGTGACATCTTCCTCTACCCCTAATGTTCTTAAACAATATCTTGCTAAATCAAGACATCCTTTGAATTCTTCATCCATCTGATCTGGTCTTACAATCAAATGTCCCTCTGAGATAGTAAACTGACGCACTCTTGTCAAGCCGTGCATTTCACCGGAATCCTCCTGACGGAATAAAGTAGATGTCTCGCCATAACGAAGTGGTAAATCACGGTAAGATTTCTGACTTGCCTTGTATACATAGTACTGGAATGGACATGTCATTGGACGAAGTGCAAATACTTCCTTGTCTGTTTCCTCGTCTCCCATAACGAACATACCATCTTTGTAGTGATCCCAATGTCCTGAAATCTTATATAAATCGCTCTTTGCCATTAATGGGGTTTTTGTTCTTACATACCCTCTCTTTTCTTCTTCATCTTCAATCCATCTCTGCATTGTCTGTATCATCTTTGCGCCCTTTGGCATCAGAAGTGGCAAGCCCTGTCCAATAACATCTACTGTTGTGAACAGTTCCATTTCACGTCCTAATTTGTTGTGGTCACGCTTCTTGATGTCTTCTAAGTATGCTAAATATTCTTCTAACTCTTCTTTTTTTGTATAAGCGGTACCATAAATACGCGCTAACATTTTATTCTTTTCATTTCCTCTCCAGTATGCACCTGATGAAGAAATTAACTTGAATGCCCTAATTGGCTTTGTTGACATTAAGTGTGGTCCTGCACAGAGGTCTGTAAATTCACCCTGGCTGTAGAAGGAAATCTCTGCATCTTCCGGTAAATCCTGAATTAATTCTACCTTATACGGCTCTCCCTTTTCTTCCATGAACTTGATTGCTTCTGCTCTTGGAAGTGTGAAACGTTCAATCGCCTTTCCTTCTTTAATAATCTTCTTCATTTCTTTTTCGATGGCATCCAAATCTTCTCTTGTAAAAGATTCGGAATCGAAATCATAATAGAAGCCTGTGTCAATAGATGGTCCAATTGCAAGCTTTGCTTCCGGGCGAATGCGTTTTACTGCTTCTGCTAATACATGGGAAGCAGTATGACGATATGCTGCTAAACCAGCCGGATCATTGGCTGTCAAAATGCTTAAATTGCAATCTGTATCAATTACTGTTCGTAAATCTACTACCTCTCCATTCACTTCTCCGGCACATGCCATACGTGCCAAGCCTTCACTGATGTCTTTTGCAATGTCAATCACTGACATGGACTGTGCATATTCCTTAACGGAACCATCTTTTAATGTAACTTTCATGTTCTTACTTCCTTTCGTTTCATGAATTAATAGGCATTTGCGAAAGTGAAACCCATCCGCAAATTGTCAGAATTGTTTGTGCAAATAGCTACTTGCAGAACTCCTGCAATCAGCGCATCACTTTTATATGCTGGAAACTTTCATGTATAACATTTCGAAATAAACCGTTGTAATTTCCTAGTATATAAAAAATCCCTAATTGCAATCACTTGCAATTAGGGACGAATTATCAAATCCGTGGTTCCACCCACATTTATTTTCATGTGACATTTTAACCACACGAAAACCTCAAAGATGATAACGGTGTCAAACCGGGCTGTATTAAAGCCACTCAGAGATGGTCTTCCATATAATTCCTAACAGGATGCTTCCACCATGAACAAAATCGTTCCCACATCCCTCTCTGGGATATTCCTTACATGTACTGTTCTCGTCTACGCATTTTCTTCGTTACGCTATAAAAAATATACTCCAGATTTCATTTTCTGTCAAGTATTCTTTTTATTCTTCGTAAACATCTATTGCAAACAAATCATCGCCAGCCTTGATACTTCCTTCATGCAACAGACGGATTTTCTGGTTATCTTCTAATTCTGTGCAGATAACCGGTGTTACTACTGATGGTGCATTCTCCTTAAGGAACGGAATGTCAATCTTCATCAGCACATCACCTTTTTTCACTTCCTGTCCATCGCTTACAAGGACTTCAAAACCTTTTCCGTCTAATTTTACGGTATCAATTCCCACATGCAGCAACATAGCAATTCCGGTTTTTGTCTGGAATCCAATAGCATGCTTAGACGGGAATACAAAAGTAACCTCACCATCTACAGGAGCCTTAATCTCAGCCGCCTTTGGCTCTACAGCCGCTCCATCACCCATCATTTTGCCTGCAAATCCTTCATCCGGCACTTTGGAAAGATTCATTGCCTCACCGGTAATCGGGCTGCCTATGACAATTGTGTTGACTACTTTTTTATTTGTAGCTGTTGTGGTTTCTGCTGTTTTTTCTTCCGAAGCAGACACAGCTGTGTATTCTTCATTTGGAGCAGTTTCTAAATAATCCTCCAGATTGGACTTTATTACCGTTACCTTTGGACCATAAATAACCTGTACACCATTACCTTTGCGAACCACACCAGATGCACCGGATGCTTTTAATAAATCATCCTGTACTAACTCTGCTTTGTAGACAGTACAACGAAGTCTTGTTGCACAGCAATCCACATCGGAAATATTTTTCTTTCCACCTAAGCCGTGACAAATCATTTCTGATATTTCATCTACTGCTCCTGCGGCTCCACCGCTTTTCTTCGCTTCAAAATCACTTCGTTTATACAGCTTCACTTCACTACTGTCATCGCGACCAGGTGTCTTCCAGTCAAACTTCTTAATTAAGAAACTGAATAAGAAATAGTACACTACAAAATATGCAATACCTACAAGCGGAACCATAATCCAGTTTGTCTTTTCATTACCTTGCAGGATACCAAACAGGAATAAGTCAATCACACCACCAGAGAATGTCATTCCGACACCAACATTTAAAATATGCATCAGCATATAAGCTGCTCCGGCAAATACACAATGAACAATATATAACGCAGGAGCTACAAACAAGAATGTAAATTCAAGTGGCTCTGTAATACCAGTAAGCATGGAAGTAAGAGCTGCAGAAAGAAGAAGACCTGATACTTCTTTCTTCTTTTCCGGTTTCGCCGTGCGATACATTGCTAATGCTGCACCTGGTAAACCAAAAATCATCAGTGGGAACTTACCAGACATAAATCTGGTTGCTGACACTGCATAATGCTCTACACTAGGGTCTGCTAACTGTGCAAAGAAAATATTCTGTGCCCCTTCTACAACCTGCCCTGCAACTTCTAAGGTACCACCCAGACCAGTTTGCCAGAATGGAAGATAGAATACATGATGCAAACCAAATGGAATCAATGCTCTTTCTAAGAAACCATATACCCATGTTCCAGCATAGCCAGACTTCAATACCAAATCACCTAAGCTATAGATTCCTGCCTGGATCGGAGGCCATACAAAGAACATTAAAATACCAACAAGTACATATACCAGCGCACTGATAATCGGCACAAAACGTGTTCCACCAAAGAACGAAAGCATCTGTGGCAATTCAATCTTATAGAACCGGTTGTGAAGTGCTGCAACACCTAAGCCTACAATCATACCACCGAATACACCCATCTGTAAGGACTCAATACCTACTACAGATGTAGTAGCACCCTCTAACAATGCCTCTGCTCCACCATTTAATGTAATCATGGCACTGATGGAAGCATGCATAATAAAGAAAGCAACCACCGCTGATAAAGCAGCAACTTCTTTTTCTTTCTTTGCCATACCAATGGCAACACCCATAGCAAATAAAATTGGTAAGTTATTAAATACAACATTACCAGCATCTTTCATTACCGTAAAGATGGCATACAAAATTGTTCCCGGTCCCATTACTCCTAACAAATTATATGTCCCTAACATCGTTTCATTTGTTAAGGAGCCACCTAAACCTAACAGAAGACCAGCAACCGGAAGAATTGCAATCGGGAGCATAAAGGATCTTCCTACCCTCTGTAAAACTCCAAAAATTTTGTCTTTCATAGTTTCCCTTCCTTTCTCAGAAATATATGTTATTCACCTTACTATACACTTCCCATATTATATATTTCATTAAACTTATTATTTAGACAAATCAAGACTTCTTACTTTTTGCCGCACAGGAAGGATAAATGTAGGCGAAACCGACAGCTCATCTACGCCCATGCGCAGGAATTCCTCTGTCAAAGTAGTATCCGCTCCTAATTCCCCGCAAATACCAACCCATGCACCACCTTTGTGTCCATTCTCAATTGTCATCCGGATCAATCGCAATACTGCCGGATGATGAGAATCGTAAAAAGCATCCAATTTTGGATTCTGTCTGTCTATAGCAAGGGTGTACTGCGTCAAGTCATTGGTACCGATACTAAAGAAGTCTACTTCCTTAGCCAACTCCTCACTTACCATAACTGCCGCAGGTGTCTCAATCATAACACCAATTTCCACGTCCTTGTATGCGATTCCTTCCGTTGATAATTCTGCTTTTGCTTCCTCCAATACAGCCTTTGCCTGTCTTGCCTCATCCACAGAGATAATCATCGGAAACATAACAGAAATATTTCCAAATGCGCTTGCACGCAACAGCGCACGCAATTGTGTTTTGAATATATCCTTTTGTGTCAGGCAGATACGAATTGCTCTATAGCCCATAGCAGGATTTTCCTCTTTTTCAAGATTGAAGTAATCCACCTGCTTATCAGCACCGATATCAAGGGTACGGATAATAACCTTTTTGCCTGCCATATTTTCTGCAACAGTTTTGTATGCCAGAAACTGCTCATTTTCTGTTGGGAATGTATCAGATTCTAAGTATAAAAATTCACTTCGGAATAATCCCACACCCTCTGCACCATTTAACAGAGCAGCACCGGCATCCGATACACTTCCAATATTGGCATATAGATGTATCTTACGCCCATCTATAGTAACCGTTTCCTGTCCCTTTAATTCTTTTAATAACTCCTGTTTACGGATATCTTCTTCCAACTTCTTCTTTGCTTCTTCTAAAACTGCTTCATCCGGATCAATGATTACTGTTCCCGCATAACCATCCAGCACTGCCAACTTTCCATGCCAGTCTTTTTTGATATCCACATTAATTAATGCTGGAATATTCATAGTTCTTGCCAAAATAGCCGTATGCGAATTCGATGAGCCGTGACGTGTCACAAAACCTAACAGCTTTGATTTATCCATCTGTACAGTTTCGCTCGGTGCCAAATCATCAGCCACTAAAATAACCGGTTCCGAAACACCAGACATATCACTATTGTTACCAGTAAGCACATTTACGATACGCTCTGAAATATCCTTTACATCCGCAGCTCTTGCTTTCATGTAATCGTCATCCATTTCGCCAAACATAGCTGAAAAATTGTCTCCTGTTATGGCAACTGCGTATTCTGCAGTCATTTCCTGGCCACGAATGATGTTATAGACAGAATCACAGTAATCGTCATCATCTAACATCATCATATGCACTTCAAAAATGGCAGCTTCTGCTTCTCCCACTTCTTTCTGGGCTTTTTCAAAAAGCACTTGAAGCTGTCTCTGTGCTTCACATTTTGCTTCTTCAAAACGCTTTACTTCTGCTTCTACATCAGAAACCTTTTCTCGCTTTACAATAGCCTGATTCTTCTCATAGAAAAAGATTTTTCCAATGGCTACCTTGCGAAAAATTGTTTTTCCTGTATACTGCTCCATAAAACACACCCCTTTTCTATAGATTATTCTGCAAAAAAGCCTCCATTGCAGCACAAGCTGCTTCTTCATCAGCCCCCTCTACTGTAACTTCTATTTCATCACCCTGTTTTACACCTAAGCTCATAAGCTTCATAAGCTGGCTGGCAGAAGCAGTCTTATCTCCTTTTGCAATTGTTATGGTACTCTCATACTGCTTTGCTTCTTTTGCCAATAAACCTGCCGGTCTTGCGTGAATTCCTAATTCGTCCTTAATTACATACTTAAATGTTTTCATATGAAACCCTCCTTTAATACAGTTGATATTTTTTCTTCCATTTCTTGTAATGACATGATATTCTGTATTCCGATTACCGGTATACCTTTTTCCTGTATATAAGATAATGTGTGCATAAAATGCGCGGAACATACTACCATATTACAGGAATCTGCATATGCTTCTACTTCTGAAAGCATACAATGTGTAATGCTTTCCACGGTTATACCCAGATTTTCAAATATCTTTTCTAAAGACATTTTTAAGATCTGACCAGAAGCCATCCCATTTGCACAACATACTAAAACACGGCAGCCACCTTTATCCTGTATTCCCTTCAACTTTGTCCCTCCCATTTTTTTTGTAAATTTTTCAAATCCTGCTCGCACATAATCTGGTCAAACTCCTTGATAAATTCCTGATTCATTAGCAATTTCATCAGACTTGATAAATTACTAATATGTTTATCAGTATCGCAGGAAGCAAATGTAAAAAAATTCTGTACACAATACTCCTTGTGACCATCTTCCGTAAAACAAACAGGTTTTCTTAATTTCATAAAGCTAACTGCTGTTTTCCTTACACTATCTGTACATTCCTGTGCATGGGGGATTGCTACATTGGGCATTATGATAATATAAGGCCCATACCGTTCTACTGCTCGTATGATTTCCTCCTTATAATCTGCTGTCACACTGCCATCTGCTTCTAACGGTGCGCAACTCATGCGAATTGCATCCCTCCAACTTTCTGCTTCATCAGCAAATTTGTAATGCTTGCATGTAACCAATTCTTTTAACAACATAATGTCCTTTCCAATGCAATCTCTATGCTTTTATTATACTAGTTTCATTTCAAAATAGAAGTCCAAGAAACGTTCATAGTTTGTGCAATTTATTGTATTTCATTAACTATCTTTTCAATATATTGATACACATCTTCCAAAGAATCAAATCCAGCCACCTCTTTTACTCTCTCTCGAATAGAAAAAATTCCCATAATATCCTTTAAAATATTAAGGTGACTTTCCTGATCAATCACTGACAATGTAATAATTACAGATGCCTGCTGTTCCTCCGAAAAACAAACAGGTTTTTTGAATACCGTCACGGAAACATCCAGTCGATTCGCTCCATCTTCCGGTCTTCCATGCGCAAGCATCAGACCCGGCGCAATAAACATGTATGTTCCATATTGCTTTGTCTGGTGAATAACCTGCTGGATATAATTTTCTGTAATACTGTCTCGTTCAAGCAGGACTTTACCAGCTTCCCATAACGATTCTTCCCATGAAAAACAACCCTGCAAAATACGAATTCCAGTTTTCTTCAAATAATACAACAACCCTCTTACTTCTGATGTAATGGGCGTTGCCACCGGTTCTGCATTACCTTGATAGAATTTAATCAAATCCAGCTTCAAGCTGGCATAATCCTTTTTATTCACGTATTTTTTTACGATATCAAACAACGCCAGACTCTCATTCATCTCCTGACTATTTTCAATCAGACTGTGGCTTAATATATTTTTCCTATCAAAATCTGTAAGAATAGGATGCACCTGTATCACAGGCACATCACACGTCAATTTCACGGAAGAAATAACGAGGTCACAAAAATCTGTAACCGTCTGCGCTTCCACTGCAGAAACAATACCCATCACATTTGCATATGGCAACAGCTTTTGCACTTCTCGCTTTAACATATTTCCGGTAGACATTCCATTTCCACAGACAATCAATATTTTTAACTGTCGGTTTACCTGCTTTGCAATCTTTAAATGTGAACCAAAATGCAACGTCAGGTAAGCCACCTCTGTATCCGGTACCGGAATACCAATAATTTGTTCTAAATATTTACAGGCAATCTTCGTCATATCAAAAAGATATCGGTATTCCCTGCGCACATCTTCACACATGGGATTTCCAATCTGTATACCATACTGATACCGATACAAAGATGTACTGATATGCATAAAAAGCCCACGTTCTAACGCCTCTTTTTCTTCAAACACAACACAGGCAATCCGTTCAAATTCAGCTACCAGCGTTTTTACAATTTCATATACAGACTGATCCGCATGGTCATCAAAAATTCGTTCTGTCAACACAGCCACTCTGGAACCTAACAAATGAATACAAAGATATATTTTTTCCATTTCGCTTAAATCAGAAAAATATTCCTCTACCAATCCATATTCTTTTGTTCGAATAATTTCTTCTTTCCGAAGTCCCGGGAAATACAAAACGCCTTCATTTTTGTACATTAACGGCAGTAATGCAGCGAGAGACGTTAGTACACCCTCCACATATTTTGTATTCAATTCTTTTTCTATATTTCTTAGCTTTTTCAGATATTGATTCAGTTCCTCTCTATTTACAAATGTAATGATTCCACTTTGATACAATGGGAGCAATTCATTAAAATAGGCAAAAAATAATGCTCGGATTCGTATCTCATCACCAGCAACACGATATCCTTTTTTGGATTCGTATTCCAGTGTCAGATTATAGGTCTGTAATTGGTTCACCACCATACGCAAATCGTTAAATATGGTATTGCGGCTCACCTGGCAGTATTCAGAAAGTTGTTCAATATATACCGGTTTCCCCATATAAATCACATAACAAATGATAATTTTTATGCGTTCTGCCGGCGAAAACACATACTCATTTTCTTCATAGCTGTTTTCAATTACAGCTTCTATCGCCTTTTTATCTTCCTTCGGAATAAATATCCCCTTTCCTCTTATAACCTCCAATTCCGGAATATGATACATCGCCAGCCATTCATTTATTTTGCACAAATCATAATATATGCTTCTTCTGGACACATTCTGTTCGGCAGCAATGCGTTGCAATGAAATATAATCCTCTCCCATCAAAAGCATATGTAATATTTCCTTACATCTGCTATTTATATAAATCATGCCTGTTCTCCTTACAAATACTGTATTAATTACTCAAACTTCGCACATTAAAATGTGCCTATGCACCTTGAAAATTCAATAATAACTGGCATAAAAATAGCATGAAACCAATGGTTTTGATATAATTAAGTTACCACACAAAATAATACAAACCGGAGGCTCATGCTA
>JBGVMW010000117.1:0-6234 GCA_045125095.1 Lachnospiraceae bacterium
TCTTACGACCTGCTTCTTCTTGGTTGGGAATCTATACCCTAAAAATCATTTTTGTAGAGCTGTTAACTCTATTCTTCTTAGTTGGGAGTCTATACCCTAAATTCTTAAGCAGAGCATCTCGCTCTTTTCTTGATTAGATTATAACATATCCCTTTCAAAGATACAAGAAAAATTACAAATTTTTTGCCTCATTAAAAATCGCATCAATGCCATCCTTAACAAGCTGCTTATCCAAAGAATATGTTACACCTTTTATTGTTTCGTTAATCTGTACTAAAAATTCATCAATTTGCTTTTTATCGGGAATTTCCTCTTTCCTTAATTTTACAATTTGATAAGCCATATCTTTTGCCTTTGAGATTAACTCAGCTTCATAAGCAGACTTTAAGATTTCAATCCTTTCATCTTGCGGGATACTATATACCATCTCTCGGAGACCTAAAAATAATAGTTTATGGAAAATATACTTTTCCATCGGACATTCCTTTACTGCACTGCCTTCTTTTAAAGCAATAAATCTATCAGCATTAACTGTTCTAACCTGATTGTATACTGCGTATGTATCATTAGTTTTTAACGATGATGGCAAACTATTCATCGCTCCTAATTTTATTTTATTCACACCGACTCCATTAGGTGCACTCGTAAGTGGCATAACAATAAATGTTGCTTTATCATTATTTCTCTTTAATACTACTGCCAAATGCTTACCATCAAATTCACAATCTCGGACCGGATCAAAAATCACATTATAAATGTATCCTACTTTTATATCACTAAACCGCATCTTCTGTCTCCCTTTTCTTCGGTTATCTTATAATAGTATACAGCGTTTGCTTCTTTTTCTCAACCAAATTTTCCTTATTAGATATATTCATAATTACTTATGTTTTCCGCAATAACTTCATACTCCGGCAGTAATTGTGTAACTTTTCTCATCCTGCTTACTTCTCAGCATCTATTAATACCTAAACACTTCTCTGAAATTTTCGTAAAATACATCTGTCATGTCCGTTTTTACTATCTCTGATATCTTTAATACCAGTCTCTTTAGCTCTTTTTCTATTTCTTCAATGTACTGAACTTTAAATGTAAATGGTGCATCTGTTTCCAACAACATGCGTTCAACAGGTACCGCATTTATTACCTCTAATCCTGATTTTGTTTTTAACATACTTGAATTAATCGAAAAATAGCATCCTAATTCTATTGCTTTTTCCAGTTGTGGTATTGTGCCTGTAAACCAATGAAAGATATATTTATTACTTCTTTGTGTTTTGTATTCTCTCAAAATTTCAATAACTGTATTGGTTGACTTAAGAGAATGAACAGAAACCACTTTTTCTCCACACTGCTCACACAGCTTGACAATATCACGAAATGCATGTATTTGTGTTTCTTTGGTCTGAATATATTCTTTACTAAAGTCCAAACCCACTTCGCCAATATAGTGACTTCTTTCAAATAATGCTTTAAACAGTCTCATATCATCATAGCCGCTAGAAATCAATTGCGGATGCATCCCTAACCCTACTTTAATATGAGGGGCATTTCTGCAAAACTGTACTTCTCTATCATACGCCTTCGGAGTAGTACCAACCGCAAATAGACTTATATCGGAATTCTGCATCTCCGTTATAATTCCTGACATGTTGTCCATTAAATCCAAATGACAATGTGCATCATAAATCATTATTGCTACCCTCTTCAGCTAAATTATCCTGTATAAAATTATCTACTTCAAATAAACCTCTCGCATATATGTCGGCTAATTCCTGCAAATATTCATCATTTTGCGGCAATGGTCCTGGCTTATGTATATAAAATAAAGCACGATTTCTATCCTGTTTTATTTTATCAATCGCATACTGGAAAGAGCGCAATTGAATTCCCATTCCTTCTGAATTTTTATTCTGCATTTCATAAATAGACGTTTCGGTATACACTGTTCCATCATCGCCAAACGCTTTATGCATTGCAGCTCTTCTAATTAAGCAAGGAACACAATAACCACAATGTTGCTGACTAAGTTGTTTCCATCTTGCTTTTCCTGGTGATGAACATGAAAATGATAATTTCATCGTCTCATAAAGAACATCCTTGTTTTTACACTCCTCTGCCATTTCTCCCTTTGTTCTATTCCAATAAGGATTTTTTACTGACAGATTCATCCCTAATCCCTCTAGCAATTCATTCCACAAGGAAAGATAAAATGGATGTGTCGTTCTTGTACTAAATGAACCAACTCTTGTTTCATCCAATGGTACATTCAATGCAATCAGACCATTTTCCGGAACCAACAGTTCATTAATATTATCCATTCCTGTCATTGCAAAAAGTGCATAGCCTATAAAAAGAAACGATCTACTCCTTGTATTGTTATCATTTCCACCTTCCGGAATATAATCACGCGGAAACACCATCCACAAATCCAACCATGTATGTAAAACATCTGGATATAATACATCAAATTTATTTACAATATTTTTTTGAGCATTTTTAGTAAGTGCTTCTCCAGCATGACTTATCAGCAAAGTGTTTTTCCCGTCCTCCATTAAATTAATAGTACTTATCAGACTATCCATTCCTCCTGAGAACAATGACACTTCATCATATTTATTTGATTTTTCTCCTATTTCGTCCGGCCTACTAAACTGCCATGTTCTACTTGATAATTCGATTTTCCATAAATCTCCTGTAAGAAATTTAAGCATACGTTCAACCGTACAAATCTGTGTTTCCCACAATTCTACATTTGATACCGGTATTTCTACTTCAATTTCTCTCGACCAAGAATCTTGTCCATGTACCGCCCTCTCAATTCGCGTATCTGCCAAATAAACCATTGTTGCCAAGGACATAATATCAAACCCGATTTCACTGGGATATACATTTTCTTTGTACAATTTCTCTTTAACATGGTTTAATCCATAGTTCAGTTCATCCGCAGAAAGCATTGGTACATCAACAATAACTGTACCATTCTCTCTCCTTGAATCTATATTCTGAATTTCATAATTTGCTCTTAATCTATATCGATTCATTCATTTTCACCTGCACTTACCATAATATCAAATGCTTCCTTATACACTTGATCTACTATTCTTAATGAATCTCCTTGTCGAATATTCCCTGTCTGTATGTCCAGATTAGCTACCGCATCAGATACGGAACCTTTAACAAAGTCTTTCATTTGAACTATTATACTATCCGATGTAGTCCTATCCTGTGGCAATAAAATAATCTTATTTCCAATATCATTATTACCAATCTTATCGATATTGTATCCTCTCTCCAAATATCTCTGATAAATCCCAAAGAACCGATTGAAAGCATCCAGAACATCCTTCTCTGGTAGCAGTTCTCCATCATAGCAAATATATGATACCCCATTTATAATTGACCTTTAAGAATACAGATATGCCCTCATTAAATCACCAATCCTTTCTTTGCTTTATCAGATTGGTTTTATGTGAAAGGATGTGAAAATACGTGAAAAAAGCATTCAGACTCCTAGGAATCTGAATGCCTTATTCTCAATAAATATTATTTCTTTACAGTTACTGTTTTTACACTACTGTATGAGCCATAAACTTTCTTGCTTGCGGAATCTACTTTGTAAGCACGTACCTTTACATAGTAAGTTTTTCCTTTCTTTAATCCTTTGATTGTAGCTGTCAACTTCTTAGTTGTAATGTTCTTTACATTCTTCTTGAAATTCTTATCCGTAGAAACCGTAAACTGATACCCTACAACAGATTTACCCTTCTTGGTTGTTACTGATAATGTACCTGCTTTTGTACTCTTAACTGTTTTCAGAGATACCTTCGCTGGTTTCTTTACTTTCTCCCACTTCGCATACAAGGTTACTGCATTATTTGTATCCTTAGAAATTTTTGTAATCTTTGAAGAAGATTTAAAATTCTTGGTTGTGTACCAACCCTTGAATACATAACCAGCTCTCTTTGGTGCATATAATTTTACATTTGCTGATGTTGTATACTCAGATGGGTTCTTTTTATTATTCTCACCACCATTCAATTTGTAGACAATCTTGTAGGTTGACTGTGTTGATGTGTCTACTGATGGGGTGGTTGGAACTGGTTCTGGTTCTGGTAGCGGTGTTACTTCTGGTGTTGGTGTCGGGGTTGCTTCTGGAGTCGGGGTTGGGGTTGCTTCTGGGACTGGGGTCGGAGTTGCTTCTGGTGTCGGGGTTGGGGTTGCTTCTGGGGTTACTTCTGGGACTGGGGTCGGGGTTGCTTCTGGGGTTGGGGTCGGGGTTACTTCTGCGTTGATATCAACAAATGTAATTTCATTATCATTAGCGTAAGTTTCTGCTTCTGAACCACTCTCACCGTAAATCACCAACTTATCCTTATCACAGTCACTAAATGCAGAATCTCCTATGCTTGTTACGCTGGATGGGATTGTTATACTTGTTAAACTACTACAACTAGAAAATGCATACTCTCCTATGCTTGTTACACTGGATGGGATTGTTACACTTGTTAAACTACTACAGCCTTCAAATGCACTACCTTCTATGCTTGTTACACTGGATGGAATTGTTATGCTTGTTAAACTACTACAACCTTCAAATGCATAACCTTCTATGCTTGTTACACTGGATGGAATTGTTATGCTTGTTAAACTACTACAGCCTTCAAATGTACTATTTTCTATGCTTGTTACACTGGATGGGATTGTTATTCTTGTTAAACTACTACAGCCCCAAAATGCAAAACCTCCTATGCTTGTTACGCTGGATGGGATTGTTATACTTGTTAAACTTCTACAGTTTGTAAATGCATCCCCTCCTATGCTTGTTACGCTGGTCGGAATCTCAAATGAACCTATTTTCCCACCTGGACAAGCAATTAAGGTGTCTCCTGATTTATTGTATAACACACCATCAATACTCTTATATAATGGATTACCTTCCTCTACATTAATACTTGTTAAACTACTACATAAATCAAATGCAAAACCTCCTATGCTTGTTACACTGGATGGGATTGTTATACTTGTTAAACTACTACAGCCATCAAATGCATAATTTCCTATGCTTGCTACACTGGTTGGGATATCTATACTTGTTAAACTACTACAGCTAGCAAATACCCAATCTTCTATGCTTGTTACACTGTCTGGGATTGTTATACTTGTTAAACTTCTACAGTAATAAAATGCTTCCTCTCCTATGCTTGTTACGCTGGATGGGATTGTTATACTTGTTAAACTACTACAGCCAGAAAATGCACTCTCTCCTATGCTTGTTACGCTGTCTGGAATTGTTATACTTGTTAAACTACTACAACCATAAAATGCACTACTTCCTATGCTTGTTACGCTGGATGGAATTGTTATACTTGTTAAACTACTACAGTCATCAAATGCATAATTTCCTATGCTTGTTACACTGTCTGGGATTGTTATGCTTGTTAAACTACTGCAATCATAAAATGCATGATCTCCTATGCTTGTTACACTGTCTGGGATATCTATGCTTGTTAAACTGCTACAGTAAGCAAATGCATGATTTCCTATGCTTGTTACACTGGATGGGATTGTTATGCTTGTTAAACCAGTACAATCATAAAATGCATAATCTCCTATGCTTGTTACACTGTCTGGGATTGTTATACTTGTTAAACTACTACAGTCATCAAATGCATAATTTCCTATGCTTGTTACACTGTCTGGGATTGCTATACTTGGTAAACTACTACAGTTTTCAAATGCCCCATCTCCTATGCTTGTTACACTGTCTGGGATTGTTATACTTGGTAAATTACTACAGCCATCAAATGCATGATTTCCTATGCTTGTTACACTGTCTGGGATTGTTATACTGGTTAAACTACTACAGCCATCAAATGCATCATCTCCTATACTTGTTACACTGGATGGGATAACAGTACTTTTACATCCAGCAATTAAGGTGTTTGTCGCAGTTTCAATTATGGCGTTGCAATCATTTCTACTATCGTAAACAGTGTTCTCACTATTCACTGTAATAGAATCTAAACCACTACACCCAGAAAATGCATTCTGTCCTATGCTTGTTACATTAGATGGGATTGTTATACTGGTTAAACCAATGTCATTTAGTTAAAATTCAAAATACCTTCTATATTTTGTAGATGAACCAATGTTTAAGTGTGTGAAAGAACATTCGGATGGTATTAAGCAAGGAAAATCTTTTTGTTATATTTTGATAGACCAAAAATTGCA
>JBGVMW010000118.1:0-2459 GCA_045125095.1 Lachnospiraceae bacterium
AACCTTTCGATGTACGATATGAATACCGAGGTCGCTAACACCGTTCTTCAAGAGGTATATCGTATCAATGCTATGGTGCAGAACGGACTTACGCCCGAACAGGCAGGAGAGATTATGTCTGTTCAGATTGAAAGCGGCACCGAAACACTCGGCAAGGATCAGATGCAGAACTTCTTCTACACCTACATAATGATCTTTGCGCTTTATATGGTCATTCTTCTTTACGGACAGATGGTTGCCACAAATGTTGCCACCGAAAAGAGTTCACGTGCGATGGAAGTCCTCGTAACGAGCGCAAAGCCCACAAGTATGATGTTCGGCAAGGTGCTTGCGTCTTGCATTGCGGGCTTCACTCAGCTCGTTCTTATATTCGGTACGGCAATCCTCCTTTACAACGTGAACAAAGAAGCTCTTTCCAATCCCTTGATTGCTTCCATATTCGATATTCCGATTGAATTGTTTATCTATCTGATCGTATTCTTCGTGCTTGGCTTCCTTATCTACGCCTTTATGTTCGGTGCAATTGGCTCGACAGCATCCAAACTCGAAGATATCAATACATCGGTTATGCCGATCACGTTCCTCTTTATTATCGCATTTATGGTTGTTATGTTCTCAATGAGCAGCGGCTCCGTAGATAACACCGCAATGCTCGTATGCTCCTATATTCCGTTTACCTCGCCTATGGCTATGTTTACGAGAATTTGTATGAGCACGGTGGCGTGGTATGAAATTGCTATTTCTATTGCAATTCTCATTGGATCGACCGTCGGCATCGGAGTTCTTTCCGCAAAGATCTACCGTGTAGGCGTTCTTCTTTACGGTATGCCCCCGAAGTTCTCAACTATTATGAAAACTGTGTTTAAGAAGCAGTAAATAAACTTGTAGAAGAATATGAAAAAATGGAGTTTGTTTGCCGCTATATTTCAAATCGTAGTCGGCATTGCAGCAATCGTTGCATATATCGTTGTTGCCGCTTCGGGAGAACCCCTTGGCAAGTGGACGATTACGCTGATACTCGCTATTGCTTTTGTGGTAATGGGAGTTATAAATGCGATTGGTTATTTGAAATCAAATAAAACTCAAAAGTGACACACAAACGCCCTCGCTCCTTTCGGAACGAGGGCATAATCATTTACGCTCGATTACAACAAAAAAACACAGAAATCTCGTAATGTTAAGAAAACGGGCGGCTTTTCCAACATAAATTGGTAGACTATTTATCGTGACACTGGTATAATTATGGTGAAAGGAGGTGAGCGTATGGAGCTTGGAAAACAAATCTATGAGCTACGAAAGAAAGCAAATCTTTCACAAGAGCAGCTTGCGGAAAAGGTTGGTGTATCAAGACAAACCATTTCAAAATGGGAACTTGGAGAAACTGCGCCTGACATCAAGCAGGCTCAAATTCTGTCGCAGATTTTTAACATAAGTTTGGATGAACTGACCGGCAACGACACAAAGGAGGTTATTTACGAAAAGGTGAGTAATACGGAAAAGCTTGCTGGTTTGATAATAAAAATAATCAAGATTTGGGGAATCATTATTCTCGCTTGCTTGATCATTGCAGTTGTTGGCATCATTTTGTTTGGATATGTGCGCGAGGAAGGTTCAGTTGAATTTGAAAACAATGTGGAAAAAGTTACATTTACAGAAGTAGTCGGTGAAGAAACATATATTATTACGATTGCTTCTGATGGCTATTTTGAAGGCATTGGAATGTCGGATGAAATAAAGGAAGATCTAATGGAACTTATAGTTGTGGGCGATCTTCCTAAATCCGAGGATAATATTACAGATTATTTCATAAAGTTACGGGAAGAACTAACTCAAAGCGTTCCGTAAATAATCAAACCAAGAAAAAAGCCATTCGCGTAAGCGGATGGCTTTTTTCACTGAAGCGCACCTTCTCATCTATGCCACACCGTTTCACCGCTTAAAATGTTGAAAAAATCAACTTTTATGCATTTTATTTCGAAAAGGTATTGCATTTTATTTTCAGTTATGATATAATAGAGTCTTGGTAGCTTTAAATAAATAGAAATTATTAAGTATTTTTTGCATAATTGACTTTTAAGGAGAAAGAAATGAACAAATCTTACTACACGCTCAGCCCTTCTCAAGACGTATCATATCTGCAGTGTAAATACTCTCTTTTCAAAAGAGTTATAAACATTCTTTCCTCAATATCCTTCACCGAGGAGGTAGATTTTGATCTTATGAACGAGGCTTACAAGCTGCTCGTTCAGAGAAACGACTGTCTGAGAACTAAATTCTTCAAGAAGAAAGGTCAGCTGCTTCAGTATTTTGACGACTACACCGAGCCTAAGGACGTCAAGGTCATTTCCTTCGAGACCGAGGAACAGCAGGCAGATGAACTGAAAGCAATATCCGAGAAATTGGAGGTCATCAATTTGCAGCTTGCTCAAAGAAAAATAATGAGAAGAATGGTACTTCAT
>JBGVMW010000119.1:0-1953 GCA_045125095.1 Lachnospiraceae bacterium
CCTCGTATAATAAAATAGTAGTTTTTAGTGTCCCTCTCCAAGGACAATATGCTACACTGTAAATGGTGCTGTGGATTGGTGAATCACCCCTACCGCAAGACGGTTACTGGAAGGCTCCAACCACAGACCTTTGCAGTATTGTTAATCAGTTAGATACCGCCCGACGGTTTATTTGGAACGAGGTTACAAGAGCAAAGTGCCCTGTGGATAACAGCATCGAAAATAAATCTGTCGGAGGCATAAAATGATATTTGTTGGAATTGATGTTGCAAAGGACAAGCACGACTGTTTTATCATAAGTTCGGAAGGCGAAGTCCTTGCAGATGTTTTTACTGTTCCTAACAGTAAAGAAGGTTTTGAAGCTTTACTTCAAACAATCAATACCTGTACAGGTATTGACGGCGGCAAAATAAAAGTAGGACTTGAGGCTACCGGACATTACAGTTACAACATTCTCGGATTTCTTCTTGACAAAGGTTTACCCACCTATGTCATAAACCCTCTGCATACCAACCTTTTCCGTAAGAGCCAAAGTCTTAGAAAAACCAAAACTGACCGTGTGGATGCAAGAACAATTGCTTCTATGCTAATGTCTGATGTGAGCCTCAAGCCCTACACAAACATAGCATACCATAATTCCGAACTAAAGTCACTAACAAGATACAGATTTGACAAGGTTAAGGAACGGGCTACATTAAAAACGTCTGTTACAAGGTTAGTCAATATTCTTTTTCCTGAATTAGAAAAGTTGCTTCCAACCTTGCATACAGCCACTTCTTACGCACTGTTAAGCGAGCTGCCAAGTGCAAAACACATTGCTGAAGTTCATCTTACGCACCTTACAAATTTGCTTCGCTTAGCATCTAAAGGTCATTACGACAGAGATAAAGCTATTCAAATTCGTGAGGCTGCAAGAAATTCAATCGGCACATATATGCCCGCTAAAGCTTTGGAACTTAAACATACCATTAAACTCATTAAAGAATTTAATAACGAGATTGATGAAATTGAATCTGCTATCCAATCCATAATGGATAAAATAGATTCTCCCATTACTACAATTCCCGGCATTAGTCTTCGTATGGGTGCGATGATCATTGCCGAAATAGGTGATTTTAACAACTTTGATTCTCCTGACAAAATCTTAGCTTTTGCAGGACTTTCGCCGTCCACATACCAATCCGGTCAACTCAACAATTGCTATGCACATATGGAAAAACGCGGTTCTCGTTATTTGAGATATGCGCTTTTCAATGCAACTAAATTTGTTTGCAATTGGGATCCTTTATTTGCCGATTATCTTGCCAAGAAGCGTTCTGAGGGTAAGCATTACAATGTTGCTATTTCTCACGCTGCCAAGAAATTAGTTCGCCTTATTTTTGCTTTGCAAAAGTCAGGACGACCTTACATTGCTCAAAATTAAACTTTCCTAATTGTTTGAAATTCGGCGTCATTGACGTCTGTTTCGTTATGCCTTTTTTACCGTCACACAATTAACTGCATATTTTGAATTTTAGACTTGACTTTTAATAGTTAGTCTATCTTCATATAAATATTTGTTAAAAAACCGGCTTATTATGTGATAATCATTCACAAATAAGCCGGTTCTATAACCATATTATTAATTATGATGTTAGTTCGTATTATTACATCCCACACGAAATAACATAACCCCTTATCCGTAAAATGTGTACATTATAATTATTAATTACTACAATTTGCATCCAACTTCTGCAAACCTCTTATATAATCAGATAATACCACTAATTGGTAACTGTGTCAATTATTTTATTCCTCTTTCAAGTATTGAATAACCTCAATGTTAGTTGTCTTATATGCAAATATCATACTGAACAGAACCGATAGTGATAATGTACATGTAAGAAACAGTATCACTGAATATCTGCTTAATACCAGTGTAAATATTTCGTTATGCAGCTTCTGATATATACC
>JBGVMW010000120.1:0-5566 GCA_045125095.1 Lachnospiraceae bacterium
GGACTAAAACACCTTGACAACGTGGCAGACGGAATCAAGAAGCTTGTAAAGAAAGCAGACGATGCAATAGACCTCGAAAAACACCTGCCGAAGAAACTGCTGACAGAGGAAGCCGAAACATTTGCCAAAAAAGCAGATAAAGTTGCGGATGATGTAGTAGAGGATGCGGCGAAGGCGATAAAGGGTGGTACAGATATTATTGTAGAAGTAAATTTGTCTAAAAGTAAGTATCCTGAATCAGCTAAACACATTGAAGATGCAATAGCAAATGGACATCCAGAAATATTGACAATCGATAGAACTTCAGCAAAAAATAATAGAAGGGCATCTTTAAATGGTATAGATAAAATACCAGGGAAGGATTTAGATGAGTATCCGCCAGCAATGTCAAGAGAAGGCGGTAAGGGAGCCAGCGTGCGAGGAATAAATAGTTCTGACAATAGGGGGTCAGGTTCAAGTGTAGGACATCAATTGAGAGGATATCCAAACGGAACAAAATATAGGTATAATATAACGGAATAGGAAGGAAAGCATAGTATGAATGAACGAGAATTGTGGAATGAAGTATATGACTTAATTGGTGAATCACAGAAAGAAATAAGTATTTTTGATGGAAATGAGAGTGTGGGATATGCGGAATTGGAAAAAATGAATCTACTAAGTTTGTCAACGTTAGGTGTAATTATTATTTATTCATCAGGAATTTGTGTTGATAATTGGATCAGAATATTAGGGCAGAAAACTTCGGTACACAAGGGGATTCTGTTTTATAATAACTATCAAAAAGAAAATGTTACTATGGAAAAAATGATGATTGTTGCTCAAGATGTAGTTGGGGGTATATTTGCTATAAACATGGGTAAATATCAAAAAGGGCTAAAAAAAATATGGTATTTTGCACCGGATACATTACAGTGGGAATGTATGGATATGAGTTATGCAGAATTTGTTGCATGGACAATACAGGGAAATACAGATGAATTCTATAGTAGTATGAGATGGAATGGTTGGAAAGAAGATTGTAACAAAGCGGGATTTGATGAAATGATGTTGATATATCCTTTTTTGTGGGCAAAAGAATGTAATTTGGAAACTGCGACAAAAAAAGTTGTTTCATCAGATGAATTAATTAGAATGAATTCAGAGTATGCACAAAAATTTGATAATTGTTGATGCTATACAATCTCTTTATTAAAATTATGTCTCCATTTAGGAACAGTCAAAAACCAAATTGAATATTGCTATCTTAATATGTGGAACGTATTGCTTTCATAGTAAAAGAAGAATACTGTTATGACAGACAGAACAGAAATCTTCTTGTAAGATATGCAGAAGACGGAAGTGTGGAGAAATACGTCTACGGCAATGGACTTATAAGCAGTGAGAAGACAGAAGTCACAGCTGAAATCACTAAAGCTGATGCAAAAGCTGACGGCACAAAGACAGAAACAGCAGGAACCCTGACGGTATATCACTGTGATCTCAGAGGAAGCGTAAGAGCAGTAACCGACCAGACAGGAACAGCAACCGACAGATACAGTTATTCACTATATGGAGAGAGAACTCATGTTACCGGAGACGGAGACCACATCTTCGGATACTGCGGAAGAGACGGAGTAATAACCGAGAGAGACGGACTGCTCTACATGAGAGCAAGATACTACAGCCCGGAACTAAAGAGATTCATAAGTGCCGACAGCGTAATAGGGAATCTTTCAAGCACACCAAGTCTTAACCGCTACGCCTACGTCAATGGAAACCCAGTAACGCAGATAGATCCATTCGGATTAAGTGCCGAACCTGGAACGAAAAAGGCAAAGAAAAACATAAACTGGCGAGAAGCAGTTCACGATGCATTAGATATAGCAGGAAGTATAACAGGCTATGGAGATATATGCGATGCAGTAAATGCAGTGCTGTATCTTACAGAAGGAGATTATATAAATGCAGGACTTAGTGCATTAAGTATAATCCCCGGAGCCGATGCCTTCACAAAGACAGGTAAGGCAAGCAAAGCACTTGGCAACGGAATAGTTGAAAGCGGACTAAAACACCTTGACAACGTGGCAGACGGAATCAAGAAGCTTGTAAAGAAAGCAGACGATGCAATAGACCTCGAAAAACACCTGCCGAAGAAACTGCTGACAGAAGAAGCCGAAGCATTTGCAAAAAAAGCAGATAAAGTGGCGGATGATGTAGTAGAGGATGCGGCGAAGGCGATAAAGAGTGGTAGTAAGGCTGGTAAAACTTATTATCATGTAACTACAAAGGAAGCTGCAGAACAGATTATTTCCTCTGGAGAACTTGGAAGAAGAGGTAATCGTTGGGAAAGTAGAGTATTTGCATGGACTAAGCAACCAACAAAAAAACAAGCCAGTATTGCAGGAATAGGAAAGGATGTACAAACGGTCATTCGATTTGATTCAAATGCGTCATTCGAACCCGATATCGGAAATAGAGGAAAGTCTATAGCAAATATTGTGGTTCAAACCACTGACGGGCAAAGAGTGCCAATTTCTGTTAATAATGTAGAGATTGTTGGGTTTAAGAAAGAGTGGTGGCAGTTTTGGAAAAAGTAAAACTAGTAATAGACGATGAAAGATTAATAAGTGTATATAATCCTTTTGGAGAAAAGAGTCAAGACTATATAAGTAAAGGAACCTATATTTTTGAAGCAGGGAATATATATGGCATTGTATGTGAACATGGAGGAGGTGGTGAGGCTGTTTCTTTGCTCCTATCCAATAATATATCATTGATAAATGAAAGAGTATACATTGATGATATTGAGATGAAAGCCACAGAACTTGAAAGATATGGTTGGTATGTGGGAAAGACATTATATTCTAAAGGTATTGTAAAGAAAGAATTAAGTGCTAAAAAAGCATTGAAATATGCAATAAAAAAATACCATAGTTATGAGAATTTGAAAAATGTTGCAGATGAATTTCATTTAACGCCAGACAAATTGGATTATGGTCTTTCGAAAAATTGTGAGTGGGAAAAATGGCGAACATCAATGGCTATAGGATATGCTAGTAACAAAAAAATATACTGTTTTCCTTGGATGGATACAATGACTTTTTACGATTGTATGTACAATTCGTCAGTATTTCGTTTTTTTAGAAAATTGACAAGTGAAGGTGCTATTATAATTTTACCAACATCTCGTGAGGAAAATATAAGGGGAGTTGCAAATAGAATAATAAAAATCCGTAGTCCAAGATTTGAACATGTTATTTCCGAAAGTGATTACTTTAAAGAATATTTTTAATTATGTCTCAACATAAGGACATCAACCACCTAATAATAACCACGGTCTTTAAATTAATCGGAATGGCTCTCACCGAAGGTGATGTAATCCATGTAGATTAATTTGAAGACCCTAGGGAGAAATTTACCATTTGGGTGCACTTAAGGACATTCGAAATCAAAACTGAATATTGTTCTATCAAAGATGCAGAACGCATTGTTTTCATAGTACTTGTTACTGTGAAGAAAATGCGTTTTTCTGTTGAAAAAATAATCTCCTTAAGTGGTATTTCAGATATAAAAAATGGTCAAAAAAGCGGTAATGATGACTCAAATATTGCTTCAAAAGGCGGTAAATCACATACAGATTTTTGCCAGAAAAACGGTATCGGATTCTTTTGATTTTGCTATCAAAGATATTACAGGAGCTCTTTTCCTTTAGAAATCCAGCCATTTTCTAAGATTTTTTCGTAATTAAGTTTCACTTCAAGATGAATTATGACATTCACAGACGGGTTACTAACCATTCGCTGGGGTCTCATGAATACAGACAACTAAGATAATCATGGATAATCCCCAGCAATCTCAAATCATCATCTTTCGATACCATCAAAATTTTCCAATCTTAATCCTTACTTTCTAACATCACATCTCTGTTTTGATTCATTCTGATTTTCCGAATATAAATCAAACCAATATCTTCAACAACCTGCTCATCTACCGATACTGTATAGTTCCATAAATCCGCAGAATATTTCTTTTATCATGGTATTTGAATTTTTGTATATGCGCGATTTTTTGCGTATTTTCTGAAGTATGAAGTGTGGTATCAAAATATAAGATGAAAACGTGTATAAATCTAAACAAATCTTTTAAACATTTCCTGCTGATTTTAAGGAACTTTGGAAACTACAGACTGTTTTCAGAATGACGCATATAGGCATAAGTTAACCAACAATGAAAAGGAGGTTGGCTTTTATGATTTATGGTTTTATATCATCACTTGATGATGAGACAACGAAGGTGTTTTTCAGAAGTAAGAAGATTCGTGTTAATAACATTTACAGTGCTGGAAGTCTTGGTGCACTTACATCGGTTCTGCAGAGTGGAGATGTAGTATATGCAGTTAGCTGTAATCGATTTGCATCTGTGCGGCAGGTGTATACCTTTGCAAGGTTCTGTCATGAAAGGGGTATCATTCTTCATTTTGTGGCTGAACCCTATCTTGATATTGGCAATGGTAAACAGTGGAGACCTGCAGTCGCCAAAGTCATTGCCAGCATGGTGGAGAGTGAGCAGAAAGCAAAGGGAATGATGGCACAAGGTTTTAAGATGAGTGATTCCCAGTGGGAGTATGCCTATCGGTGCTTCGAGCTGATGAATCTTGATATTTTGGCACATCTGTTTTCTGCTGATGGTGTGTTAAAACGTGGTAGCTGACAGGTACTGGTAAGTTTGGCGGTGCGTATTGGTTGTGGGGTAAATTTGCAGGTTTTTCCACACTGCTCCTGCCTTTGGGGTATGGTCTTGCGGTTACCGCTTGGTTTGCCTCTCACGCCTGCACACAATGCCCTACGTTGCGTTTTACGGTCTTTGGTGCGTACTACTGCCACTATTGTCTTTGGTGGCAAATTTGGGCGAATTACGACTTCGTAGCAAAGTGCTTATTCGTACTGGTTTAGGAACTGTGGCGGTACTGGTGGGTTCTGTGGTGGTGGCAGTTATTTTAAGGAACTATCTGGGTGTAGTTATTGGAACTTGGCATATTTGGGCTGACCTTTACTGGTTGGTTTCTCATGATATATGGATTGGAGTTGGTGTGATGAATAAGAGAACAAGAGCAATCGATGAAGATACCTACAAGCTGATTATAGCCACCATGAAGAATGGCTTCACTCATGAAGGTGTGAAGTATAAGCCTAATGAGCGGATTGCCACAGTACTGGTACTGGAATATAATCTGGGCTTGCGTGTTGGGGATATCCTGCAACTTAAGGTAGACAGTTTTGTGAAGGATGGCAGTCGGTATCGTCTGGATATGTATGAGCAGAAGACTAATAAGTATCGCAATTTCACAGTGCCGAATGAAGTGTATCAGTTTGTTTTGGATTATGCTTACAAGAATCATATTTCTTCCGAGACGAGGCTGTTCCCGATAACCGAGCGTGCAGTACTGAAGCATCTGAAGGCAGTATGCTCTTATCTTGGTCTTGATGGGGTAGGTTCGCATAGCTTTCGTAAAGGCTTCGCAACGAATGTCTATGTGAATAATAGTTATAATATCGAACTGGTCAGAACCCTGCTCCAGCATTCC
>JBGVMW010000121.1:0-31804 GCA_045125095.1 Lachnospiraceae bacterium
TTTGTTGCGTTAATCGGGAAAATATAGTTGTCTGAGCTTGCGAGTTCTATATTTTCCCGATTGTCCTTAGCAACAAGCAAAATCCCTTAGTACCACTTACAGCTAAGTGCCCTGCCTCTGATAGCAAGCTACAGCCCCTCTCTCTGCCGGACGGTTTACCAATACACTTTGACACACGCACAAATCCGAATTTCGCACGCAGTGCATCTTCTTTTCAAATTCGTGTGCATCACTTTTATATACTAGTATATTAAAAAACAGAGCATGCTCAAATCCTGCTACCCGCAAGTTTCGATCACGCCCTGGTGAAATTCCATTTTCCCTTATTCCATTCCTGTCAGTTCCTTCATCAGCTCCGGAACTGTAGTCATCTTCGTAATTCTACCCACATTAGAACCAGCAAAGATCAATCCATTATCCAGATCACCTTCCACCGCATTCACTAACGCCTTTGTAATGCAGTATGGAATCTCAGCCGGCTTACAGCTCTTAATGCAGCGATAGCACTTTGTAATCGGCTGTCTGCCCTTCTCCACCTGCTCAATAAATGCATTACGAATGGCACGTCCCGGCATACCAACCGGACTCTTGATAATCTGTACATCACTTTCTTTTGCAGCAATATAAGCCTGCTTGTAGCGGTCAGATGCATCACATTCCTCTGTTGCAACAAATCTGGTAGCCACCTGCACACCATCTGCCCCTAATTCAATAGCATGACAGACATCTTTATGGTCAAAAATACCACCTGCAACGATTACCGGAATCTGTCTTCCATATTTTTCTTCAAAAGGCTTCTTGCAGGCAATAATCTTCTGAATTTCTGTATCATAATCTAAGTGGTCAATATCCTCTAACTGATCTACAGAAAATCCTAAATGTCCTCCGGCCTTAGGCCCTTCAATCACGATAAAATCTGCTGTGGTCTCATACTTTTTGTCCCATCTCTTAAGAAGCAGTAATGCTGCCTTTTCTGATGATACGATTGGGGCAAATTTTGTATCGGAACCCTTTACTAATTCCGGCAAATCCATCGGCAAACCGGCACCACAGATAACCACATCTGCACCAGCTTCCACAGATGCTTCCACATGCTCTTTATATTCCTGCAACGCAACCATGACATTCACACCAACCAGACCACCATCAGCTTGTGCTTTTGCTAATTCAATGTGCTTCTTAATGGCACGTAAATTACATCCTTTTTCATCCTGTTCAAATCCTTCTTCGTCATAACCAATCTGTGCAGTAGAGATAATTCCCACACCGCCTGCCTTTGCAACGGCTCCCGCTAATTTAGAACGGCTTACACCAACTCCCATACCACCCTGAATTACAGGGATTCTTGCTGATTTATTTCCAATAACTAATGGTTTCATGTTTGAATCCTTTCCATATCCATTCTATGTTTACCGCTTTATGTAGTATTGAATACTAGATGTGATTGTACCACATTCTATATTGGATTGCAACCTATTCTTTCCAACAAGTGATTATACCAGTTATTTCATACATTACATCATGCAACGAACCGTTGTAATTTCCTAGTATATAAGAAAGAGTTCTGCTTGCAGAACTCTTTTTAGAAATATGTTCTGCCAGATACATTATCTTGAGAACATAATTTTCTCACTATTAAACATTTTTGCAAGAACAAATACTCCAGCCAGGCTATATACAATATTACTGATAAAAGTAACTACGATATTCATTGGCACAATCTCAAAGCTGAAAATACCAATCATTGCCTGTACACTGTTGTACAACGGAATCAAATAATATGCAATCCCTTCCTTTGCCCCTGTGCCAAACATTGCAGTAATACCAACCACCAACACAATAATCATTAATGGCGATACCGCTGTCTGTGCCTCTTTTACCGATTTCGCAAATGCAGAAATAATAGAGATAATTGTAATTAAGAAAACTACTGTGGAGAGAATTGTAATGCCCAGCATCGTATACTCTCCCACTCCATAAACATTCGCATTTATTCCTTCTGACGCACTTCCCATAATACTTGGCATGGAAACAACCGTTCCTATCGTACTAGAAAGTCCGGACAGGAGTGCAATGATTGCCAACGCTGCAATTTTACCCATGGCAAGGGAGCTTCGCTTCATCGGGGTAACTAACATGGTTGTAATGGTTCCTCTCTCTTTCTCGCCAGCAATGGATTCCGGCGCTACTGAAATACAACCACTATAAAGGAATGTCAGTAACAGCATTGGAAGTAATGTGGAGAACATGGTTCCCATCATATCTTTTTCCGAAGCCATGTTATATTCTTTATCAGCATTGTTAATATCGAATTTATTTGTCATAGAATTTTCATACTGGCCTAACATGTCATCCATCATATCATATGCTACACTTGATTCATTGGAAACTGAGTTATAATACATCTCCACATTTGGGGCGGTCTCGCCTGAAGCTGTCTCATAGACTGCCACCTGCGCGTCAAAATCTTCCGGAAACACCACTAACAAGTCTAATTCTTCCTGCTGCAATAGCGCTTTGTCAGCTTCTATCTTTTCAGCTGTTATTTCCTCCACTTCCATTATATCAGCAGAATCTAACATACCTTCAATAGAATCTGGTAAATTGACAACATGTACGGATGCCTTATAGTCATCTTCTACCTGTGTAAAACTCTCCATCGCCTGACCCATAAATGTATACATAACAAATATCATAAGACCTGGCAGTAATATACAGTTCATTACTAATTTTTTGTCAAGAAAGAAACGCATCAGTTCCTTTCGCATAATTACAAATACGCTGCTTTTCATTCTCACTAATCCTCCTGTCCGCCCACGGCTTCTAAATATATATCAAAGAATCTGTCTTCTAGCGACTTTCCGTCACATACATTTTCTAACGTATCACACACAATCATTTTACCATTTACAATAACACCTACACGATCACAAAGCTTTTCAATTAAACTGAATATATGGGTAGATACAATGACTGTTTTGCCCTGTGCTTTTAAATCCTGTAAGAAGTCGGTTACTACCTTGGCTGTAATAACATCCAGCCCATTCGTCGGTTCGTCAAAAATAACGATGTCCGGGTCATGAACTAAAGAAACTACTAAGGAAACCTTCTGCTTCATTCCAGTAGAAAGATTCGCTACCTTCACTTCTGCAAATTTATCAATACCAAATTTTTCAAACAGCTCTTTTTTTCTTTTTTCCCTTACCGCTACATCTACTTTATGCAAATCTGCAAAAAAATCAAATAAGAAATTCGGTGTAAAAAAGTCTTCTAATTTTAATTCACTGGTAAGAAAACCTATCTTACCGCGCACCACGTCCGGTTCTTTTACAATACTGGAACCATCCACCATAGCATCACCGGAATCCGGTTTGATTAAAGTTGCTAACATTCGCAGTGTGGTTGTCTTACCAGCTCCATTTGGACCTAATAGACCAAAAATCTCTCCTTCATTTACTGTGAAGGATACGTTCTCCACTGCTTTCTTTGTCTTGCTTCCAGTTTTCTCTAACTTCTGCTGCTTGGCAGATAGCTTGAAGGTTTTACTGAGACCATTTACAGATAATAGTTCTTTCATACTTCCTCCTTTTCCATTCTCTATGGAATCTTTTATAATTTATTAAATCGTAACTATTCTGTACCCTCATAGGTTAGCATTTTAACCATGAATTACATTCGTAGTTACTATACATCATATAGTAATTTACAATGCTGTTTTTGCAATTAATTCATCGAGCGTTTCTTTTATTTGGCTCTGTTCGTTTTTGACAGCAGAACGCATAGCAGACAATTTATTTAACTGTCGATGTGCTGGCTGCAAAATAAATAATCTGTCATCTTCTATATCAACCTTATGTATCTCTTTTTTTACTCTGGAATACATAACGGACAGCACCAACAGATAAACAACAGACAATGCAAGCGTAACCCAGCGGAATATCGGTACCATAGAAAGCTGCATATTGCCTAACATACGGTAAACATCATGCTCATTTGCATAATCTCCTTACCTTTCTTCTTCTTCCAAAATAAATATATCTTCCACAGATACCCCACATACTTTTGCAATCTTAAGTGCCAATACAATGGATGGAGAATAATCCCCTCGCTCTATCAGACTAATTGTCTGTCGGCTAGCACCAACCATATGCCCCAGCTCCTGCTGGTTCACACCTATCTTTGCTCTGTATTCTTTTAATTTGTTTTTTAATGGCACTCCCACCCCTCCCTCTCATAAGAATGACAACTTTTCTTGTAATTTATACTATCATATGACAACTATCTTTGTCAACAGTATTATTTCATTAATACAGTAATCAGCAAAAAGAGCAGAAGATTTTCATATGGAATATGTAACAATGTTACGATATATACGCTATAATACTTTCATGTGCAATGTTGTATTAAAAAAGATCAAAAATATTTGTAAGAAAATAGAAATTTGTGCGCATCACGTTTTATATACTAGGAAATTGCATGTATCACATTCAATAATAAGCCGTTATAATTTCCTAGTATATAAAAAAGGCAGCTATGAAAAATAGCTGCCTGCCTTTAATAGAATATAAGAATTCTTATATGATTTTCTCATATAGTACGGAGGATGATTATGAAAGAAAAATTAGAACTACACATCCCCCTTGTGGTTCAACTCCTCTAATTTGTCCTTTACACTATCAGAAATGCCCTTCACCACATCTGCTTCCGCTGCAATTTCTTCGCTACTTGCTGCAAGGTTGGTAAGTCGCTCATTGACATCCACGATTTCTCTTGTTAATTCCCCATTTTCTTCCATTAACATTCGAATGGCATTTACAATTTCATTTCGATTAAAATCACTCTCATCTGCCATATTCTGGCTTGCCTCGGATAAATTCCTAATTTCATCTGCTACTACTGAAAAGCCTCTGCCGGCGTCACCACTTCTAGAAGCCTCCACTGCAGCATTCATGGATAACAGATGTGTTTGTTTTGCAATTTGATTAATAGTTGCATTATTTCTTTCCAATCGTTGCAATACATTTTCAATTCCATCAAAGGAAATACGCAGTGTGTCACAAAATTCTGATATTTTTGTCATCGCACTGCTTATAGCACTGCTTTCTTCTGCATTAACGGTATTTCCACGAAGCATCTCTTCCAGAGAACGGTTCAATGTCTCAAAATCTTCACTGATAAATCGGGATATCTCCTCGTTTTTCCCTAAAATTCTTTGATTCTGCACTTCCAATTGCTCAGAGAATATCTGCATTTCCTCTTTGATGTAGTGAATACAATTTTCCGGGACATTACAACCATTATAAATAGCCGTTGCCATCGCATGACAATTGCTGTATCCACAGGCTCCACAGTTGATCATTCTGTCCTTTCGATTCATCTTGTTCATACTCTTGAATACCGAATCTAACTCCATAACATTTGGTGTGCGAACAGATACCAGAGCCGATTTGTCTGTGTAATCCCTGATAAAATCCTTTAACTGTAATTTTGCAAACTTCAGATTCAACAGCCTTCTTCTCTGTTTCGGTGATAGATGCATAGAAAACGGTGTTAAACCAAAGCTTTTCTTTGACTTATGCTTTATTTCCTGCAAATAATAGTAAGTATCTTCTGTTGCTAATTTTTCTTCCTCAATTCCCGTTCCATAAATACATCCCTGGTTACAGTTCAGGATATCCACCATAAACGGAAGCTTACTATTAGATTCCAGGCGTTTCTTATAATCCTGCAAAAATGTATATGCATGCTTTTCCCCTTCGACCTGACGGATAAACACTTCTTCCCCACAGAACCAGTATACATTTTCCTTTAGTCCACCTGGCATCGGATAAATAGAACCTAAACCATATTCAATTTCATCTCTTACATCTTTGCCACGAACCTGATTCTCTCTTACATATTTCATTAAATGCTCGAATGTCACATTATAAGAAACGTATCCATGTGTATTCGGGTCGCTTATCTCTGACTTTTTAGCAATACATGGACTGATAAACGCTAATTTATCTGTAATTTTCATATATTTACGCGCATATATCGCCGTACAGATCAAGGGACTCTGTATTGGAACCAGCTTCGGAATCAATTCCGGGATATAACGTTCAATATAATTCACCACTGCCGGACAAGGCTGGGATATACCACCTTCAAATTTGTTTTTTGTTATGTAATTGATATAGCCCCATGTGGTTATGTCAGCTCCGAAACTGACACTGATAATATGATTGACTCCAAGTTGCTTTAGTCCACCAAGCACAGTAGCATATTCCTCCGGGTAATTCGCCTGAAATGCCGGTGCTAACAAAACAGATATCTTTTCTCCTCTTTTCAAGTCATTAAAAAACTGTTCCGTATCATCGCAGAAGCTTCGTGCCTGATGCTCACAGGCATCAAAACAGGCACCACAATTAATACAGTTTTCTCCATGTACTTCAATTCTCTGGTCTGCCCCTTCTCCTACTGAATAATTTGCAGTAAGAACCGGACAGACTGAAATACAGCGATTACAGCCCTGACACTTTTCGTTGGTATATACTAACGTCTTACTTTCCATTTCACTCATAATTATTTTCCTCCCATACATCTATACCTACTCAGTAGCCTGCCAGAACCACATATCTGGCACCAGCAGAATGGTAAACAGTACCGTACAGACCTATCCTGAATAGTTATTCCCCTTCTATAAATTATACATAGTTTAAACTGATTATACAAGTAACAAAATCACTTGAATATTCGCAAAGATACTTACCAAACTCTTCTACCAGTTCACTAACTTCGCTTAATAAAAAGGGAATCTGAAAGCCTTATGTTTACCGGCTTAAAGATTCCGAGAGATTATATATTTCTTTTTACACTTAAAGCTACCCATATAGTGCATCCCACAAAACATCTTCAACCACACCGCAGGTGCCATCTGCTACCGCCTTTACATAATCATGCGCCGTGTCCATCGCATATCCTATTTTTGCAGTCTCTAACATGCTGATATCATTTTCCTGATCTCCGAACGCAACTGTTTCCTCCAAAGAAAATCCTACAAGCTCAGACAAATATTTTAATGCCGGTCCCTTACCACTTGCCTTTGACATAAAATCAAGCCAGCCATTTCCACTATCCACAACGCATAATTCTTCACCATACTTATTCCTGTATCGTTCTTTTGCCTCATCAGGAATTCCATTTTTATAAATGGCTGTAATCTTCATCATACCTTCCTTCACATCCTCAAATGTTGGTACAATCTCAATATCCATTCCTGCACTTTCTAAATTGTCTATATATTCTTTTTCATTTGAAATGACATATCCTGTATACACTCCACTGGCATATATGTTTGCTTCCTGTTCTGCCTTCAAATCTTCAATTACTCGCATTGCACATTCTCTTTCAATGGATATTTTATGTATAATCCTGCCTTTCCAGATAATTAGGGAACCATTTTCTGCTATAAACCCCACATCCTTTTCAACCTTAGCAAACATTTTCCTCAGGCTTGGATACTGTCTGCCGCTTGCAGCAATAAACCCGATATTTTTGTTCATCATATCATCCAACACTTCGTAAAATTTTTCCGACGGGATCATCATGCCTTTGCGTAATAAAGTTCCGTCACAATCGCTTACCACGATTTTGATATCTGTATTCTTTATCTTCATATATTACAATCCTTTTTTCAGAAGCTCTTGTATATCTTCTTCTATTTCATCTAAATTCTCACGTTCCGGAAGATAATATTCCAGCACAATTTCGGCGTTCGGAGTATATTTCCTATATAATTCAACGAATCCGTCAAAGTCTAGTGTTCCATCATGCATTCTGTTATGCTGGTCATCCCTTCCATTATTGTTATGAATATGATATGACACAATTTTATTTTTTAGTGCGGAAATAACACGCTCCAAATTCCAGCCATTGCACCATGCGTGACCAATATCAATCAGTACATTATTCGGCATATTCAGGCATTCTTCTATAAATTCCTGCTCATTTAATATTGTATTATTGCGAGACAAAACACCTACATTTTCAATAAGCACTTCCACCCCGACCTCTTTTGCCATACCATTAATTTTAAACAGATTCTTTCTCGCATTCTCCAACATTTCACGGCGTTTATGCGGCAGAACCTCCATATTATTATAATGATATACCAAATACTTACCGCCCAATTCCTGCGTAAGATCAATCGCTTTCTTGGTTACTTCCATAGTAAACGCATATTTTTCATTATTTTCATCCACGGAATGCTCGCTTTCATAATATTGCTCATGTACCGAAATCGGTAGCTTTAATAAGCGTTCTTTATATTTTTCAAGCATATCATCATATCCCGGTCTTTCCCAAAAAGGGAATATTTCCAAACCAACTCGAGGATACTTTTCTGCAATATTTAATACTTCCCCAAAATCAACCCTGTTGTTCACAAAAGTACTAAGTAATAACATACGCCTATTTCTCCTTCGGATATCCTAAATTCTTCTTTGTTTCACCATCAAAGAAATGCGCCTTATCAAAATTTGGCTCAAAATAAACTACCTCTCCCGGTGCCGGTGCTTCTCCACTGCAAAGAGCTAACATATCTGCTCCGTTTATTTGGAAATATACTCCGCATTTATCGCCATAATCTTCCACATAACGCACAATTGCTTTTATAGAATAATCAGAATTGTGTTCTTTTCTTCTTAATCGGATATCCTCTGGTCGAATTCCAAAATATAGCTTATCCTGTTTTTTTGTAATTTTACACCATATATCCGGAATCTTCATTTCCATTCCGTCTATGAAAATTTTTCCGTTATCGTAAGCCACTTCCACAACATTCATGGCTGGAGAGCCTATGAACTTTGCAGTAAATACATTGGCGGGCTTGTTATAAATATTTTTTGGAGTATCAAATGCCTGCAACACACCCTTATCCAGTAATGCTATCTTTTGTCCTACCGTCATCGCTTCCGTCTGATCATGTGTAACATAAATCATGGTCTGATGATATTGCTCATGAATCTTTACCAACTCTTTTCTCGCATGAGCACGCAGCTGTGCATCCAGATTCGATAATGGTTCATCTAACAGGAAGTAATCCGCACGCTTTACAATCGCTCTTGCCAGTGCAACACGCTGCCTTTGTCCACCCGAAAGTTCCTTAGGTTTTCTTTCTTCCAATCCAACCAAATCCAACATCTTTACTACTTCGCTTATTCTCTCTGCAATCTCACTTGTGGGGAATTTATTAACCTTTAATGCATAGGAGATATTCTCTCTCACGCTCATATGGGGATATAGTGCATAGTTCTGAAATACCATGGACACATTTCTGTCTCCACTTTCCACATCATTAACTCTACGTCCTCCCATATACAAATCACCTGATGTAATATCCTCCAAACCTGCCAACATACGAAGGGTAGTAGACTTTCCACACCCGGACGGTCCGAGGAGTATCAATCTTTCCCCGGCGTTTATTTTCATATTTAATTTTTTAACCACTTGATTTTTATCATATGTCTTACAAACCTGATCAAATACGATTTCTTTCATAAATTTCCTCTCCATTTCAAACGATTACTTGACTCCCGACAGTGCAAACGTATTGATGATAAATCTTTGAAAAATTACATACATCAAAAGCGGAACCATCATTGTAATTACAGATACCGCCATGGCAACCGTAAAGTCTGTCCCACCTTCTGCACTTACAAACATCTGCAATGCCAAAGACAAGGTATAGTTGTCTTTTGTCTTTAATATCAATACAGGCCATACATATTCATTCCAAGAATTAATAAAGAAAATAATTCCTGTGGAAACAACGGACGGCTTGATGATCGGTACGACAATATCCCATAAAATTCTGACATGACCTATTTTTTCAATTTTTGCCACCTCAACAAGAGATTTTGGAATTGTTCTCATAGACTGTCGCAGTAAAAATATTCCCAATGCATCTGCAAGCTGTGGCAACGCAACCCCAAAGATATTATCATTCAAACCGATTTGAGAAATTGTCATATAGTTTGGAATCATGGTTACCGTAAATGGTATAAACATCGTACTGATTAATATAAAGTACAATCCTCTTTTCCCCTTAAAATCAAAGAACACAAATGCATATGCAGCTAAAATACTTGTTATACTCTTAAAAATAGTCACTGTAGCCGCAATGATAAACGTATTCCACGTAATTTTTCCAAATGGAAGAGTTGTAAAAACATATTTATAATTTTCCAGGGTCGGATTCGAGGGAATCATTCTCCATATATGATTGGTTGCTTCTTCTAATGTTTTAAACGAATTTGCAATGGCAAACACAATAGGAAAAAGAAGCACCACAGTTATTCCCACAAATAAAATATGTGTAACAATTTGTCTCTTACTAATTTTCATAATATACTCCTTTTTCTACAAATTTAAATTCGAGTACAAGTAAGATAATAAATAACGCCATTGTCATAACCGAAAGTGCACTTGCATCACCTGTCTGATACAATTTAAACGCCTCATGGTAGCTCTGATATATCAGGTTTGAACTCGCATTATTAGGACCGCCCTGAGTAATCACCGTAATTGGTGTATAAACATATTGAAGCCCTTGTACAATCGTCATTATCAAAACATAAACTCCTGTCGCCGAGCTCATCGGTAACACAATCTGCGTAAAAATCTTAAAATCTGACACATTATCAATTTTTGCTGCTTCAATCACTTCCTGTGACACACCCATTACTCCGCCTAATACAATGATAAAATTGTATCCAAATACTTTCCATGAAGTAATCAGACTGAGTATCGCGATAACCATTCCTTCTGTCTTGGACCATGTAGGAATCTGCATTCCAAAATTCCTCATGATAATGGCAACCGGTCCCGAAATTGGGTTTAATATCCATACATACAAAATAGAACCTACTACCAACGAAATAACACTAGGAAGGAAAAAGGCAGTTTTATAAAAGCCTTTTCCCTTCTTAATAATGAATGTCAATAGGAACGAAACTATATATGGCGCTACAAAATTCATAATCAGCAGGATAATGATATAAACGATGGTGTTTCCCAATATCTTGTAAGTTACTCCATCCTGTAACAAATCAATATAATTCTGAAATCCCACAAACTCCTTAACCGGTTTAATCATATTCCAATCAAAAAAACTTAAATAAATCGTTCGAAGCAGTGGCCAAAACATAAAAATGCAAAATGCAAGTAAAGCCGGGAAAATAAATACTCCTGCCAATATATGTTCCTTTGTTCTTCTCTTCTTCATTTTCGTTCTTATCTCCCAGGTTAATTTCCTAATAGTGCATTAATCTTATTCTGTGCATCTGTCAGTCCATCTTCGGCACTGATATTACCATTTAAAATTTCATCTTTTGCATCAACCAAAATCTGATCAGCTTCCAGACCCGAATCTCCAGGGAATGAAGCCCAGCTCACAACGCCATCCATTTGAGTTGTCGCAGCTTTCATCATCTCATTTTCCTCTAAGAAGCTCTTCAAACCTTCCGGACTGTCTGCTACATCCTTACGTGGAGGTACATATCCTGTTCCGATTGTCCATGTTGCCATGCTCTCTATGCTGTATAAATACTTCATGAACTCCCATGCTGCTTTCTGCTCTTCTTCCTTCTGTGCTGTAATTGCAAGGAAACATCCTCCTGCAGGAACAACACGTTCCTTTCCTTCCCATACCGGTGAATTTACTGCAGCCGCTTCAAATTGTGCACTAGACTGAATACTTGCTCTTCTGGCAATTGTGGTATACAGCATCGCAACCTCGCCTGCATTAAATGCTTGGCATCCTTCATCCCATGTAATATGCGGCAGAAGTCCCTCGGATATCATATCTGCCCACATCTGCATCGCATCAATGCCTCCCTGCGTAGCAAAATCCGCATACATATTTCCATCTTCGTCCGTTGTGATAAAATGTGCCCCGTTGCTCTCTAACAACGCCTGTGCACCCCAGTTATCATCTTCAATATAGCATCCATATTTTCCAGTCTTCTCTTTGATAATCTTTGAATATTCATATACTTGTTCCCAAGTCTGCGGTCCTGTCTCAGGGAGTCCTGCCTCTTTGAACAAATCCACATTGTAAAACAGTACAGGGCTGCTTAATGAATAAGGAATACCAACCTGTGTGCCCTCTGTATTTACTGCTAAATCTAAAATATTGGGCAAGAAATTGTCTGTTAAATATGTATTGTTCTCCGCATCATATTTATCAATTGCATCCTGTGGTGTAAGATAGCTGAAATTATTTGAAAAGTACTCTAAATACGACCAACCAATCTGTACGACAGCAGGTGTATTTCCAACTGCAACCTCAGCCTGCAGATTTTTCATAAGTCCTGCGTACATATCAGGATTGTATTTTGCAATTACCTCTATATGATCATTTTCTTCATTAAATTTTTCTACTAATTCATCTACTGCGGCTCCACCCTGAGCCTCCGCATTACAGTGCCAATACTCAATTGTTATCTTCTCTTCACCTTCTGTTGTGGTACCGGCAGTCATAGCACTCTTAGCTGTAGTACTATTTGCTGTATTTCCTGAACCTTCTGTTGCACCGCAACCTGTCATAATCATTGATGCCGCTAGTAATACAGCACTTAATCTTTTTAATCTACTTTTCATATTTCTCCTTTACTGTATCTCTATACATTCTTATTTTCCGACTTGCGCTCGTCCTATTCACAGTAACACACTAAAATTACACAAACTATCGTCTTTTGGTAAAAATTAAGTGAAAAAAATTTTACATTGATTCCTGTTCATCACACCAGAGGTTTGCTGGTATATAAAAAAGGCACCATTGCACACCTTATGCGTGCAACGATACCTTTTCTCTTTTCACATTTATTCTGCTTTACCTTTATATTTACCAAACTCTTCTACCAGTTCACTAACTTCGCTTAATAACTGCTTTGCTTTTTCTGCTTCCATCTGGTTCTTAGAACTATGTACTTCCACTTCTTTTGCACTTGCAGATACTTGTTCACTTGATGAAGAAAGGTGGTGAATGTTATCAATAATACCATTATTGGATTCTACAAGATTTCCAATCTTCACATTGATATCTTCCACACGTTTCGTTAATACTTCAATATTATCTCGAACATTTCCAAAGTTATCAGCAACGGCTTCCACCATGTCATTCTGTTTATTCATCGCATCAATGGAAGTTGCTACAATTTCGGTAGCATCCTGAGCATGCTGACCCAACTCCTGAACAATTCCTGCAATCTTTTCTGTAGACTGTCTGGTTTCTTCCGACAATGTTCGAATCTGATCTGCAACAACAGCAAATCCTCTTCCGGCTTCGCCGGCTCTTGCACTTTCAATCGAGGCATTTAACGCTAACAAATTAGTCTGGCTGGATATAGAAAAAATAACTTCGGTAATCTGCTGTACTTCTTTTGACTTCTTTTGCAGTTCTTCCATTGTATCTGCTACATGTGCGTTTGTCTGTCCAATCTGTTCCGCACTTTGGCGAATACTCTTAATGGATTCCATACTATCTTTCATCATCTTCTCTGATTCAGTAGCAGCCTCAACCATGACTTTCGCATTCTCTGCTGTTTCACTAATTGCACTATTAATCAGCTCTGTCATCTTGCTTTGTTCTTGTACACTGAATACTGTTTCTTCTGTTCTCTCTGATATCTCTTTCATAGAAGAATGAACGACGCTGGAAGATTCCCGCAGATTCTCAATCAGACTATCTGCATCTTCCACTTCTTCTTTTACAGAATCTGATATACGAAGAATATCCTGTACCATCTTATTCTGTACCTTCTGCTCATCTCTTACTGACTGGGTCATATCATAGGTAAAACCTTCTGCAAGCTTTGCAATGATATGTACTACAATTACCAATTCGAAATTGACAACCATACTGATAAATGCCACATTACTACCACCAAATAAAGTGCCATCAAAAAACCAAATCAACGTACGTAATATATCAACCACCATTACTACCCAGAACATAATCTTTTCGAATTTTCTGTCAAAATATAAAATCGTGGCAACCAAAATTGGATAAATATAAAACGTAACCATTACATTATCACCGGTGAACATGAGATAACTCCATCCAATGGCAATACTGGCCAACATAATGTATCTTAGCTTTTCACTGGCTTTATTTCTTTTATATGCAACCCAGTTCACCACCACACCTATCAGCAGGATTGCGGCTGGAATGAATCCCATTTTTCCATAACTTGTTTGTACGGCTAAGCTCTGAACCAGTAAGCCAAAAACCAATATTACTTCTATAATCGTAACACCGATTAATGCCGTCTGATTTACCTTTTTAACACGTGTCTCTGCATCACTGTACTTTCTTACTGTACCATCTAAGTCCCTTTTACTCATATACGTTCCCCCATTCAAGTTAACTTATTTACACATGCTGTCATAGCAAATTACCCTTATCGATTCTATTTTACTACTTTGTTTATCTATTTTCCAGCATTTTTTATAAATTTTTCGTAACTATTCAGAACAGGACTGTGCTGAACTGCACAGTCCGTATGAAAACGTAGTGGCAGCAGGCCAAAATCCATCACCGTAGGTGATTCTGCATGGATTTTGGCTCGTAACTATGAGGGTACTGAATAGTTACAATTTTTCATTTTAGTACAATATTCTCTGAATAAAACAATACGCATAGCATATTCTTATACTACATCGTTATGCATATATCATATTATTCATGCAGAATATTTTTCGGAGTATGTATGAACAAGGCGTGCAAGCACGCCCTCGCGAATGGAGCTGGTTATTACGCTTGCACGCTTTGCCGCACCAAATTTCCCGGTATATTAAAAAACCCAAATGTTACAAGCAACATTTGGGGGCATCCTATAAAATAATTCTTTGCACAAAAAAGCGCGAGACGGGGATCGAACCCGCGACCCCCTCCTTGGCAAGGAGGTGCTCCACCGCTGAGCCACTCGCGCATGTATATATAAATGTTGTTACATAACAGCGGGTGATGGGAATCGAACCCACGTATCTAGCTTGGAAGGCTAGTGTTCTACCATTGAACTACACCCGCATATGCCCAGTTCCGGAATCGAACCAGAGACACGAGGATTTTCAGTCCTCTGCTCTACCAACTGAGCTAACTGGGCTTATGTGTCACTCACAACAAATGATATTTTATACTAGGAATATGGATTTGTCAATAGTTTTTTGTAAATTATATATTTTTTTAAAAATAACAACAATACTATCGGCAGGGATATGTAACCTTCACCCTCCCGATATATTTTCCAGCAATCCTTTATCTACCGTCCCAATCATTGTTTCGTACAAATCCAGTCCATAGCTGGTCATCTCCGGCTCAGACACTTTAATCCGGTAGGTACGTTCTCCATTTCCTTTCCGTTCTGCCGACAAGAAAATAGCATGTTCTAACTGCTCCTCATAGCATGCCTTCGCATACTCCAACAAGTGAGTTACCGTCAACACACGCACACCGGATTCATACAATGCCTTACTGATATCCCATGCAATTACAGAACCTTCCTTTTCCGTTGTAGTTGCAAAAGATTCATTGAGAAATAATATAGAATCCTCCGTGATATTTTGCATAATGGTATCCATACGTTGCAATTCTTCAACCAAGCGCCCGGAATTCATAGCACTGTCTTCACGTCTTGTAAAATGCGTAAAAATGTTGTGGTACAAGCCACTTTTAAACTGCGATGCTGTCACAAACAATCCTGCCTGCATAAACATCTGGGCAATACCAATGCTTCTCAGGTATGTGGACTTACCACCTTGATTAGCACCTGTCACCACCAATAACCACTTGTCCATACTGTCTAAATCATTTTCTATTGGGTTACTCTCTGTATGAAGACAAAGACTTAATTCTGTCAGCTTTTCAAAATACAAATCCTTCCGCGCCACAACCTCCGGAAAACATACCGTCACACCATAGCTGTGCAAACAACGGTATAACCATGCACCGCAGGTATAGAATGCCGACTGAAATCGCAAACGTTTAAAGAACTCCTCTTTGTCTGCCAGAAACCCATCAAAGTAATGTAACACATAGGAAACTGCCGCATCCCGCAATTTTCCCGCATCATCTATCATTTCCTCTCCGGAAAGTTTTCTGGTATTTGGTGAGAAAAAGGTCTTCAGTTTATTTAACTGATTAAGTGGATTCTCTTTCTTGCCAATTTCCTTAATATACAGATTCGTCTGTTTTAATCCATTTCCCAAGGTAGAGCCTAATACCAATGTTCTACCATTCAGAATCCCTTCCATGTCATCCATAATTTTACGGTAATCTTCAATAAATTGCCCATGATACTCCTTGTGAAAATCCTGCACAAATGCTTTCATTTCATCGGAAACCAGATTCGCCTCGTGTTTATTTAATACCTCATGCAATTCATCTAACCGGAGCCCAATCTGCTTCAGATACATGAGCGCACTCATCACTGCTGCTCCACGGTAACCACCACTTGAAGCTGCCTTTCGTGCTTTAATATCATCTTTCCGTTTATCAATATCGCTTACCGCTTCTTTGGCTATCCGGTACAATTCTTCAAACAACTCCGGCTGCTTCATGGCATCACGCATAAATCCCTGACGATAACAGACTTCCTCCGGCGTCTCTAATGGCACCATAAGAACCCTCTGAAATACGTTTTCCAGATACGTGTCCTTATCTGCCATTTTAGGCTTTATTTCTTCTGTTCGTTTTCTTTCCTCTTCTAACTTTTTGCGAATCACTTCTAAGTTAAAATCTTTTACAATATCATCTTTATCAAGATAACCGTTTGTCCGCAAATCCTCACGGTCACGGTACAACATATTTACTCTCATTTTAACCTCTTTTGCTGTCTTACCTTCTACACGCCCTGTAATCCATTGCGTTGCAACCGTTCTTTCAATAGTGGGTATGTGAGATGAAACCTCTCCGCCATGTCACCAGCATATCCTACCCCCTCCGCTTCCTTTCTGACAATGCGGTAGGTACGTTTATGATAATCCGCCTCCGATGCAGTTGCTACCAGACTGACAATGGCATCATTTCCCTCTGCTAACTCACGAATATGAGTCACATAGATTCCCATACAATTATTTTCAATAAAATGGTTCATTACATTTTTACCCATAATATAAGAATCGTATGTAGCTGCCGTTGTAAACAATTCATTCAAAATGACAAATTGATTCTTGTCAGCCTCGTGCATCATCGGTGCCAATCGTGTCAGCTCTTCTTTCAGCTTACCACGACCGGTTTCTACACTTTCTTCTACAGAAAAATGAGTAATGATGCCATCCATATACGGCACAATTGCCATCCGGGCAGGAACCTCCAGACCCATCATGGAAAAATACATCAACTGGCCCATACTGCGTGCAAATGTGGTCTTACCACCCTGGTTCGGTCCGGTAACTACAAAGAAACGTTCTCCATCCTTCAGGTATACATCATTAGAAATAACCTTTCGTCCCTTTTTTGCCCCCTTAAAAGCAAGTGCAAGGTCATAGACACCATTTACCTTCCATTCCCGTTCTTCTACCAGAACAGGCTTTGCAAAACAACATCCATAGCTTTCCATCTCTTTCTGAAAATCAAGATAGGAAAGATAAAACTGCACTTCTTCCTCGAACCGCACTAAGGTATCATCCAAAGCCTTTTTAGCTACTTCAAAAAAATTATGCATTGCCTTAAACCGTTCTGGAATTATCTTGTTCATCATATCCAGAATCTCACATTCTAATGCACTTAATTCCAGCTTATTATGAAATGGAGATTCCATGTAGTGTGAACTATATTCTTCCCATTGTGCAGGAAAAAGCGTTTGCAGACAAGCATTATAATCTGTATTTTTATCTTCTCTCATAGCAATGGATATCTGGCTACCAGATAACGTAAGCTCCAATTGTATGTTCTGAAATAAATCTCTTATCTTGGCAGTCTCTGCCTTCCACTGTTTGAAATCCTCTTTTTTTTCGATTTCGGCCATATAGGCAGACAGCATTAGCAGTCCTTCAGACTGTATTTTGTTTCTTTCAAGTGCTGCAAGCAGCCCTTCCCATGCTTCTAAATAACAAACTGCACCATTTAAGGTCCACATTTCCTTTTGAACTTGAAATTCCACTGCTTCACTATAAGAAAAATAGCTTCTTGCCTGATACATATTTTTTGTAAACAACCGGATACCTTCAAACAAAGAATCCTTCTTTAAATCTGCCATCACTTCGCTACGATATCGAATATCCTCTTTCGTATCCGGAAATACATAAAAAAGTTTTTTTACTTCGTAGCCTTTTGCCCGATTCTGAAATTCATCAATTAACCGGTTCAGATTCAAATCCACAAAAAATGCTGGTTGCTCCTCCGATATGTCCTTTCTGTTGCCGTTCCTGTTTAGTATGCTTATAAATTTCATTGCTCACTCTTTCTGTTTACACACGCGTCTGTCTTATCTTGCTAAAAAATGTTCAATCTCTGCGATATACATATTATGATAATCCTTTGTGGAATACCACTGTCCCTCAATAGTATGATCAATAAAATCTTCCGGTTTCATTGGTGCCATAAACATTTTTCTGCAAATGAATACCATGTTGCCTTCGTCAATAAACGGTACGCCGTGGTCATAATCTACATGCAGTCTTGCATTGTTAATTTTGTCCTCATCACGTCCGGAAACTGCCCCTAAATATTTCATTGCACTCTTATAATGCTCATCCATAAATGTCATAGAGAACCGTTCTGCCCCGTCAATGAATTCTTTTGTGTAACGGCTGTCTCTCACTACTACATAAGCTACATTTTTCCCCCACATTACACCTAAGCCACCCCAGGCTGCTGTCATGGTATTTACCTTACCGTCCTTTTCTGCTGTCAGCAGGAACCAGTCCTGACCGATTGCCTTGAATGGATTAATCTCCATAATATCACTTGTTATCTCCTGAAATGAATGCATATTACTTCCTCCTTACTTTTATTTATGATAACATTTATTATTATTCAAAATAAGAATCTATGATATCGACTGCTTTCTGTGTCTGCGCTTTTGCCTCTGTCAGAATTGCATCATCTCCCTGCTCCTGTATTTCCATGGAAATTGTTCCAAGGCAGACAAAGAATACATAATTGCCATGTCTTACTACTTGTGAACCCTGAACTTTCACTGCATTTGCCGGATACATCATAGTATCATTAATCTGTGCATCACGGTATGCATGCAATGCAGTTTCTACTGCATCTGCCTGACCTTCTTTGGCTTTTACTGCCACAAATGTATCAATATGCACACTCACAGCCGGCATCTCTGCAATGATCTCCTCATACATATCTGTAGTTAAGCCCAGCATATCTTTTATATATGTCTCATCTAATGGCATATTTGGTATATAGTCTTCGCCATATGCATTCTTCACCTTCTGGTGAAGCTCTGTCATGTTGATTTCTTTTACCTGCTCCTGCTTTGTTCCATTTGTATTTTCTTTTGAGCCACCACATGCTGTCATGGACACTGCAAGCATAGCTGCCATAATGATAGATATAATTTTTTTAGATGTTGTTGTATGTTTCATTGTTTGATTCCTTCCTACTATATATATTTATATTAAGCTTAGTTATATGCAAAAAAACAGTGTAGCATACATTTTCTTAGTTTTTTTGCATTCATCCTGTAATTATTTATTGTAGCATATCCAGTTTGTTTTTTCTACTCCTCTTTCGTTCTTAATTGTATACAATTTTGTGACTCAGTGACATTGATTCTGAATCGTTACACAATTTCTAAATTCTGCTTGTTGTGTGGGGTATGGGAAAATGATATAATAATGAGATAATTATTGTGCTAGTACATCGTGAATACACCAGTTATTTCATGGACAATGTACGAGTATACTGATCTTTTATTATATGGTAAGAAAAAACGAGGGAAATCTATGAAGAACGAAAACGAAACGAACACCCGCGCACAGATGCGCGCTGGATTGGTAATTATTTTTATTGCATTGCTTGCGGTAGCGTGCCTTCTTTTTCTGTTTCTGAATGGACAAAAACAAAGGGGACATATTGCCGTTATTTATCAAAATGGTGAAGTGGCGGAAAAAATTGACTTGAATGCTGTGACTTCCGCTTATGATTTACGTTTTGAAAATGAACAGGGGCATTATAATGTGGTTCATGTGGAGCATGGTAGTATCTCCATCACAGAAGCAAGCTGCCCGGATAATTTGTGCGTTCATATGGGCAAGGTTAGAAATAGTAACTTACCTATCACCTGTCTGCCAAATAAGTTAGTGGTACAGATTGAGGACGAAAAAGCAAGCGAAATGGATGCAGTCAGCTATTGAATCTCAAGCTATTCACTAGGTAATTGCGAAACGCCAACAAGGTAGTGAATTGTCAGAATTGTTTGTGACAGATGGCTGTTTGCTACATAGTCTATATGTGACCCTCTGAAAACGTCGGCACTTAGGCTGTGTATTTTACAGCCTTAGTGTCCGCTACGTTTGAAGGGAGCGAGAGCACGTCAAATATAGACTATGTAGTAAGCAGCTATTTGCACAAACAATTCTGACAATTTGCGGATGGTCTTCACTTTCCCAAATGCCTATAACATTTTAAAACAAAAAGGAGCGATTTAATATGAACGAAAAACGTCGTATCAATACCACTTTTCTAACAGAAATGGGATTATTGATTGCCCTGATTTTACTTCTGGCATTTACGCCTCTTGGATATATTAAAACATTAGGGCTTGAAATTACACTGATTGTAGTGCCCGTAGCTGTTGGTGCTGTTGTATTAGGACCTGCTGCCGGTGCTTTACTTGGATTTATTTTTGGATTAACCAGTTTTATCCAGTGTTTTGGTATGAGTGCTTTTGGAACCGTTCTTCTTGGCATCAATCCAATCGGCACTTTTATTACCTGCATAGTTGCCCGCACACTTATGGGATGGCTTACCGGACTGATTTTTCAAGGGCTAAGGAAATTAAAATGGAACACTATTGCTACTTATATCGCCAATTTGTGCTGTCCATTACTCAATACACTGTTTTTTATGAGCTGTATTGTTATTTTCTTTTATAACACAGACTATATTCAGGGATTTGCCCAGGCATTAGGTGCGACAAATCCATTTACATTTGTTCTGTTGTTCGTCGGTGTCAACGGACTGGTTGAGGCCGTTCTGTGTTTCATCGTAGGAAGTGCTATTTCTAAAGCATTGCTACATTTTGCAAACAGAAACTAGTATATATTTTGGCTGTTTCATATCATTTCGATACAAAACAGCCATTTATTTTATATCAGAAAATTACAACATTTTATTATATAACGCTCAAAATTTACTAGTACATCATACATGAAATAACTGGTATATAAAAAGCAATGCGCACGAATTTAAAGGAAGGTGCTCTGCGTGCCAAATCCGGTGCAGCAAAGCGTGCAAGCATAATAATTAGCTCAATTCACGAGAGCGTGCTTGCGCGCTTTGTTTTATAACAAAGGCATTCCTTCCACACAGGCTCCAATTGCAACTGCATAGGAGGCATGTTCCGGTACCTTGAAATCAATATGGTACAATTCTCCCACTCTACTGCAATCGTAACCAGTCTGTGACAAAGAAGTCATACCTCCTATTAATATCACATTTTTCTTATTTACATTCTGGCAACAAAAAAATGCCATAACTGCAATATTCTGACTTATCATATTCAACAGACTTCTTGCCACGTCTGCCGATGTTGTCTTGTCTGTCACTTTTGCAAAATGTGCCGCAGTAGCATCCTCTGGCAGAAAAGAAACATTCTCTTTTGTAACATCCACCATACACAGATCTACATTACACATGTCACCAGCTTCTGCCATGTGCGAAATACTTTGGGAATTATCTTCATTAAGTAACAGTTTTCCCAATCCAACTAAGGTTCCTCCGCCTAAACAGCTTCCTCCTAAATGTGTATACTGATTTCCTTCTGCGTTTACAAATGCTGTTCCAGTCCCTATACTAACGACAAGACCACTGTCCACACCCGCAAGCTGAAGTCCACCGGCACCAATAGCCTTTATTTCATCTACCTTACAGACCGGATATCCTGCCAGACTGTCTTTCTCAAAAAAAGATGCGCCAACTCCTGTCAAAAAACATCCCTTACAATTCTCGTTATTCATTCCTAATTCTATCGACAGCTTATCTATCATCCACTCCAACATTGGCTGATCTTCTTTTTCTAATCGTTTTGTTATAATCACCTTATATGCTTCATCAATGACAGCCAGCTTCGTGGTAGAAGTGCCAATATCAATTCCTATTGCGTACATATTTCCTCCTGATTGAAAGAATGACAGTCCTATTCCGAATCGTTACTGCAATTCCATTAATTTTCTTCTTCCTTCAATGTCACTGCACTTTCAACAATTGTCTTAGCAGTTTCTGCCGGAATGGTAACACCCTCTAAACCTTTTACATCTACATTGATGTTCTTCGTCGTCTGACCTTCAAAGGTCTGTGCTTTCATAACCTCTGCCAAGTCAAAACCAATCACATCTTTCATGGAATCCATAATAGCTTTCATGGAACCTGTTGTCATACGAGCAACATCCACTGCACTTCCACCATCGCCATTGCCACCACCAATGATGGTAATATCACCAATCTTAGACATTGGCTCTGCAACAGCACCAACGATTTCCGGAAGCTTTTCAATAACCATCTGCAACTTACCGGCTTCGTTCATCTTTGCCAACGCTTCTGCTTTACGCTCTAACGCCTCGGCTTCCGCGAGACCTTTGGCTTTAATTGCATCCGCTTCCGCCTTACCTTGTGCTTCGATAATAGAAGCTTTTGCCTCACCTTCTAAGCGTAACTTTTCTGCTTCTGCCTGTGCATCCAATTTCTTACGTTCTGCGTCAGCTTCCGCTTTCTTAATTTCTTCAAATTTTCTGGCTTCTGCATCCAGACGCTGCTTTGCCAAATCCGCTTCCGCAGGTTTCACAACCATTTCCTGTAATTCTGCTTCTTTTCTCTCTGCTTTCTTCTTAGCAAGCTCGATATTTTTCTGCTCGGCAACAATCTGAATCTGTACCTGTGCCTCTGCAACCTCCTTTGCTCTCTGTTGCTTTAAGACTTCGGCATCCATCTCTGTATCTGTAACCTGTTTTGCCACAATATTTTCCTGAATCTTATATGCAGCATCAGATTCTGCTTTCTTTGTTTCCTGTTCTTTCTGGTATTCTAACAGCTTTAAGTTCTTATTCTTGTTTGCTTCCGCAATCTGTGTATCCGCTTCTAACTTTGCAGTCTCACCAATTTTTCTTGCTTCTGCTGTTTTAATTTCACGTTCTTTTGCTGCTTCTGCAGTCTGAATGTCACGCTCTTTTGCTGCCTGTGCTTCTGCAATAGCAGCCTGTGCCTTTACTTTTGCAATCTGCTCTTTACCTAATGCTTCAATATATCCGTCATTATCAGAAATATCATTGATGGTAAATGATGTTAATTCCAATCCCATCTCTGCAAGCTGTGTACCCGCCACTTCCTGTACGGTACTTGCGAACTTTTCACGTCCATTGTAAATCTCTTCTACAGACATACCGGACACAATTTCACGAAGCTTACCTTTACAGATTTCAGAAGCCTGTGTACGGATATTATCAACCGTTGTCTGCTCTTTTCCACAATGAAACTGCTGTACAGCAGTTAAAATGCTGCTTTCATCATTCTTAACTTTAATGACTACAACACCTTCTGCATTGATTGGAACACCTAAAGATGTCTTTGTCTGTTTAATTTCCACTGGTATCATAACATTCTCCAGTGTAATAACATCCATTCTCTCTAATATTGGGATTAAAATAGTACCGCCTCCGGTTACTACCTTTGCCTTACCAACACCTACAATAACTGCTGCCTTGTCACTTGGAACCTTTTTCCATGTTGCCAGTATACAAATAATCACTAAAAAAACAATAGCAACAATCAGGATCGCGATTTGAATTCCGTCCATTGTCTTACCTCCATTTTTGCTTTAAAAATCAATCACTTTAACAATACAGGTCTTAGCCTCCTTATCCACATCAACAACTGCTACTTTCATTCCCTGCGGCAGGAAACCGTCATATTTTTTCAAATCTTCTTCGATTGACACTGCCGGATAGGTAATAGAAGCACCGGTAGCATCTGTTGTCTTTATCGTTCCTTTGCTATCTGCGGAAATTCTTAAAATAATTTCTGCTTCCTGACCAATCAGAGCATCCATATCAGGTACCAAAATCTTATCTCTGTTTTTTTTAAGCGGTTTATACACCAGCTTAAAAACAAGAAAATAACTGATCATACCGCCTGCCACTGCAAGCATCACAACAAGAACGGTAAACATCCTGCCTAGTGTAAATTTGCCAAGAATACCAAAAATCGCAATCCCTAGCATTCCAGAGGTAAAATGAAAACCAACACCTACATCTGCTGCACAATCCCCTCCTATTTCAAAGTCCAGACTGTCAAAAAAGCCAAAGAAAATGTTCAGAATGGGTATTGCAAAACCTACAATTATGCATACGGTAAAGATTGTATTCAGAATTTCCATAAGATCCCCCCTATCTTCCGGATTACTCTCCTGTATATGTATAAAGTTACTCTGGTATTATACAATAATTCTGACAACTCAACAATCCTATTTTAGTACTAATAAACCGACAGTTAAATATTCTTAACATTTAACTGTCGGTTTTCTCTCTACCGTCTCTTAACTTTTCCGATTACGAGTCCAATCGCAACAAACGCAACGGCAAATCCTGCCTGCATGCCAAGAGACAGCAGTAACTCTGACATACTATTTTCCAGCACAGCTTCGTGTTCTAACAACCGAAGCGCATTAACATACCAATAGGTTGGTATCAACTGAACAAATTTCAGCAGGCTGTCTCCAAATAGTTCCATCGGCACAAAAATACCACCTAAAAATGATAGTCCCAATCCACTTACTGTACCAATCATATTCAATACTTCTGCCCGGACACCAATCATACTGATACAGAAAGTTACACTTAACGAAAATGCACTAAACAGCAGTACATTTAAACTGTAAAAAATAGCATGATAACTTGTAAGGAATCTTGCACCAATCAGTAACGCCAATATAATAAAGATCAACGCCAATACTCCCTCTGCCCCCATTGCTGCCAACAATATATCTGCGTTCTGTCTGCTGAATTTTAAAGAAGAACAACGTATTCTGGCCGCCATCTTCGGATTACGAAACACCAGCAAAGTCATGCCTATCACAGAAATAGAAATGCTCAATATTACATACGGCTGATACAAAAAAGCATAGTATGTTTTAGAATATTCCGAGGAACCATTTACTGCTGTATATCCTGATGTGGCATCCTTGTCAAGAAACTGAATATTAACTGTCTCCTCCATAGATGTTTCAACCTGTGTCAAGGCATCTTTCAATGTACTTCCACCTGCCAGCTGCACATGCAATAATCGTATATACTGGTCAGCCTGACTTATTATCGTTGAAGCATAGATAGAATCCGGTATCGACATGTATTCCAATACCCCATCCAACGAACCTTCCTGCATGGATTCTTCATAACCTTCCGTAATATAAATCACGCATTCCACTGTTCTTGAAAATAATTTATCCTTACACACATTCACATCATCTTCCACCTCTACTATCTTATGTATGGAAGAAAGATACTTGACGAATGCTTTGCTGGATGCTGTTTCATCGTAATCAAATACTGCTATTTTGTACTGTTCCTTTTCAAAGGTATTTTTGCCACTATCGCTTCCCATTGTGCAAAACAAAATACTTAATCCAATAAAAACAGATAAATAAATTATCATAAATGTTTTTTTCTGGAAAATAATTTTATAAAATGTCTTAAAGTTCTGCATATTGTGTCCTCCTGATTTTCAAACCTGCTATAACACAAAACAGAATTGCCATAGCCGTCAGAATCCCTACATTTAAACAAAATCTCTCATAAGTATCAAATAAATTCAGCGCTGTAAAACCATCTACAATTAATGCTGCCGGATTCACCTTATTTAAAATCGGGCAATACGTGTCGATCAATGGTTTGATATCTGCCGCCATCAATCCACTCAAAGTAGATAATGTCAAGGATACGCCTACGCCAATGCCGATTTTTACTTCAAGAGCAATTCCTGTCACTGCACCAATACACATTCCTATACCAATACCGCAAGCAGAGCCACTGATTAACAACAACAAAATTGGCAATATCTTGGTGCCAACCTCAATGCCAAGCACCACTTGCAGATAACACCAGAAAATAACTTCTATCACCGTTTGTACCAGCAATGATGCGAAAAATTCTGCAAATGCAATCCGAATTTTATTTGCAGATGACACACCACGGCGTTTTCCCACCTCTGACAAATCTGCACAACTAGACGTAGTACGCCACATTCCTATAAAGCTGGCAAACAGACAACTCATGGCAAATGCTGCATAAAAATATTGCACATTAAAATCCATATTCCCACTGACGCGATTCACTTCCTTACAGCTATTTACCTCCTGACCGGCTGCATTGATTACCTCTGCAAGCCTTTCCGGATGCTCACTTAGTACATCTGTGATTGCTGATTCCATTTTAATATAATATTCTAACAATACGGATAATACGGTTTCCTCCATACCATTTTCTTTCACAGTGAGAGAAATTTCATCCCCAACCAGGTAAAAGCCTTCAATCTCACCTTTTTCCAACATACCTTCTGCTTCCTCTAAGCTACAATCATCCTTCACTGACAGCATACTTTCTTCCTCTGAAGACATACCGCTTAACATTTCACTAAAATATGAATTCTCGTTTCTCTCCACTACAGCAACCGGAATATTATTTAACTGTTCCGTGCGCTCATAAATACTGCCAAATGCAAGCTGAAACAACGTTCCTAATATAATCGGGAAAAGCATTGACCAGAACATTATCTCTTTGCTTCGTACCATTGTTTTTAACGCATACTTAAAATCATGTAAAAAAGCCATTAATCACGCAGCTCCTTTCCTGTTATCTCAAGAAATACATCATTCAAGGTTGGAAGTGTGGAATATACACGCCCCACCTTGTACTCATTTTCCTCAAACACACGTAATACACGAACCAGATTATGAGAACCACCACTGCATTTGATACACAATTGGCTGTCTGCATAACTTACTTCATAAATGTGCTTCAAGCCTTTTATTTCATTGATAATTGCTTCCGGAATATCCGGTGCTTCCACCGTAATATTTTCTGTATTTCGAATCATACCTTTTAATTCTTCTTTTGTTCCAATTGCCAGATTCTTTCCTTTATCCATGATGGCAATTCTGGTACAAATCTGTTCTACCTCCTCCATGTAATGAGAAGTGTAAACAACCGTCGCACCATTGCGGTTCAACTCTATAATGCCTTCTAATATCTTATTACGGCTCTGTGGATCTACCGCTACGGTTGGCTCATCTAAAATTATCAGCTCTGGTTTATGGGCGATGCCACATGCAATGTTTAATCGTCTTAACAAACCACCGGACAGTTTTTTCGGATACATTTTCCGAAAATCCTGTAAGCCTACAAACGCAATAGCTTCTTCCACGTAGGTTTTTCGTAAGTTCTTATCTGTTATGTACAGACCACAAAAATAATCAATGTTTTCATATACATTAAGTTCATCAAACACAGCAACATCCTGAAATACAACACCGATTTTCTTTTTTACTTCATAATTGTCCGATGTCATTGGCTGTCCAAAAAGTGTTATACTACCTTTATCATAAGAAAGCAAAGACAACAAGCAATTAATGGTTGTCGTTTTGCCGGAACCATTTGGTCCTAACAATCCGAAGATTTCACCTTTTTTAATTTCTAAATTGAAATGATCTAAGGCAATTAATTCTTTGTAACGTTTTACTAATTGATTCATTTCGATTATCGTTTCCATAATATCCTCCTGTTCATCGCTTATGCGGTAAAAAATATGCAACTATTCTGCATTTGTTAACGTTATTATATCGTATTTATTTGTAATATGGCAGTGAACAGAATCAAATTCTGATATGACATTTGTCATATTTACTTTCGCTTTGGTATCGTGGTATGATGTGCTTGTAGTTTATTGGTAAGCATACGCCGATGGCTATAACTACACACCACTAATAGAAATGAGGAAAACGATGGTTTACTGGATAGAAAAAGGATTTCTGTTGTTATTATGTATCATACTGTTTCAAACACCCATAGATGTTCCTTTCATTGTGGCATTGCTTGCCATTATTATTTGTAACTGTATTTGCTATATTACAGATAACAGTCTCTTGCGTATCTTGATTTATCTTATTTACTTTGCTGGTTCTGTTTATCTGCCGGACTTCTTATATATCTTCCTGCCTGTACTATGTTACAATCTGGCTGCGGAAAAAAAATGGCTGTTATTCGTTTATGTCATTCCTGTTCTTAATATGTTGCTGACGGATTATTTTGATTTTGCAGCGATTTGCCTGCTCTCCGGGTTTGCCTACTTTTTGCACTGGAGAGAGCTTCACACGGATGAACTGGAACATCGCATTAAAGTATTGCGTGATGCTGATACAGAATTACAACTTCTCCTGACGCAACAGAATCACGATTTAGTAATTAGTAAAAATAATGAGATTCAAATGGCTACTTTACAAGAGCGTAATCGTATTGCCAGAGAAATTCATGACAATGTGGGACATCTTCTCACGCGCTCCATTTTGCAGACTGGTGCCTTAATCGCCATAAACAAGAACGAAGCTCTTGCAGCACCTTTAATGGGATTGCGTGATACATTAGATACTGCTATGAATAACATCCGCACCAGTGTGCATGATCTTCACGATGAGACTGTGAATTTGCAAACTGCCATTCAGGACATGCTTGACCATACACCAAATATAGCAACCACATTTCGCTATGAAATGAAGGATGACCTTCCAAAGGAAATTAAGTACCATATGATTGCCATTTTCAAGGAAGCACTTAACAATATTACTAAGCACAGCAATGCAGATAAAGTGACAATTTCTTGTTTCGAACATCCTGGATTTTATCAATTTATGATTGCAGACAACGGAACCAATATCCAGTCTTTGATAAATGGAATGGGGCTTACGAATATGAAAAACAGAATAGACGCATGCAACGGTAGCATGCGCATTGACACCAAGAATGGATTTCAAATATTTATTGTGATTATGAAGGGAGATTAACTATGCGTGTTTTATTAGTAGATGACGATTCCTTAGTTGCTTTGTCATTAAAAACAATATTGGAAGCATCTGAAAACATAGAAATTGCCGGAATTGGACATTCCGGTGAGGAAGCAATAACGCTCTACTCGTCATTACAACCAGACATCCTTCTCATGGATATACGAATGGCAGGTATGAATGGTTTAGAAGCTGGTGAAAAGGTTCTGAAAGCGTATCCTGACGCTACTATTTTATTTCTGACTACATTTTCTGATGATGAATATATTATCAAAGCACTTCATATTGGGGCAAAGGGATATATTCTCAAACAGGATTTTGAAGCCATTGCCCCTGCGCTTCATGCAGTTTATGGCGGTCAGACGGTATTCGGCAGTCAGGTTATGAGCCGCATACCAGAGTTAATGCAGACTAAAAATTTGTTTGATTATACCGATTACGGATTAAACGAGAAAGAATATGCCATCATGGAACTGGTTGCCAAGGGATTGAATAATAAGGAACTTGCAGAGGAACTGTTCTTGAGCGAAGGTACGGTTCGTAATTATTTAAGCATTATGCTTGAAAAATTGAATCTGAGGGATCGAACGCAGTTGGCTATATTTTATTATACGCAAGGTGGAGAATGCTAATACTCATTCTCCACAAGCCACTCCTGCCAAATACCCACTACTCCAAGCGAATTGCAAATTATAGCCGCCACAAGTGCCATCTACGTCCAACAATTCTCCTATCAGATAGAGATTCTTACAAAGTTTTGACTCCATTGTGCTGATATCTATTTCATTCGTATCTACACCACCCATACATACCTGTGCTTCCTCAAACCCATTAAAACCGATAATAGGCACAGTAAATGACAATATTGCATCTGCAAGGCGTTTCCATTCTTTATCTTTTAATTCCCAAGCTGTTTTTCTATTATGAATGCCTGCTCTTTTGCATAATACAGGGATTAACTTCTTGTTCATCATTCCTAACAGGAAATCTTCCATAGACTTGTAACCATTCCATTCTAATTGCTTATCTACATAAGCCAACCAGCTGTTTTTTGTAAATCCCGGCTGAAAATTAATCTGAACCATCACTTTTTGTCCATTCTCCAATGCTTCTACAGCATAACGGCTAACCTGCATAATAGGAATACCAGATAAACCATATTTTGTTAATTGCAATTCTCCACGCTCTGTAGCCAACTGTTTGCCATTCGATAGCACTTCCAAACTCACTTCCGTACGCACACCTGCTACTGCTTTGAAGAAATCCCCCTCACCATGAAGCTGAACTAATGCAGGCAGAGGTTTTATTATATGATGACCAAATTGCTTTGCATAGCGATAACCACTTCCATCAGAACCTGTTACCGGCGCAGCCTTAGAGCCTGTGGCTAAAATTAATTTATCAAACATAACTGTCTGTTCTGCTGTTTGCACTACAAAGTTCTGCTTCTTTTTGATGGACTGGATTGTAGTTGCCGGACATACTTCTACACCTAAATGATCCAACTCCAGACGTAGCAAATCCAGAACCGCAGATGCCTGCTCGGAATATGGGTATAAATATCCATTTTTATCCTTTATGCATAAGCCTAACTCTTGAAAAAATGTTACTGTATCTTCAACCGGAAATTGCTGCACCACATTCCACCCAAAGTCTGGATGCGTACCGCGATAGCATTCCGGACTTTGATATCGATTGGATAAATTACAGCGTCCATTACCTGTTGATAATATTTTTTTGCCTACCCGATCTTTGTGCTCTAATATCGTCACTTCTGCTCCGCCTTTTGCCGCTATAATTGCCGCCATCATACCAGCGGCTCCTCCTCCAATGATTCCTACTTTCATTGTTTTTCTCCTATTCTACTCATGTAATTCCAAAGGCAAGCCATCCGGGTCATGAAAAAATGTCATTTTCTTTCCTGTAAATTCATCATAACGAATGGGCTCGGTCTCGATTCCTTTGCTGTTTAATTCCGCTACTGTTTCCTCTATATCCTCCACCCAAAAGGCTAAATGCCGCAACCCGCAAGCCTCCGGATAACTCATTCTTGGCGGATTGTCACCGCTACAAAATAGTTCTAATTCATAGCCATCCAATTCTAAATCCAACTTATAATCCTTTTTGTGTGGTCTATAATTTTCGCGAATTATGCGGAATCCTAAGTCCTCTACATAAAATTTTTTTGATTTTTCGTAATTAGAAACGATGATTGCGATATGGTGAATCTTTTTTAAGTTCATGGTTGTGTTCGGTGCTTCATCACATATGCTTTTTTTCAATGAAGCAACTAATCTCCTTTATTTTTATTATGTCACTGTTAATTTAGATGCTAGTCAAATAGTATACGAAAGTCCTTGTCTATGTCAAGCGCAAGAAGGATTCTGTGAGTGAAATTCGGATTTGTGCGTGTGTCAATCATAACGGCTACCCGTCCGGCTCCGGGTTACAGCGAAGATTGGGAAATGGGGCAGGCTCCAAGGTATAAGTGATTCTAAGAGGCTCGAATTGGCGCTAAGGACAAGCGGAAAAAT
>JBGVMW010000122.1:0-6787 GCA_045125095.1 Lachnospiraceae bacterium
TCCAGATGAATATGAGGCGTGGGTAAATGGAGTTACGAAAGAATGTACTGTCTTAGAACTTGAAATTTTAAAGAATTTAGTTTCCAGAACAAAGAAAAAAATATTTGTGGATACTAATATTCCAATTGAAATTTTACATGAGGTTTCAGATGAAAATCATGTTTTGATTATGTTAGCAGATCCGAATATTTCAGTCCTGAGATTTTTTGAAAGACCAGATAAGGAAAAACAGTTTTTATATCAGTTGTTATTGAAAGAAGATAATCCTGAGGAGGCTATGATAAATTTCAGAGAATGTCTGAAAAGAATTAATTCACAGGAAAGATACATGATGTTCCAAAAATCTGGTTTTAATGTAATAACAAGAGATGAAAATCGGAGTATAGAAGAAACATTTAGTTTGGTGGAAGAATTGTTTCATTTGAATTAAAAGATTTTGTTAATTTAACGATACAAGGGAAAATGCAATCAAGGATTATTTATCAAGGAAATGGCTATTATTTTTTAATAGCCAATTGCGAAGTGGATATTAAATATGGCTAGCCATTATTCGGAAGGCTATCATTACATATATCCATAAAAATATCGGAAATACTGGCTATGACTTTTTCATATCCAGTTGCCAAATGGCTATCAGTTTTCAATAGCCAAGGCAAAAAAGGCTATTAAATTTTCATAGCCATAGAAAATATCACAAAAGTGTGGCTATGACTTTTTCATATCAAACCGTGAAATGGCTATTACTTTTCAATAGCCAGAGGTAAAATGGATATGAAAAAATTATAGCCATGGTAATTTTCAGGGGTTTCAGGGGATTTTCTCCCCTGACAAGATGCATTAGGGACAGATATGTCTCTAATGCGTATCTTGCCATGGACGTGGGAAAATTATCGTGGCAAATGATGAACTTGATGATAAAAAAATAAATTTTTATAAGAGCTTGAATTATTGCTTTTTCTGAGTTGTGGTTGTATCATTGGTATAGAAGTTATTACAATTTAATATTTAAGAAACGATGCAGAAGCAACTAAGGAAGGAGAAAAGTTTGAACAAGGAATTTGAACGCTGCTGCACATTTCTGGCTGAGATGATGGAGAAATATGGGCTATTGGTTATGCAAGATATACTTGAAGAGCTTCACTATGATCCGGAAACTTGGGGTTATGATGCAGAAGGAAAAAGACTGCGGTATGTGGCTTATGTGAAGAAATATCAGAAGAATTTTCAGAAAGTAGCATAAGGATTACCGGCATCCTGCGAGATTTAATTGATTAAGTAGGATGTATACATATTGACCAGCGTTCAAATCAATAAAGGACTGAATAATATGGGAATAATTAATGAGTAATCACCCTATTTGCGTATTTGCAAGTAAGGTGTTTTTTTGATTTTAAGAACAAAAAATACGTTTAAATGAGAAATAAGCTCAGATAGATGTTGAAATTTATGAAAAACTGTATATAATAGAAAGTAGAAAAGAACGAAAAGAAGGTGAGGTAGCAATCATGTTGATACAATTTAGTTTTAAAAATTACAAATCATTTAGAGAGGAAGCTACTTTGGATTTATCAGCTGCAAAAATGACAGAGTTTTCGGAACGAGTAGTATCTATAGGTAGTGAAAAGATTTTGCCGGTTGCTGCTATTTATGGTGCAAATGCAAGTGGAAAGTCCAACATATACAATGCCTTTGAATATATGTCTGAATATGTTGTTGATTCTTTCAAATATGGTGATGAAGATGAGAAGTTTGAGGAATTCAGACCAACTCCGTTTTTATTTGACTCCACATCTGCCGATGCAGAATCAAGTTTTGAGGTTTATTTTACATTGCCGGGTGATAAGAATGAGAGAACATATAATTATGGTTTTTGCATTGATAAGGAGGGTGTAACAGAAGAATGGTTGAACTCTAAGGCAAAGACTGCCAGAAAGTACAGTACTGTATTTTATCGTGGAAATAGTGAGGAAGAACTTGATTTATCAGGTTTTCCTAAGAGTAGCAGAGATAATATACAGGTAGCTCTGGAAAAGCAGGTGCTTATCATTTCGTTGGGGGCAAAGCTTAAGATTGGCAAGTGTAAGGCTATCAGAGATTGGTTTATGGCGAATGAATTTGCAGATTTTGGCGATCCATTCACAAATTTCTTTATGTCACGCAGATTGCCGAAGGGGTTTGTGGAGAATAAAAATGTGCAACAGAAGGTTGTGGAATATTTCGCATCATTTGATGAGCATATTAAGGATTTTAGAATAGAAAAGGTTCCTCAAGAGGCTGAATCCAAGGAAGAGAGATACAAGATTAACGCACTTCACAAGATGATTGATTCTGATGAAATGGCAGAAATTCCTTTGGGATTGGAGTCAGCTGGAACATTGAAGATGTTTGCATTATATCCGGAACTTCAGGAAGTATTGGAGAAAGGAAGTGTATTTTTCATAGACGAATTAAATGCTCGTCTGCATCCTTTACTTGTAAGGAATTTCTTGCTTACATTCTTGAACCCTGAAATTAATACGAACCATGCGCAGCTTGTATTTACAACTCATGACACATGGCAGTTGTCTAACCAGTTATTGCGTCGTGATGAAATCTGGTTTGTAGAAAAGGATGAAAGAGGAGTATCTATTTTGTACTCATTGGCAGATTTTGTGGATGAAGATGGCTCTCGTATTCGTAAGGATGAAAGCTATGAGAAGAATTATCTGATTGGTAAGTATGGTGCGATTCCTATGCTTAAAGCAATAGATATATTTAAGGATGCCCTTGTACAGACATCTGAAGAAACAGGCTTAAGACTTCATAAAAAGGAGGATTAAGTATGGTGAAAAAAGATAGAACAGGTAATAGAAAAACACGAGAAGAAAGACGACAACTCAAGGTACCAGAACTAGGCTATTACTTGATTGTTACGGATACGGAAGCTACAGAGCGTTGTTTTTTCACAGGATTGCATCAGGCACTGCCGGAAGATGTAAGAAACAAGCTTGTAATAAAGGTTATAGAGACAAAGACTCGTGCCATGATTGATAAATGTCAGGAACTCACTGCTTATGATGCACAATATCGTATCCCTTGGATTGTATTTGACAGAGACCAAGTACAATGGTTTGATGATATTATAAAAGAAGCAGAGGATAAAGGAATACAGGTGGGATGGTCCAATCCATGCTTTGAAATATGGATGTACGCCTACTTTGGTTCCATGCCGGCAATTCAAGATTCCTGGACTTGTTGTTCAGATTTTGGACGAGTATATGAATCAAAGACCGGGCAGAAATATTCTAAAGCTGATGAGCAGATGTATGGAAAAATCTGTAAAGCTGGTGATGAAGAAAAGGCAATTCAGATAGCACAGCAGAAGCTGGAACAGTGTAAAAGAGAAGGTAAAACCAAACCATCGGAGATGTGTCCGTGTACGACGGTGCATGAGCTGGTGGGGGAGATTAAGAGGAAAGGAGAAGTAACTTATGATTAAAAGAATACAATGGAAAGATAGCAATGTGTTAGGAAATTTGGAATTAGATTTTACTAAGCCTGATGGAACAGCATATAATACGGTTGTAATTGCGGGTGAAAATGGTTCTGGAAAAACTAATGTTTTGGAGACACTAGCAACTTTTTTGAATCTTGGTTCATTTAATCCGCTTGAAGAAGTTACTTATGAGATTAACGGAGTAACATATACTCTCACTCCGGCGGATGGTAACTCGAATATGGGATTTCATAAGAGAAAGAATAACTCAGATGGAACAGAAAAACTTATTGCTTCAAATAAGAATAATAGTCGGGCATCTATTGAAGAAGATATGTTGGATATTCGTCATTATGGATGTGTTTATACAAAGGCCCGTTCTGGGTTTGGTACAAAGGTTATTAAATCGTCAACAACAGAACAATTAGATAATAGTAAATATGAAAATGATGAAAAAGAGGATTTTACACAAATCAAACAAATGTTAGTTGATATACAGATTCAAGATGATAGAACATGGGCAAGAATGTCAAGTACAGGTACGACAATGACATATGAACAGTTTGCACAGACATCAAAGACTTATCGTTTTCAAAAGGCATTTAATGATTTTTTTCAAGGGATACAGTATGATGGCATTGATGAAGGAGCAGCAGAGGCGTTAAATGTTATTTTTAAGAAAAATAATCATAGCATTTCTATTGATAACTTGAGTACAGGAGAGAAACAAGTTGTTTTTCGAGGTGCTTATTTATTGAGGAATAGTAAAACGTTGGTAGGTGGAACAGTATTAATAGACGAGCCGGAATTAAGTATGCATCCTAAATGGCAGGAAAAGATATTCGCATATTATAGAGGATTGTTTAGTCAAAACAATGCTCAAACTGTACAAATGATTTTTGCAACACATTCAGAATTAATTTCGCTTTTCATGCACTACTTGGCATTATCGCTCAAACTGGCTTATTTATTGGGTTTTCATTCATGCACTGTTATGTACCTATATGCACTATCAACCTCAAATTCGTTGCAAATCTGTTGCAAAATTGCTTTTTTGTTGCAAAGTCTGTGAATCCTCTTTCTGGACTCTTTCCTAGAAAATCTTTAAATTCTTTGATAGATTCTCCATTGACGCTTTTTTCTTTGCTTCTGTTACTTCTGCGTAAATATCCATTGTTGTATTGATATCCGCATGTCCCATTACTGCCTGAATGACTTTTACGTTGGTTTCGTTCTCACAAAATCTGGTACAGAAGGTATGTCTGAAGGTGTGGCATGAAAAGAACGGTAACATAATCGGTTCCCTATGCTCTTTCTTTGCTTTTACTTCTTCCTCTGCGTTATGATTGTTCACAATACGTCTGATTGAATGGTCAATCGCAGTATGCTTATAGAGATTTCCTAATTTATTGGTAAAAATAAATCCGGTAGCTCCATCCACTACAAGAGGACTAAATCCTTTCTTCTTCTGATCGTCATACATTTCCTGTAAGACTTCATACACACTGTCCAGCATCGGAATTTTCCTTATTCCCGCCTTTGTTTTAGGTGGTTCAAAGCGATATTCAAAGGTATATGGTGCTTCTTTACCTCTACGAAAATATGTCATACTGTGATTGATGTCAATCACTCTGTTCTCAAGGTCTACGTCCTGCCACCTCAGCCCACATATTTCTCCAATCCGGCACCCTGTTCCCAAAAGCACGGTAAATAATGGTTTCCAACCGCTATATAACGGGTGATCTGTCACATAATCCAACAGTTCTCTTTGCTGTTCCACTGTCAAAGCTCTCTGCACTTTCTGCTTTCCTCCTTGTCTTTTCTTAACTTCGGAAATCACCCCATCACTAGGGTTCTTTCGGATAATTTCATCTCGTACTGCTAAGTCAAATGCCGGGTGCAATACACAATGCAGTGATTCCACTGTTTTGACTTTCATGCCACCCTCTATCAGACCGAGATAATAATGCAGCACATCAGAATACTTAATATCTGCAACCTTTCGCTTGCCTAAACTGTCCTTGCAAAAGTGGTCATACATATAGCGATAATTCGCATATGTTGATGATGCCAGATTATTTTTAGTAGCCATATACCTGTCTACCACAAAATTCAAATCTGCCTTTCCTGCCACATACAAATCCAGTCCGTCTAATTGATCTCTGATTAGCTTTTCCTCTTTTTCCCGAAGCTCCTGCAAGGTTGTCGCATAGACATAACCACGCTTGCCCAATGGATTGGTATATGTGTAAACGTACCTGTTATCCTGTGAACGTTGACTTTCCCCCTTCCGTAAAGCCCTTCCTTTATTATCCTTTCTTGCTTTTGCCATCTCTGCTCCTTTCCAATTTAAAAGGAAAGAGATTTTGCATCCTGCTAAGAACTTTGAAACAGCAATTCCAAAGCTCTCTGCACTACTTGTGTTATAGTCAGCTTGTGTTCGGAAGCATACTGCATCAAACGGGCATGACATTCATCTGATAAACGAATACCTATAAAATTGTTCTTTGTCTCATCCTTTTTAGGACGTCCCATTTTCGCCATCTGCTCACCTCACATTTCCTGCTCAATAACATTTTACTTTTTGTTAAACAAATTGTCAAGTAGTTTTTGTTAAACAAAATCTCTTTTATAATTTGAAAGTTTCCATGTACTGATCAAATATCTCACAGTTCACTAAAGCCATTTTTCCTACTTTGTATATTGCCCCTGCGTCCTTTGCCAAATCCTGAAACTTCCTTACACTCATACTGTATATGTCAGCTCCCTCCTGGTATCGGACAAACTTCTTTTTCTTTTCCTTGTTCATAAATTCCTCCAATCTTAGCACAGCTTTATCTGCTTATAAACAAATAGAATGTGCTTCTACATATTTATAAGCAGATAAAAACTGCATTACAGGTGGCAGGTCATTACTCTGCCCACATCGGTCTTGCACCGTCATTCAAATTGACCGGATCTCAAATTTCTCTGAAATTCGGAAGTATCATTATCACAGATATGCTTCATCGCCCTGTGCAACTGCTACACATTTTGCCAAATTCTTCTCGCTCCATACCTTTGCTTCAATGTAGTGTTTCAACATTTCCTCACATTCACTCAAAAAGAGCAGGTATCTCATGGCGAACCTGCCTAGTGGCTCCGCATATCCTCACGTCCTGTATGCAATCAGTGTTAGAGTCGGGTAGGATTAACCATTTTTAGTCGGCTTAAATTAACCAATTTAAGCCAAGTAGAAATAACCAATGTACCAGTTATTCCTTTCTTTAGTTTATTCTGTTTTTGGTAAAGGAGATAATTCTCCAGCAGTTA
>JBGVMW010000123.1:0-5862 GCA_045125095.1 Lachnospiraceae bacterium
GGCTGTGTATTTTACAGCCTTAGTGTCCGCTACGTTTGAAGGGAGCGAGAGCGAGTCAAATATAGACTATGTAGTAAGCAGCTATTTGCACAAACAATTCTGACAATTTGCGGCTGGCTTTCACTTTCGCAAATGCCTATATTACTGTTATCTTTTGTATGTCCGTTGCTTCAAATTCAATCAATCGACCATCTTTAGTATCAACAATAATGGACTCGTTACCGCTCTCATTATCATCGGCATAAACATATTCGGATACATAACCTTCAAACACCTTGTTGTCTGGCGTAACAATTTTTACATGTTTTCCCGAATACACACCTATACTTTTTTCTGCTCCTGACATAACAATCCTTCTTTCTATGTGTACCTTACCGATGTAGCTTTCGAATTTTCCTTTTCCTACTGATATTATACACGAACAATGTGTCCCAAAAAACGTACTTCAAAAAGACCGGAAGAACCGGAGAAGCTCGTTGAAATAGCAAAGATTCACAGTACCGAAGCTTCCAATGCCATTGGTATTGTGACCACCAGTACACGAATCAAGCAGTATACCGCAACATTGACAAATAAGCATATTTTTTCATCCCCACGATACAAATGTTATAATGCCAAGGCTGTATATGTGCAATTCCTATTATTTCAGTGGAAAACAAATATCAATCTCCATATAGCCGTTTTCTTCAACTTTGCGATATATGTCAAAAACAGGTCTTTCGTCAATGTGGTTGCCTGTTTTTGAAAGCCAGCGGCAAAAAACCTCCTGATAGACCATAAACATCATCTGAGGATAACCTTTAAAATGATACACTGCGTATTTGCCGCCTGCAAAAATATGCGTCAGAATATTGGGATTATCTTTGAGAGCCGGATGACTCGGTGAGATGGTCTGACACAGCTCATACATACAGCAGTTTTCATCAGTTATTGAAGGGTCATCTACAGTGCATTCCATATACAGCGTGTCTGCCGAGGACAAGTGCTCGTATTTTTTAATAAATGCACACCATTCATCAGGCAGATTATGATAGTTGCCTTTCTTTCTCTCATACAGCACAAAAAAGCTGTCCAACTCCTCAACGGTTATCAAGTTTTCCGTATTTTCCAATTCATCAATAGATATACCGTGTGAAAAAGAGCTTTGCTCTGCCAACTGTTCACTGACATCTCGAAAGCCTGCAGGCGTTATGTTGAGATGCTTTTTGAAGGCTGTGGCAAAATTTGACGAGGAGTATCCGTAATCAACTCCGATTTCTGTAATGCTTTTGTCTTTTTCAACCTTTAACCTCCACGCACTTCTTTCAATACGGGTGCGCTTGATAAATTGATACAACGCCTCATCGGTATGCTCCTTAAACATTCTCATAAGGTGATATTTAGAATAGGAGCAATGCTTGGCAACATCATCTACGGTAATTTCGTTGTCTATGTTGTCAAAGATAAAATCAATTGCTTTGTTGATAACAGCATTTTGAATTGAAATCTTTCCGTTTTCTTCCACAGTCATCACCTTCCCTCACACAATTTCTTTTGTTTTGTTATGAATAATAACGAAACAATGGCTGTTAAAATCTCTGTTGTAGGCGCAACAAGCCATACGCCTGTCATACCCCACAGAGCCGGGAATATGAATGTAAACACCAAAAGAAGAATAATACCCCTTAGCGACGATATAATTGCAGAACTTAATGCGTCGCCGCAACCTGTAAAATACATTGAATTTATCACATCAAAACCCATAACTAAAAATGTTACGGCATAAATGCAAAATCCGTTTGCCACCATATGTGCAACACCATCGCTGCAACCGAACATTGAGGCGTAGGAGTTGCCGAAAATCGAGAATACAACGGCAAATATTACACCTATTACAAGCAAAATCTTATTTGTTATAGCACGAAGCTCCATAGCTGTTTTTTGTTCGTTTGCACCCCAGCAAATGCTAATAAGCGGAGTCAAGCCTTGACCAAAGCCTATGGTAATCATACTGAACCCGTAAACGGCAAAGCCGAGTATGGTAAAGGCGGCAACGCCCTGACTGCCAACATATTTCATCAATACAAAGTTGAAAGCAAACATAGAGATTGCGCTTGCCATTTCGCCTATAAACTCAGAAGAACCGTTGATGAGCGTTTCTTTATTTACGGTTTTATCAAAACGAAATCGAGTAAAGCGTATGCTTCTTTGCGGATTTATGAAGTAAATTAACTGTACGGCAACTGTTATCGCCTGAACAATAAGAGAGGCTACCGCACTGCCCTCGACACCCATACGGAATACACCGACGAAAATATAGTCAAGCACAGCATTGAGAACACACCCGATAATTCCCACAATCATACACACCTGAGGTTTTCCGTCTGTGCGGATAAACATTCCGAGTATCGTACCCACAACCATAAGAGGATAAGTAAATAGCATTATCTTATAGTAACCGTTAAAATACACAGTCAAATCGCCGTCGGCTCTCAATACTGTCAGTATCGGTGTAAACAATGCAAATACGATAACCGATGTGACAATACAAATAACTACCGATGTTATCATAGTTTGCGAAAACACTTCAGATGCTATTTTTCTGTTTTGTTTTCCCAAAAGTCTGCCACTGATTACCGAACCGCCCACACCGACGCACAAGCCTATTCCCAGAAAGAAATATAGAATAGGCAAGCCTAAATTTATGGCTGCCAGTGCATTTTCACCCACATAATTCCCGGTAAAAAATGCGTCGGTAATTGTAATTGCCGTTTGCAAAAGCATTGCTATAATACTTGGGATTGAAAATTGCAAAATAAATTTTAGTTTGTTTTCTTTAATTTGATTTATGTCCATAATTACATCTCCTTTGATAGTTCAAGTATAGAGATGTAATTTTGATGTTGCTTCTAAATTCGTGCTATCTTCAGCATTTTCCTCGTGGAATCAAGTGTTGTCAAATATCACGATTGCCTCTGCAATTCTAGATAGAATACTTCATCACAGCCAAGTAATTATAGGTAATTATAGGTAATTAGTATAAAGGGAGAGAGCTATTGTTTCCTGTGGTGTGGTATTTACCCCAAACATTCTCGATACTTCAGGCACCTTTTCTTCATAATCGCAGTTTTTACCTTGTGGATTCTTTTCATAGGACTTTTTATTATATAATCTTCTTCCTCCAACAAAGAAAAAAAGTGGAAAGACTTCTATGAATATTATCAATAGTCACCTTTCCACAATTATTTATTGTTAGCCATTTGCGATGCATTTACTACCTCTGCCATATCATTGATAATGTTAAAGACCTCTCTACCCATAAGAGCACACTGCTTTTTGAAGGAGTATATCACAGAAAATTCAGCACATCAACAGAGCGTGTTACTGAAATTTGTAAGTATCCTGAATTTCAATTTATTTGGCTAAATGGAACAAAAGCTTTAGGATTATCTAACTTCTCACCTATGACTTTATCCATCCAAACTATACTATACCATTTTCCAAATTTATATCCACATCCAACATGCCTTCCCACAATTTCAAATCCCATCTTATTATGAAAACGTTCACTATCATCTGTAAGATATTTGTCTTTTCCATCAGGACTTGCAATGCACGCGTGAACTGTATATATGTTCTGCTTAATCAACAATTCTTCGAGTTCCGAATATAAACTACTACCTATGCCTTGTCCCCTATATTCTTGCCTTACATATACAGATAATTCTGCAGAATGCTTATATGCTTCTCTTGAATGGAAAGAACTCGCATATGAATATCCAATAATTGTATCATTTTCCAGAGCAACAAGATAAGGATACTCTTTCAGTGTATTTCCTATTCTATTTTGAAATTCTTCAATACTTGGAATCTCATATTCAAAAGACACCGCCGTATTTAGAACATATGGAGAATATATTTCCCTTATAGCTTCCGCATCTTCAATAGTGGCAATTCTTATCTTCATTACACGCCACCCTCCTTTTTACTTAGTGCTATTGTAAACCTCGCTAATTCATAATATCGCAACCATATCCCACTATAAACTTCAAAGTTTCGCTCTCATCAAGCAAATTAATTGTATCACTGAACACACATTTTTTCAACGATTTACCCCTGCATATTGATAGCGATACCACAGGATTTTCTTTGAATCAAGAAAGTATCTGTATAGTATCTGTTCTGATATACATATTTGTCCGCTGTACGGCTGTCAGTTCCCAGGGTAAATAACTTCATATAAGCGTATTTATCTCTTGAGATGACACAGGAAGGATGCACTAACATCATGTCAATCTGTTTTGCAGTATCAGCCGGCACACATCCATCTGTGAAGTCGTACTGTGTCTTGAATCTTGCAGATGGTACTGTTTTAATCTGCACATCATCTAATCCATGCACTCTGCGGTCAATTACACCAGCTGCTCCAGCATTCATGCTACGAGTAATGCCCTCTGCGTTCTTTAAGAGTTTGTTCATAGCAGAAGTGATATATAAAATTCTGCCTTCCTGCTGTTGCACCGGTGCAACTTTACTCTACAATAACCCAGTCCTCTGCAAGCATATCTGCCTGGCTTGCTAATCAGCCAATCTGTACACCAGAAGTACCTACCAAAGCAATTGCCTTATTTCCAATTGCTTCATGCTCACAATTAATTACATTTTCATCAACATTTACATAACTGATATTGGTTGCAAGTTCGATATACTGTCCTTTGCCGTTCCAGCCCTGTCTTGCCACCTTGCGACCTTTTTTCATTACTTCAATCGCAAGTCCAAATGTCATATTGTCGCATTCTCTGTATGCTTCATTAAATTACTTCTCAGGAGACCAACTTTCGTATCCATCTGAATATCTTACCAGGTATCCTTTATCAGCTGGATTTTCGTCTTTTGGAATTGTCCAACCACGATACCTGTTGTATTCCCCTCTGCTCATTGGTTTTGCTTCAACAAATTTTGTTCCTATATAATTTTTCATAGTGTTATTTTCCTTTCTTAAATTTGGATATAATAAAAGCACCTCTATTCAAGATGCTTTTCTTTAAGATATTTACATTTTGCATTTTTTTCATTCCATATTTCAGATGGAATACCATTCGGTTCGGGATATGCTTGACAAGAGTTAGGAATCCCTGGTAAATTAAATCGCTCGCATTTTAAACATGCGCAAAAAATATTTAATTTATATTTATCTATCTCATATCCAGCCAAACTATCTACCTCCTTTCAAATCTTGGTTTGACACCATACTTTTTATAAAGTTCTTCCCAAATCGCATCACCAAGTTTTATGAGAACCTCACGTTCGTTAGAACCATTAAAATACTTCTTAACAATTTTAGGGTTCAATTCTACTAATAGCTTGTTATATTCATAGCTGAATGTTTCAAACTCTGGAAGTCTCTCTATCTGTTCATTATATTCTAACACGTATGTGCCGTTTTTTCCACAGGTTCTAAATGAATTAGCTTTATGCTTAACAAGTAGATACAAATCTTCTGGTGATGGAGGGGTGCTCAATGGATGGTTGTGCGTTACATCAAGTCCTTTCATCTTGCTTAGTTGGTATTTTGTAAATTTTATTGTATCTTCAATTCCTAATTGACAAAATACTGCTTTACCATTTTTGTCAAAAGCAACAGCAACCTCATAATCAAGTTTTCCTATTTCTTTTTCTACCTCTGAAAGTCCTTTGTTCTTGTAATCATAATATCTTGGATTGCTCTTATTATTATTTGTAATTAACTCAAACTTCGCACATTAAAATGTGCCTATGCACCTTGAAAATTCAATAATAACTGGCATAAAAATAGCATGAAACCAATGGTTTTGATATAATTAAGTTACCACACAAAATAATACAAACCGGAGGCTCATGCTA
>JBGVMW010000124.1:0-9744 GCA_045125095.1 Lachnospiraceae bacterium
CTATATTTGACGCGCTCTCGCTCCCTTCAAACGTAGCGGGCACTAAGGCTGTAAAATACACAGCCTAAGTGCCGACGTTTTCAGAGGGTCACATATAGACTATGTAGCAAACAGCTATCTGTCACAAACAATTCTGACAATCCACTGCCTTGTTGGCGTTTTGCAATTGCCTATATAATGCGTAGGATATACAGTTGCTGTATGTTTATGCAACTGAACTTTCTCATGATAGCATGATGTGAATTAGAATACAATACAAATTGTATCTTTTTTCGATAAAATATGCTATAATGTTTGTGAAAATACTGTGAAAACGGAATATTTAGGAGGATATATGTTAGAAAAAAGATTTAAACTAAAAGAGAATCACACCGACATAAAAACAGAAGTTGTAGCTGGTGTGACAACCTTTATGACAATGGCATATGTGCTGGCGGTGAATCCATCTATTTTGTCACAGGCAGGCATGAATGCCAATGCCGTATTGCTTGCTACCTGTATTGCAGCATTTATTGGAACGGTTTTGATGGCGTTGTTAGCAAATTACCCATTTGCATTGGCACCAGGAATGGGATTGAATGCATATTTTGCCTATACGGTTGTAATAGGCATGGGGTATTCCTGGCAGACGGCATTGTTAGCAGTGTTTGCAGAAGGTATAATTTTTATTGTATTATCATTGACGAATGTCAGAGAAGCGATTTTTAATTCGATTCCGCTTACACTTAAATCAGCTGTGAGTGTGGGTATAGGATTATTTATTGCGTTTTTAGGTCTTCAGGATGCAAAATTAGTGGTAGCCAGTGAATCCACGCTGGTAACTGTTCAGCCATTCAAAGGCGATTCCTTCCATTCAGTAGGAGTGGGAGCGATTCTGGCATTAATTGGTGTACTGATTACAGCAATATTGCTGATTAAGAATGTAAAAGGTGGTATTTTAATCGGTATTCTTTCTACCTGGGTACTAGGTATAATCTGTGAGATGACCAATATTTATGTGCCAAACGCTGAACTGGGAATGTCTTCTACCATACCATCCGGTTTTGTTAGTTTTGATTTTTCAGCATTAGGTGAAACCTTTGGTGCTGTGTTTACGGGAGATTATTCCCATTTGAAAATTACAGATTTTATCATCATTATTTTTGCATTCCTGTTTGTGGACATGTTTGACACCATTGGCACATTGATTGGTGTGTCTTCTAAGGCAGATATGTTAGATGAGAATGGTAAATTAGAGCGCGTAAAACCAGCGTTGTTGGCAGATGCCGTTGCAACTTGTGCGGGTGCGGTACTTGGAACCTCTACAACTACCACATATGTGGAGAGTGCATCAGGTGTGTCTGTAGGAGGAAGAACTGGTCTGACCGCTATGGTGACAGGATTACTGTTCTTAGTATCTGCAATATTCTCACCGTTGTTTATGGCGATTCCATCCTTCGCGGTAGCGCCTGCTTTGATAATCGTAGGCTTCTACATGATGGGTTCTGTTGTAAAGATCAATTTTGACGATATGTCAGATGCGATACCGGAATTTTTATGTATCATTACTATGCCACTTGCGTATAGCATTTCAGAGGGAATTTCCATCGGAGTGATTTCCTGGACATTGATTAACCTAATTACGGGCAAAGCAAAAGAGAAGAAAATCAGTGCGTTGATGTATGTGCTGACGGTTCTATTCATTTTGAAATATGTATTCCTGTAAATATTAAAATATTGACTGCCCTGCCTGTTAAGATGGCAGGGTAGTGTTATGTAAATAAAGGAAACTATTTAGTACTCAGCCCATGAACATGGGCGTTCATAGATTGGGTACTGAACAGTTGCTGGTATAACGTAAAATATGTTATGGAGGAACGCGCTGTATGAAGCAGATGCAGTGCAAAAATAGTATGATAAGAATTTTACAATGCAAGCTTCCGGTTGGACATAGCGAAGCTGATATGAAAAAGAAAATTGAAAAGTTGCTGAAAGTGCCGGCAGATAAGATTCAAGGCTATGAAATGGTTCGCCGCTCGTTGGATGCCAGAAAAAAGCCGGATCTTTATTATAACTATGTAGTAGATGTAAAAGCGCAGGGAGAAGATAAAATTGTAAAACGATGTAAAAATAAGGACATTCAGATTGTAGTACACAAGAAATATCAGTTTCCAAAATCAAGTAATCCACGGCTGGTTCATCGACCGGTGATTATTGGAACTGGACCGGCAGGTCTGTTCTGTGGCTACATGTTGGCAAAGCATGGCTACGCTCCAATTCTGTTAGAACGGGGTGAGGAAGTAGAGAAGCGTACGCAAACGGTGGATGCCTTCTGGAAGACGGGGGAATTGAATCCGGAATCTAACGTGCAGTTTGGTGAGGGAGGAGCAGGAACTTTTTCTGATGGTAAATTAAATACATTGGTAAAGGACAAATATCTTCGCAATCGGAAGGTATTGGAAATTTTTGTGGAAGCAGGTGCACCGGAAGAAATTCTGTATCTCAACAAACCCCATATAGGAACAGATATTTTAAAGATAGTGGTAAAAAATATCCGTAACTCAATTATTGCAGCCGGTGGTGAAGTGCGTTTTCAAAGTAAAGTAACGGATTTTGTGATAGAAAATGGCATGTGTAAGGGTGTGATTGTGAATGGTGAGGAGCAGATTACATCAGATGTGGTTGTATGCGCCATAGGACATAGTGCTAGAGATACGTTTCTTGTACTTAGAGAGCATGATGTACCAATGGAGCAGAAGCCATTTGCAGTGGGAGTTCGTATCGAACATCCGCAGACGATGATTAACCAGTCACAGTATGGTGTAGAGAAACATCCTGCCTTATCCGCAGCAGATTATAAAGTTACAAAAACCCTACAAAATGGTAGAAGTATTTATTCCTTCTGTATGTGTCCTGGCGGTTATGTGGTAAATGCTTCTTCAGAGAGTGGCAGACTGGCTGTAAATGGTATGAGTTATCATGACCGCGATGGGAAAAATGCTAATTCTGCTATGATTGTAACGGTTACACCGGAGGATTATGGAAGTGATGATGTATTAGCAGGAATGGAATTTCAGCGAAGATTGGAAGAAAAAGCATATGAGGCAGGGAAAGGAGCTGTTCCGGTACAAACATATGGAGATTTTTGCAAAAATATTCCAACACAACGATTAGGTGAGGTAACGCCATCTATCTGCGGAGCATATACATTAGGTGAAGTGCGACCGATTTTTCCGGAAAGTATACAGCAATCCATTGAAGACGGTATAAGGGCTTTTGGGAAAATGATTGAAGGATTTGACAGAGAAGATGCGTTGTTATCCGGCGTAGAAAGCCGTACATCATCACCTGTTCGAATTCTGCGTGATGCATGTGGTATGAGCGAAATAAGAGGTCTTTATCCATGCGGAGAAGGTGCCGGATATGCAGGCGGCATTACATCTGCGGCTATGGATGGTATAAAAATAGCAGAAGAAATTGCAAAAACATATGGCAGTTAGAACATTATTTGTACTCCCCCCAGAGTAAGTTATGCTACTGTTTCACAAGCTTGTTGTATTTCTTTTCAAACATATAATCGGAATATGAGGTAAGGATTTTATTCTTATCTCTTACTCTGATTGGTAAAATATCACCGTTCTTTAATAGAAATTCAGATGATGTTTTCTGCTCAATGGCATCCATATTTACCAAAACTCCTCTATTGCATTCCAAAAAGCGTTTATCATGTTTCATTAATTCCAACAGCCCACTGAATGACATTGCTGTTTTTACAATACCGCTTTTTGTGTAGAAGTGAATATAGTGATTGCTTGATATAGCGTAATCAATATCACGACAAAATATTTTTTTCTCAAAATGTCCTTCTTTCACCAGAATATATTGTCTGGTATCAGGAAGCTGAGCTGTGCACTCATAGAGTAAAGATTGAATCTCATCATCCTGAAAAGGTTTGAGAAGATAATGAAATGCTCGTAATCGGAATGCGGTAATCGCATATTCCGGTGAAGCAGTAAGAAATACAATCTTTGTAACCTTGTCCTGCATGCGAATACGTTCTACTGTCTCAATTCCATTAATGCCTTCTAAGTGTACATCCAAAAAAATAATATCAAACTTTCTTGGTTTATATACCTGCAAAAGACTTTCGCCCGTTGCAAAGGAATCTACCTGAAGGTTATTATGAAAAAGTCCCTGACAGCTATGAATGATATCGAGCAGTTTTTCTGTATCATTTGTATTACCATCGACGATTGCAATATGCATACTACCACTACCTCTTTACCTTATGTATTATTCCTGTACATTTTAACAGATTTTTCATCGTTTGTCTAACATTTTAAATAAGACTATGGTACTATTTTTTGTTTTTTTAGGTAGTCTTTGGTGACGTTTAGGTAGAGTTTATTGAATTTTTTGGTGAATATTGTATTATAGGGTCATGTCGATAAGATATAAATTCGAGTACGAGGGGCGTATTTGATATATGAAGATTCTATGTGTCAATTGGGGGACTGACATATGGAATCTTTTTTTGGTATACTAGAAAATCATAACGATTTATTATAGTATGTAATACTTGAAATTTCCTAGTATATCATAAATGAAATAACAGGTATATAAAAAGTGATGCGCACGAATTTGAAGGGAAGGTGCACTGCGTGCCAAATTCGGCGCGGCAAAGCGTGCAGGCATAATAACTAGCTGAATCCGCGAGAGTATGCTTGCACGCCTTGTTCCATATTTTATTTAAGGATAGTGAGTTGTAATAAATGGTAAAAGGTTGAACGTTGGTATAGTAAAAACCAGTACAGTAACACTTCGTTCAATCATATCCATAAATTTACCGAAAACGTTTTCTGTAAATGGATTTTCGTTGTTCATAAAAACCAAAAAATAAAAAAACCACATTTTGCTTAGCGATTTTTAATAAAAAAAAAGAAAAATTTTTTTTGAATTTAAGTAAAACGTCAAGTGACATGTTTGAAAGAATGCTATATCATAAGTATATAAAGTGTTTGAAAAGAAATGTTTTTTCATGAGAGGATGGTAATTATGAATTTACATAATGTGAATGAAAAAAAGGCAGTAAAGAGAAAAACTGTTTTATCTATTATGGTGGCAGCAGGAATATGTAGTCTTTTGCTTGCTGTTAGTGTTGTAGCTGAGAAGGCTCCATTGGATAATGCGAATAGCAATATTGTAGCAGAGATGCCGTAATATAGAGAACCAGAGTGTTTAAAAGTCGCTGAGTATTCAGCGGCTTTTTTTGCGTGCTAGTATGCTTGAAATAACCAGACGAAATGCTATACGAATAAATTACACTGGAAAATATCCTGTGACTATGCTATGATTACTCCGGCGGTTTACTATGGTATGAATAGTTGACGATAGAAGTAATGATATGATGTAAAAGAGGATTGATTATGGACAAAAAAACGTTTAGAGAATTTGCAGATAAAAAAATAATAATTCTGGATGGAGCAACCGGCTCGAATCTGATAAAAAGAGGAATGCCTGCTGGTGTTTGTCCGGAAGCATGGATTGCAGAAAATCCGGAAATTTTAATACAGTTACAGCAGGAATATGTTGCGGCAGGAACTAACATTGTATATGCGCCAACATTTACTGCCAATCGAATCAAATTAAAAGAATATGGATTAGAAGATAAACTGGAATACCTGAATACAACACTGGTACAGTTATCAAAGAAGGCAGCAAACGGACAGGCACTGGTTGCGGGCGATTTGACTATGACAGGTGAACAGTTAAAACCAATGGGAACATTGGATTTTGAGACACTGGTTACTGTATATAAGGAACAGATACAGTGCTTAGAGAAAGCGGGAGCAGACTTATTGGTAGTTGAAACAATGTTAAGTCTGCAAGAATGTCGTGCTGCTTTGATTGCTGCAAAAGAAACAACCGAATTGCCGGTGATGGTAACTCTTAGTTTTAATGAAGATGGAAAAACTTTGTACGGTACAGAGCCGGAGGCGGCTGTTGTTGTGTTGCAGAGCTTGGGAGCGGATGCTATTGGTATTAACTGTTCCGCAGGTCCGGACAGAATGATTTCTATTATAGAGCGAATGAAAGAAGTGGCAAATGTGCCATTGATTGCGAAACCGAATGCTGGCTTGCCGGAACTTCAGGAGGATGGCACGACAACTTATGATATGTCTGTGGAAGAATTTACGCGATACATGAAGGATTTGATTCATGCAGGAGCAGGGATTATCGGTGGTTGTTGTGGAACAACACCGGAATTTATTCGAGAACTTTCTGCCATGGCAGAACAGGAAACAGTACCGGAGGTTTCTAATACATATAAACTGCGTTTGGCTTCTGAACGAAAAGCGTTGCAGGTAGAGGAAAATGGAAGATTTCTTATTGTAGGAGAACGAATTAACCCAACGGGAAAGAAGGCTTTGCAGGCAGAGTTGAGAGAAGGTATTTATAGCAGAGTACTTGATTTTGCAGAAGAACAGGAAGCTTGTGGTGCTGCTATTCTGGATGTAAATGTAGGTATGAGTGGTATTGATGAGAAACAGGTAATGTTGGATGTATTACAGGAAGTCAGTATGGCAAGTAACCTTCCATTGTCCATTGATTCGAGTTATGTAGAAGTGATTGAAGCGGCTCTTAGAAATTATCCGGGACGCGCTATTATCAATTCTATTTCTTTAGAAACAGAAAAGTTTGAAAAATTGATACCGATTGCAGCAAAATATGGTGCCGCTTTTATTTTACTGCCATTATCTGACCAAGGTTTGCCGAAAAATTTAGATGAGAAAAAGGAAATTATTCACATAATTCTGAACCGTGCAGAAGAATATGGAATTAATCGGAAAGATATTGTGGTAGATGGACTTGTGGCAACGGTAGGTGCGAACCAGAGTGCTGCATTAGAGACATTAGAAACCATTCGTTATTGCAAAGACGCATTAGGTCTGGCGACGATATGTGGTCTTTCTAATATTTCTTTTGGATTGCCGGATAGAAGCTTTATCAATACAGCATTTTTAACTCTTGCTATTCAGGCAGGTCTTACGATGGCAATTGCAAATCCATCACAGGAAATGCTGGTGAAATGTGCAGCAGCAACCGATTTACTGATGAACAAACAAGAATCTGATTTGGCATACATTGAGACGGTTGGTCGTTTCCAGAAGACAGAATCGATAAGCACAGCGCAGGAGAAACCAAAACGGCCGATTATTTTTGAGGACGTGCTAAAAGGAAATAAAAAGACGATTGTTTCTCATGTTAAGGAGGCCTTGGAGCAAAAGACAGCAACGCCAAAGGAAATTCTTGACACAATGTTGATAGCTGCAATTAACGAAGTAGGAGAGTTGTTTGATAAGAAAAAGTATTTCCTGCCGCAGCTCATTTCCTCTGCAGAAGCGATGAAAACGGCAATAGAATATTTAGAGCCGATGCTTATGGATGACGATGAAAATGGAGACGCAGCGGTGATTGTCATAGCTACAGTAGAAGGCGATATTCATGATATTGGAAAAAATCTGGTTGCATTGATGCTAAAGAATTATGGTTATCGGGTAATCGATCTTGGAAAAGATGTACCGAAAGAGACAATTGTTGAAACTGCCATAAAGGAAAATGCTTCCATTATAGGATTGTCTGCTTTAATGACAACTACGATGCAGGAGATGGAAAATGTAGTGAAGTACGCGAAAGAACAGAATTGTCATGCGAAAATAATTATTGGTGGAGCTGTAATTACAGAGGAGTATGCAAAGGAAATTTATGCAGATGGGTATTCGAAAGATGCCGCCGATGCAGTACGGGTTGTTAAGGAACTTTTAGGCGAATAAACATTGACAAAGCAGATTTATGTTGCTAGAATATGATTTAGTGCATTACATGGTTAAAAATGTAAATGCAGAAAAGTTTATCATAATGAAGGCGGGATTCTTTTATGAATAAAAGAGTATTATCTTTGCTGGTGGAAAATACAACTGGTGTGCTAAGCCGTGTTGCAGGTCTTTTTACCAGACGAGGTTATAATATTGACAGCATTACAGCTGGGGTGACAGCTGATCCACGTTTTACAAGGATTACTGTTGTTGTTCGTGGGGATGATAATATCCTCGACCAGATTGAGAAACAGCTTGGTAAATTAGAAGATGTGATTGCTATCAAGGAATTGAAAGATGATGCTTCTGTTTGTCGTGAGCTTGCGATGATTAAGGTAGAGGTGTCCGAGGAAAACAGACAGGGTGTGATCGCGATTGCAAATATTTATCGTGCAAAGATTGTGGATGTAGATAATGATTCCATGATTATTGAATTGTTAGGTAGTACCAATAAGATTGATGCGTTTATCAATCTGTTAAATGGATACAAGATTTTGGAACTTGCAAGAACGGGCATTACCGGGCTTTCAAGAGGAACAAAAGATGTTACTTGGATTGATTAAGTAAGTTGCTGAAATGTACATATCATTTACAGTAAACATATAATTTTATTTACATTTTTAGGAGGAATAAAAAATGGCAAAGATTTTTTATCAGGAAGATTGTAACCTTTCCTTACTTGAGGGAAAAACAATTGCTGTCATCGGCTACGGAAGCCAGGGACATGCACATGCATTAAATGCAAAGGAATCTGGTTGTAACGTAATTATCGGTTTATACGAAGGTTCTAAGTCCTGGGACAAGGCTGTAAAGCAGGGATTTGAAGTATATACAGCAGCAGAAGCTGCAAAGAAGGCAGATATTATCATGATTCTTATCAATGATGAGAAGCAGGCTGCTATGTATAAGAAAGATATCGAACCAAATTTAGAGCCAGGTAACATGTTAATGTTCGCTCATGGTTTTGCAATTCACTTTGGTCAGATTGTTCCACCTAAGGATGTAGACGTTACTATGATCGCTCCTAAGGGACCAGGTCATACAGTAAGAAGCGAGTATCAGGAAGGCAAGGGTGTTCCTTGTTTAGTAGCTGTAGACCAGGATGCTACTGGTAAAGCTTTAGATTTAGCTCTTGCTTATGCATTAGCTATCGGTGGTGCAAGAGCTGGTGTATTAGAGACTAACTTCAGAACAGAAACAGAAACTGACTTATTCGGTGAGCAGGCTGTATTGTGTGGTGGTGTGTGTGCTCTTATGCAGGCTGGTTTCGAAACATTGGTAGAAGCTGGTTATGATCCAAGAAACGCTTACTTCGAGTGTATCCACGAAATGAAATTAATTGTAGACTTAATTTACCAGAGTGGTTTCGAAGGAATGAGATACTCTATCTCTAACACAGCAGAGTATGGTGATTACATCACAGGTCCTAAGATTATCACAGAAGATACTAAGAAGGCTATGAAGAAAGTATTATCTGACATTCAGGATGGTACATTTGCAAAAGACTTCTTATTAGATATGTCTCCAGCAGGCGGACAGGCTCACTTCAGAGCAATGAGAAAGTTACATGCTGAGCATCCATCTGAGCAGGTTGGTAAAGAAATCAGAAAGCTGTATAGCTGGAATAACGAAGACGAGAAGTTAATCAACAACTAATTTGTAGAGATTGCATTCGTGATATTAGGAAAGCCATCATATTTCCGTTGAGGGGTATGATGGCTTTTTTGCGTGGTGTACGGATGTAACTAAATTCGGATTTGTGCGTGTGTCAATCATAACGGCTACCCGTCCGGCTCCGGGTTACAGCGAAGATTGGGAAATGGGGCAGGCTCCAAGGTATAAGTGATTCTAAGAGGCTCGAATTGGCGCTAAGGACAAGCGGAAAAAT
>JBGVMW010000125.1:0-4133 GCA_045125095.1 Lachnospiraceae bacterium
AATCATCGCCTTTTACTCCCATAAACAATACATTGTTAGCTTCTTGATTCCGTCTGCCACGTTGTCAAGGTGTTTTAGTCCGCTTTCAACTATTCCGTTGCCAAGTACTTTGCTTGCCTTACCTGTCTTTGTAAAGGCATCGGCTCCAGGGATTATACTTAATGCACTAAGTCCTGCATTTATGTAATCTCCTTCTGTAAGATATAGCACTGCATTTACTGCATCGCATATATCTCCATGCTTCCATCTTCTGCATATCTTACAAGCAGGTTTTTGTTCTGTCTGTCATAACAGTATTCTTCTGTACCGCTTTTTATCCTGTAGTTCTCATCATCATAAGTGTACTGCGATGATGATGTTTTTACAGGTCTTCCTGCAGCATCATATTCATATGATGTTGTCTGTTTTCTTCCATTTGTTACACTTTTAACAAGGTCTTTTGCATTATATGTATATGTCTTTGCTTAACCTGTGCCTGTTGTCTCTGACAGTTCTTTTCCATCTGCATCATATGTGTATTCAAGCAGACTTCCTGCCGGACCTGTAATTTAGTTATCTGTCTCTATATGTCATAATTCATCTTGAAGCAAAACTTAATTGCAATCAAATCTTGAAAAACACTTGTCTTCCTATGTTTGCAATATACATTCTTGCAGTTCTGGGCTACAAAAATGAACAAACAGATAACCTTCTCATACCACCACAATATGAAGAAATTTATTATAAAACCTCGTATCGAAATAATAAATAATAGAAATACCGCTATTCAATGCAAAAACGCATCATCTCCACAGCACCAAGTGCTATGAAAACAATGCATTTTAAGTCTAAAAATACAATATTCAGTTTTGATTTCAGATGTCCTTAAGTGCACCCAGAGGGCAAATTTCACCCTAAGGTCTCTAAATTAATCTCCATGGATGCCATCACCGTTGGCGAGAGCCATTCCGATTAATTTAAAGACCGTGGTTTATTTTTTAGGTGGTGGGCGCCCTTAAGTGGAGACATAATTGAATTTATCTTTTTTATAATTCTTCCCATTCAATACATTTTGGTAATTGTAGTGTTTCAAAAAATTCTTCAACTGCAGACACTGCATCTTCAATCTCTATAATTGAATAATTTGCAACTTCTATTTCTTCACTATCAGTATTGGTATAAAATATACTAATACCATCTGCATCCAAAACAGGAGTATCATTAACTGAAGAGTATCCAGGGTCATCTTCTTCTCGAAAATAGCTTAAACATGCGTATTTTTCCTTCACAGACATTATCATATACGGAAATTGTTCATGTGTTGATATAATAAACTCATTAACACCTTTTTCTGTCCTCTCACCTAAAACTTCCCTCAATTCTTCAAGATTATCGCATTCCTTTTGTCCCATAAAATGTTCTACTAACATATTTATTCTCCTTTCAGTTTCCTTTATATCGTGAACTTATTTTCGGGTCATTACTTGTTCCCGTATACGTTTTAACATAATCTATAGCCCTACTATTATTTGCAACGGCGTTCTTAGATGGAACTACAGTTAATGTCGCTCCTTCTGGCAAGAAAGTTGCTGTCATAGTGTTACAATAACCACAAGTACCATTTGTATTATTGTGATATACTGTAGCATCAGATATATTATTTTCCCTCATGTATAATGCTGCCTTCTGTTCCACATGACCATTATTACGATAATTAGTATACCGTGGGGCCCCATTACCTGATGTAAATCTTATTTGTGTTCCATCATATTCTGGTAAACTAATTGTATTACTACCACTCTTTATCGCCTTCGCCGCATCCTCAACTACATCATCTGCCACTTTATCTGCTTTTTTTGCAAATGCTTCAATTACTAAAACCTTCCTTTTTATTCTTTGGTGACAGTATATCGGTTAATTCTGTGACAGGCAACTAGGTTAGCTGTAGGTCAGGCTGAGAGAGGCGCAACAGTATTACCGCTTTTTTGATCAATTTTTATGTCTGAAATACCGTTTGTAAGACTAAATTTTATAAAAAATCCTTACCACTTACAGTAAACTTCCACAGAAAAACGCACACTTTCGCAACATTCTGTTACTAAGAGTGCATTACATCAGCATATTGAATTCACAATGTTCGTTCATCTACCCAAATCGGATTTTTTTCTATAGTCTCATAAATAATCTCATGGATAACATTATTTCGTAAGAGACATGAGAATTAATATTGTGGAATTAAAGTATAACCATAATAAAAATTATTTAGTTATCTTATAGGACTTCGCAAGTATCCATCCAAACATACCATATGAAGAATTTATTTTTATATATTTATACTCATTATCAACTAAAAAATCAGTCAATTCTTGCTCAGTTTGATAATCAATTGGCCAACAATAACCTTCCATTTTTATCAATTCTTCTTGGTTTTCTTTAACAAAACTAGAAATTTCACATTCACAAATATCAGAAATTATATTATAATCAATAATACATTTAAAGCAATGTGTCAAAACTTCTGAAAAGCAAATTTTTTTCTGTTGCTTTGTATTGTCATTATATGTCTGAATAACCACATCTCTTTCTTCTAAATTTACACTATATCCAACAATATAATCATCATGCATTTTTTATCTCTCCTAATTCCTACTATCTTGTCTTGGTGGTTTCTTGCTCCAATCCCATATATGAATATGTGGAAATTCATGTATTCCATCATCTGTATGATTAAAGTCAATATCCATTTGTGCCTTTCCTACTACAATATGTTTTACCCAATCATATGCTGCACCACAACCATATAAAATATCATGATGATTAAAACATAACAAATATGAACAGTCTAAATCTGTTACGTAAAACTCAAATCCATATGTTTCAGATAAAATAAAATCAAGATCATTACCCGAGTTAATTAAAAACATTGACTTTTCATCAGATTTATTAAAAAATAACACACATTTACTTTTTCCTTAATCCGTGAAACTTGATAACCTTATTTCGGGCGTATACCCGATAAATACTGGGTGTAACACGGTTTCATTTCTAGTTTTTGTTTTCACCCAATGGGTGAAGATAAAAACATATGACTTTCTCATATTTCCTCTGTGTTTTTAGCACCTCATATAGTAAAATATAAGTATCAATATATGAGGTGGATATTTATGAAAAAACTCGTAATCGAATTTTCCAATGAAAGACTAATTACTCCCAGCGGATTATCTCTTGTGGGACAGATGCTTGGCAAAAGCAGCTTCATTAAAAAGTGCAATAACATGAAGGTTGATGGCAAACGTTCCCAGAGCCAAATCAAAAACGGAGATATTCTTCTTTCTTATATCGGACTTCTTTGTCAGGGCAAGACTTCTTATGATGCTATCAATGAGATGTCTGATGATCCTGAGTATTACAAGCTTGCTCTTGGTATCACAAGGGCGATTCCATCTGCTGAGACCTTACGTCAGCGTATGGATGATATAGGGTCTTCATTGAGGGAAGAAATCCTAAATGCAAATGTTGCCATGTTTCATACCTTCCATGTTCAGCCTTCCGCATTAGAATCCGGGTTAGTTCCTTTGGATCTTGACGTCACTCCTATGGATAATTCAAAAACACATAAGGAAGGAGTTGCACACACATACAAAGGATTTGATGGTTATGCACCAATGATGGCATACATTGGCACAGAAGGCTTTCTTGCAAATACGGAGCTACGGGAAGGAAGTCAGCATTGCCAGTGCAATACACCCGCATTTTTAAAGCAGACACTTCGGCTTGGACATCAACTGACAGACAAGCAACTGTTGGTTCGTATGGACGCAGGGAATGATGCTGCTGAAAACTTAGGCATTCTAATCGAAGACGGTTCCTGGTTTATTGTAAAAAGAAATCTTCGAAGAGGTGAATCCAAAGAAGATTGGATTGCCAAAGTAAAGGAATGCTGTAAGGACATCCGTAATCCTCGTGATGGAAAAACTGTTTACATAGGTTCTTCGTGGAAAGATGTAGCGTATACAGATTCCGAAGGAGAATCAAAAACCATTACCATGCGCATTGTATATGAGGTGATTGAACGAACAACCGATAAAAACGGACAGTTCGTTCTGGTTCCGGATATCGAGTGCAATACGATATGGACCAATCTCGGCTGGAGC
>JBGVMW010000126.1:0-47640 GCA_045125095.1 Lachnospiraceae bacterium
TCTCTGTTACTGGAATGCCCTTCTTTTTGTAAGCATTAGACGCTTTCAAAGCTGAGGAAATATGAAACCTTGTAAAAAATCTTTTGATAGATTTAGAAATTTGCTTATCATTTTGAGTCGCTTGTGTTATACTTTTATTCAAAGCATGAGCCTCCGGTTTGTATTATTTTGTGTGGTAACTTAATTATATCAAAACCATTGGTTTCATGCTATTTTTATGCCAGTTATTATTGAATTTTCAAGGTGCATAGGCACATTTTAATGTGCGAAGTTTGAGTTCCAAATATGTTTTAGCCAAATATTGTCCCACAATTCCTATGCACATAGTTTGCACACCCGCTATTAAAAACATAATACAGACCAAAGATGGATATCCGGCTACCGGATCTCCCCATATTAATGTTTTCACAAACACAACAATAATCATTGCAAACGCTATCAACGAAAAAATTAAGCCCAAAATTGTCACAAACAATAATGGTGCTGTAGAAAAAGCTAAGATACCATCTACTGCATATAACAATAATCCCCAAAAAGACCAACTCGTCTTTCCTGCGGCACGCTCCACATTCGTATATGGTATCCATTCTGTTTTAAATCCTATCCAACTAAATATTCCTTTAGAAAAACGATTATACTCACTCATTTCAAGAATTGCATCTACCATCTGTCTCGTCATTAAACGAAAATCTCTAGCCCCATCAACAATCTCTGTCTGCGATATTTTATTAATTCCTTTGTAGAACATCCTTGCAAAAAAAGAACGAATCGGTGGCTCACCCTGCCTAGTCATACGTCTAGCAGCTACACAATCCGCTTCCCCGTCTACTATTTTTTCATACATTTGAATGAGAAATTCTGGTGGGTCTTGCAAATCTGCATCCATTACCGTCACATAATCTCCCCTCGCTTCTTTTAAACCAGCATACAAACCAGCTTCTTTCCCAAAGTTTCTGGAGAATGATATATACTTGACCCTTTTATCTTTATTTGCTAACTGTTTCATTACAGATAATGTATTGTCTTTTGAACCATCATTTACAAATAAAAATTCGAATTCAATGTCAAACTGCTGATTCATTTGCAACGCAATTTCATTAATACGGTCATAAAACATACTTAACACCGGTTCCTCATTATAACACGGTACTACCACCGACAATAAACTCATTTGTTGTACCTCTCATATAACTTTATGTTTGTATATAGACAATTAATTTTACACCCTTTCTATTTCTTATGCAAGTTTTTTTCTATTTTGCCAGTGGTGAAGAATAAATTTTCTTGTTTCATTCCCTCAAATCTCATCACCTTACTCTTTATCAATTATTCACATTATTAAAATATTTGTGCCCAATATACACATCTAACGAGCCTGTGGTAATATATAACTATGGACACGAAGTGTTGAACAAGCTATATTCCCCTATGAATATGGCATACTAAAAGGCACAATCTCTACCTAGATTAAGAATCTGTATCCAGTACAGAAGATATTGAAAAAAAGAATACTATGCTAAAGTTTATCAAATTATATGATAGTATATTTAATCCTCCAAAATAAACTATTATACTTTACATAATCTGATAAAATTTATCATAGTACCTATTTTTTAATCTCTTTTTTTCATTTTTCTGCTTTTGACAAGTTATTTTCCTTGTCATTCCTTAGCTGATAACGGCAAACTATTGACATTTTCACACTATATTGCTATGCTTGTTTCAGCTATAAAATAGAAAAAGAAAGGCAAAATAAATTCATGCGAATGGTGAAAGATAAACGATACAAAAAACTAATCTCTATGTTGCTCTCCTTAATGATTATTGCCATACAGGTTCTTCTGTATGCATACTGCTGGTTGGCATATTACGATCCTATGATTCCTGAAGAGTACAGCTTCTGGCGACGAGGTCACTGGCTGGTAATTGCAATATACGGAATTCTTCTATTAATTATAGCAAGCGTATACGGTGCTTATAAGATAGGTTATCTGCGTGTTATGGATGTGCTGTTTTCCCAGATATTATCTGTCGTTTGTGTAAATGTTATTACATGGCTACAGATAAGTCTGATTAACCGTTGGATTATTACACCACTCCCAATGGTAGCACTCACTATCTGGGATATCATTGTGATTATTTTGTGGATTGGAGGGTGTACCTTCTTATTCCGGTATCTCTATCCACCAAGAAGATTGTTATTGATTCACGGCGATAAAAACCCGTCCTTCTTAGCCGACAAGGTAAATGCTCGTCCTGACAAATATGCCATTCAGGAAATCATTAATATTAAGGAAGGATTTGACGTAATTCAAAACAAAATGCACGAATACGAAGGCGTTGTCATCTGTGACCTGCCTTCTCACGACAGAAATGCTTTGTTAAAATATTGTTTTACAAACTCTATCCGTTGTTACATTACACCGAAGCTTACTGATATTATTATGATGGGTTCTACAAGTATTCATTTGTTTGATACCCCATTACAGATGTCACGAAACAAGGGACTTACACCGGAGCAACGTTTCTTCAAACGTGCTATGGACATTGTGATTTCCCTTATTGTGTTGCTTATATTTTCTCCGTTTTTGCTTATCAGTGCAATTGCAGTCAAATTGTATGATGGTGGTCCGATTCTATACAAGCAGGAGCGTCTGACGTTAGGCGGCGAAGTGTTCCAGATATACAAATTCCGTAGTATGCGCGTGGATTCGGAGAAACATGGAGCACGGTTAGCTATGAAAAATGATGACCGCATCACCCCGGTAGGAAAAATACTCCGCACGCTGCACATAGATGAGCTTCCACAGCTTTTTAATATCTTAAAAGGTGAAATGTCCTTTGTTGGTCCAAGACCGGAGCGCCCGGAGATTGCAGCCAAATATGAAAAAGAAATACCGGAATTTCACTTCCGGTTAAAAGTAAAGGCTGGATTAACCGGATATGCACAGGTATATGGAAAATATAATACTGTCCCTTATGATAAATTAAAATTAGATTTGTACTATGTACAGAACTACTCCGTATTTCTTGACTTTAAGCTGATTATGCTGACGGTAAAAGTTCTGTTCCAGAAGGACAGCACAGAAGGTGTCGATGCCACACAGACAACAGCAATCAAAGAAACAAACGATGCAGATAGTAAGGAGAATTAACAAATGAAAACACCGATTGTAAGTGTCATTATTCCTGCATTTCGATGCGAAGCTACCATTGGAGCTTCCATCGAGTCTGCACTGATGCAGGATGTGGTTTTAGAGGTGATTGTGGTAAATAATGATAAGGATAATGGCGCATTGTCTTCGGTTCTTGATACTTATAAAGTTCATAAAAACGTGCACATTCTTGTCAACGACAAAAATGTCGGTGCTGCAATGGGACGTAATCTTGGCGTAAAAAAAGCAAACGGTCGCTATATTGCATTTTTAGATGCAGATGATATGTGGGCGGAAGGAAAATTAAAGGAACAACTTGCTGTACTTGTTCAATCAAATGCACCGCTTTGTTGCACTGCAAGGGAATTACTACATGCAGATGGCACTTCAACCGGAAGAATCATCCCCGTAAAAACAGAGATATCCTATCGGTATCTGTTGTCCCATAACAGCATTAATTGTTCCTCTGTCCTGCTTTCGAAAGAAATCGCCTTAGAATTTCCAATGGAACATGAAGAAGCCCATGAAGATTATATTACCTGGTTAAGGATTGTTAAGAAATATGGAGCTGCAGTAGGAATTAATAAACCGATGTTGAAATACCGATTATCCAATACAGGAAAGTCCGGTTCCAAGTTACAGTCTGCAAAGATGACCTACCGTGTCTATCGGTATATGGGGTACGATACAGTTATTGCGTCCTTGTTTTTTGTAAGATACGCAATTCATGGGGTCTGGAAATATTTGTTTGCATAGAATTTTTTACTATAGAAATAGGCTGTTTCGCAAATCTATGAAACAGCCTATTTTCATACATATATTTACTTTTTCTTAAATGCCCACAACTTATTCAAAACGAAGTTCAATGGAATAGTTACAAATAAACTGACAATTGGCGCAATCAATTCTGGAATATGGAAAATCTGCACCCAAAGTTCCAATAAAATAGCACCTAATACTAACCCAGTTGACGCATAAGAAAGCGTCATTTTAATAAAAGCAAATAATAATTCTGAAATACTTTTTCTACTTCCTTCAAAGACGTATTTGTTATTCCAATAAAAAGAATTACATACGCTAATTACAAATCCAAGCAAATTACCAACCTGTCTATGCCATCCAAAGATGCCAACACATATCATATAGGTAAACGTAGAAATCAAAGTGTTTGATACACCCACAATTCCAAATTTAACAAACTGCATCAATCCATTCATCTGATCTTCGCTAATTTCACGTCGAATTAAGCGAAAGCCGAATGTAAAGATTGCACGACATATTGTCTCAATCAAATTCCATATTTTTTCTCCCATAGCCAACTCCTTTCGTATAGCTTGTAATACCGCAGACTTTAATATACGTTAATTCCATACCAACGCAAGAACAATGCTCTGCCATCCCCTGGAGCATCCACCTGCTCTGCATCGGTCTGGAACACAATCTCGTTATCACCTGGCTGCAATTCTAATTCCACTTCAATAGAACTCATTTTATCTTTTATCTGCATAGTAGAAATGACTGCTCCACCATTTAAGACTTCTAAAGTTGCCTCCTTGTCATTTCCGCACAAAACACCCGAACGGAAGGTTACTTTGATTGGCGCATCAGTCATATTCGTCAACACCATGCTACACTGATTTGTAGACCAACGGAACTCATTCTTGCCAGTGTCTTCTATTGCATAAAATCCATTTTTATAAGACACTAACAATCCTGTATTTCGATAAGAATCAATATCTGTCCATTTGATATATACATCTTCGTTAATACCATAATACTGCTTCATAAGATAATCAATTTTTTCATCATAAATTGTATTATCACAAGTAGATGCCCCACGGTATAAAACATTTGGATAATTCAATAATACAATAATATCAGATTTTTCATTTTTCCAATTCTTTAACTGGTTATCATTGTATTCTATAAAAAACTCATTTTCATAGTAACCATTTAAGGTAAGCATGAAACTGGAATAACCTGAGTGTGTCACTGATAACAGATATAGTACCATCACAACAGCACCAACCTTATACTTTCCAAAGGTCATCCACATATCCTGAAACACAATCCCAATGTGTAAGAATGTCATCAATAAATATGGCAAGAAGGAACGTACCTCCAACGCCGGGGAAATCAACAGACAATAATTCATTGCCACTGCTGCCACCAGATAACAGATGAATTCCTTTTTCCCCTTTACCCAATAATATCGAAAGGACACAAATGCCAGTCCGAGGTAAAATACCAAGTAAGTCACTGCTAACACATTGTTATCTAAAGAAGGCATACCATACAACCCAACGGCTGAGGTTACTACCGCAACAATGGCTGTTATGATATTACAAATATTTTTCCACTCTTTTACTAAAAGCATTACCACCATACAGATAGACGCCAGAATCAACATTTTATGGAACACTCGAAAATCACTGAGATTCAACATTTGGTGGATTTTAGGAAAATTTGTTTGAATTTTTCCAATTAATGATAAATTTGAGAATTCTACATTTTCATCCATACGTGCATAATTTCCCGGTGCCATAAACAGTATTAAATATGTGATAATTGCCACTACCAACGTATATACATCTGTCTTCAAATATTTCTTAAAGTCTTTAAAATGATGCAAGATAATATAAAGTACCAGATAAACCAGCAATGCACCACCTAACTGCTCCTGTGCCAATGTGGTAAATGCCACGCAGATTCCCTCAATGAGTGCAAATCTCAAGAAGGATATCTTTTCTCCCTGAGCAATCCTGCGACATGTTTTATCAAAATAGAACATCGCAAACAGCATAGGTATCATTGGCCAGATATAAAGAACCGATGCCGATGCCCAATACGTTGCATATGCATGTATCTGAATACCGATTAATCCATATAAAACAGGCATTAACAAAGCTATTCCAATGGAATGCTTTACTTTCACATGGTCGCATACGATACGGTACATCAAGTAAAATAATCCTGCAATAACAAAGGACTGTACAAACATGAACAAATCAATGCCATCGCGAAGCATTGGAATTAAGAACAAACAGGCATATAATAGGCGGCCGCCCCAGTTAAAATATATCTCTTTTGCCCATTTACACAAATCTCTTAATGAGAAATTAGTTCCATCTACGCCTAAGACTTCATATCCATAACTTAGGGAACCATTTCCATAGTCATCAAAACAAAGTCCTACCAGACTATGCTGAATGGCTAATGCAATCCAAAATAATACAAAGATAAATGCAACATAGCATCCTTCTTTTCCCTCTATATATTTTTTCTTAAAATTTTTCATAATCATCTCTCTTTCTTCTTTAGCAACCGCTCTTGCACAAATTTTAAACCTCTATCACAATTTTTCTCCACAAGCACATGAAATATTCCAGCACTTATCAACAACACAACAGTGGATATCAAAAAGCTGATACATACAGATACATGATAACTTCTTCCACTGTTTAGCAAACTTTGAAAAATGTTAAGTGACAAAGAAAACTCAATTGGTGTTTGCACTAAAAATATACTATAGCACAATGTTCCCAACATGCAAAAGGGTTTTAAGCAGCAAAATCTTTGAAATGGTTTCCAATAAAGTAACACACCAAATACAATTATTGCTGCTAATACATGATAAACAATACAAACATTTGTTATTTGACCGAATGGTAGCTTTGCATAATGATTCGTTGGCACTACTCCACTGGGATATCCGCCAAGATACAACCCTACAAATCTCCTTTTCCCAATACACAAGCAACTTTGCGCTTCTACTTACTGCACCCGGAATTTCAACATAGCAGACAAATCTCTACTATCGGTACTAATTCCCAATTCTTCCGGATTAAATGTTTCTGCTGCTGTAAATGTAATCACTGGATTCTTAATACTGCTGACATCCAACTCAATGGTCTGGAATCCCGCTTGAATTGGATATTCTCTTGTCACACCATCCATTTCTATGGTAAGTGTATTTTCTGCTATCATGTCTCCATCTACATAGCAGAGGATGGTTATCTTGTCCATACTAGAATCTGTGATCTTCATCACTGCCTTCTTCCCCAACCAATCATCCTCATAGAATTCCTTTGACATTTTGTAGGCTGCAAAATCTGTGCTAACTGTTCCATGCCATGTTTCCGGAACATCCTCCCAGATTAAATCAACTGACAATGGAATATTATAATATTCTCTAAGCCAGAAATCAATATATTCAAATCCTTCATCATATGGCATCTGCAAGCGACATATATCATTTTTACATTTTAATAAGTTAATCTCCGTCTGGTTGCCATCGTAGGCGGACAATACCTTATGGTTATACTTCAAACTAAAACTATTTTCATAATAGCCATTGTATAAAGAAGAAAACATTGTTATGGACTTCAACGCGTACATCAGCACAACTACCATGTAGAGATATCGTCCAAGAATCAAATGTTTTAATTCCTTTCGGACATCAATAGCCACAATTGTTATTACAACAAAAACAATAAACATGTACTCTAAGTAAGAACGATACTGTATCGCAGGTGACATCAGCAAACAGAATACAGAAGCAGCCCCCCCAATTACTAATGCCATTAATTCACTTCGCTTGGTTTCATAGAAATAAAATCCACATATCAATGCAAGATATATGAGAAATTCCATCTCGAAGCAATTTCGTAACATATCCGGCAAAGTTATTTTTTCTAAGGATACCAATCCCAGTGTATTGCACAGGGATAGTGGAATGCTTATGAAATATTTCTTCTTATTTTTCATAAACAGCATTACTGCCATGGCACAAATCAGAAGACATACCACCAGATTGATCCATAAGAAGCCATTACTAAAGAATAAATCCAAAATTGGTGGCATATTATTAGCTATCTTCTCAAAAAAGCTTAATTCCGAAAATTCATTGGTTTCTAATCTTGCATAATTACCTGGTGCTGCAAATAGTAAAATATAACTTACAAAAGCAGTACATAACACCGGCTCATTCAGTTTTCTGAATTTCTTCCATTCTTTTCCCTGTCCAATCGCAATCAGAAGGAACAAGGATATCAACAATGCAAGACCTGTCTGCTCCTGCGAAAATGCCGCAAAAAAAGTTAGAATTAATATAAACGGCATATATACTGGTATATTCACTGGCTGATTATTTTTCAAACGCTTCTGCAAAAACGCAAAGGCAAATAGCACCCAGAAAGTTGGTACCAGTGGCCATATATACAAGATGGAAGCAGAGGCCCAATAGGTTCCCTGCACATGGATATCGCGCCCAATCAAACCGTAAAGAATAAATAAAATTACTGCGGTCAGTACCGAATGTTTCTGTTCTGTATAAAAACATACCATTTTGTATAAAAGATAAATAAGAAGCAGAATTACAAACACCTGAACCACCATATAAGCGGTAGCACTATTTTTCATAAGTGGTATCAGGAACAATGCTGCATACAACACACGTCCGCCCCAATTCATATAACACCACTTCACCCACTCCCACAACTGGGAACCGGTGTAAGCTGTGCCTTCCACACCTTCGATTACCTTGCCATAACAAAGGGCTGCATTTCCATAATCATCATAGAAGATGTCCAGGGTCAAATGCTGCATCAATAGCAATACAAAGCCTACCAGAAATACTACTCCCACAATGAGCTTATCCTGTGCCGACCATGCACCCTTCAACATTCCTGTAAGCACCTGTCTTCTGTGGACACAGATTGCTAAAAAGCCAAATAAAAAAATACCTGCAATCACAGTAAGCCATAGAAGAAGGTCGGATTCCTTCTCATAGGTTAACGTAACATTATGAGTTCCAGCCTCTATGTTCATAGCCATAAAACCATAATTTGCCGTAAGCAGTTCTACTTCTTCACCATCCACGCTACAATGCCACTTGTCATCATATACCACCGGAAAATATAACACAGAAGCTTCCGCACAACTAATGGTTCCATTCCATGTATCAGAATCCTCCAGATTCCATTGTACGGTTCCCTGTACTGCTTCCTTTTTTGACATGCTGTATATCATTGGTTCTGATACCACAGCTTCATTTTCCACATCAAATCCAATGGCAATGGCTGTCACATCTGAAGGAAGATACATAGAAATCTCCTGCATTCCATCAACGGAATATGAAATTCCTTTGAGAGACTTCCAGTTTGTCTCTGCTGCTCCAGTCAATAGCTCAACCTTTACCTCAGATGGCTCACTAGCAACAATAAAGAAGTTCAAATATTCCTTTTCACTTCGTTCTCGTTCACTAAGTGGCAGAATTATTATACCATGATTCTCAATGTCACACTCCATCTGGTGATTACCAGTCTGATAAGTAACGCCCTCCGTTTTGATGCTGTCCATTTGGATGGAATCCATGTGCAGTGAATATTGTGGTCTTGTATAATTTTCTGTTTCCACACCCTCTAATATAACTGCATCCTGCAAACTCAAATGCTGATCCATTTCATTTAAGACTTCATAATCTTCTACTGCAAGTGATGCACTGTAAATTTCACCAAATCCATCAAATTTATTGTTGCAATATGCATAATACTCTCCATGCTGTGCAAACAATGTCCAGTCCGCATCACTTCTCTCTATATCTGTGATGATATATTTGATACCAAGGCGATTTGCTGCATCTGCATCAAACGGCATACCAAACTGATATCCCTTATAAGTATAACTGGTATTCCATTCCTGATATCCCATTCCACCAATGAAATCAATATATTCTTCCACACCGGCAGTCATTGTATCTTTATCTACTGCTACTGACCACACATTACTGCTCTTAGGCAGAGAATTCTTTAAGAAATCCGCTACACGATAAGGGGTATTCCCCTCTGCCGCCTGAATTTCACTTATAATCGTTTCATATTCTATTCCATCCCCGTTCTGAACAAGCTGACGGTCTCCATAAAGGCTTATGCTGTGGTCAAACGCAAGATTTCCACAGGCAACTACAAAAATTCCACCTATAATCACAAGGGCAATCCGCTTCCCTGCAAAACGATAAAGCAGTTCTAATAAAACAGCCAACAGAATCATACATACCGCCATCACTACAAATACCGTCTGCACAACCGCTGTGCTTTTTCTTGTATAGTACAGAAATGCAAAGCCAACAGAACCAACTGCCACTATTACATTCAGTATCGTATTGTACATGCCTTCTTTTTGAATATCATCCAGTGCAGTTGCCATCATATATACCAGATATGGTAAAAAGATTACACTTACTTGGCTGGAAAGGTGTGCAAAGAACTGTGATGCATCTGCTGTCACATACATAAGCAGATACATTGCTAACCCTGCTAATGGAAGAACCGACTTTACCTTTAAACATTCCTTGCGCTTCTTCCAAAACATCCCATACATAAATTGAATAGCACATAACACAAATAAGACAGACAAGAATAAAGGATATGCCTCTGCATAGGAACCATATCCCTTATATTCCACTGCTGTCCCCTGTAAATTATTAGATAACAAACGCAAAAGCGCAGTCTTAATCTGGCGTAAGCCTGCTACCGAAAAGGAATTACCTAATTCTGCCAACAGATTGGATTCCATAAAAAACGATTCTGATGTACTGCATGTACGGAGTAATAATTTTACCCAGACAATTGCTGTGGTAAGGATTCCTCCAACCAATGCCATAAGTCCATATAACACTTCTGTAATTCGTACATTTCGTTCCTCGTAGTTGTCCATAATCTGTACCAGTAAATATCCAATTGCGACTGGCAAGAGAGCCGCCATTGTAACGATTCCCTGCAAACAGACAAACCCAACTACTATCCCCAGCAAAAGAAAATATTTCTTCTTTTCTACTGCTTTATCCACAATAAGCAGTAACAACACCATATATATCAACAAGGATGCTTTGGAAAAATCCTGTCCCATGGTGAAGAAAAACCCGGAAAAGCCATATAACACGGATGCCAGAATTCGACTGCCTCTGGTGAACTTGAATTTTCCTAAGAACAGAAAACATATCAAACCGGCAACCATACTTCTTAGAATCTGAATAAATGGTAATGCCACTCCAATTGCGTTTGTTCCAAATACCCCTCCCACCAGAACATGCAGCAAGGTAAATGGATCTGCTAATTTTGCCCACAATGCAAAGGAATCGTTGCCTAAGCCTAATACAAAGGAATACCCGATTCCTGCTTTGTCACGAATTGCCTGTGCCAAAGTTCTGCATGCATCTATATAGGAATTAGATACTGCACCAGCAGCATCCTGATAGTATAACATTTCATTTCCAAACATTACTTTACTGTATACTATCATTCCCAGTATCAATAGAATGACCGCTACTGCGAAACGATCAAGCCATTTTTCTTTTATCTTCATGTTGTCCTCCTAATTGTTACTTACTATTCACATGTGCTACCATTACACACGACTCATTCAACACTAAGCAATAGACATTTGAATCGTTATTTGCACCATTTCCTTCACTGCTTTCTTATGCTTCATACTTAACTTCTATTCCTGCCACATTTGTGACGATGTATTGTTTCATGTATAACTTAATTATCAAATCACATTCGTATCCACTATCTTTTTGTTCAAAAACGCATTTGATATTTATATTTCTTTCCATCAATCTTAATTGCTTCACTTATAAATTATACTTGCATTTAGAAAAGCGGCCCCATGCTTATCCATCATAGAGCCGCTTACACAATTAAATATCCATATCCATGCGGATGACACGTTCCGCTTCACTTAACATGAAATAACGTTCAATAAATGTTCTGCTATTATCGGATAATTCTAACAGTTTATCATAATCAGTATATAACTCATTAATCAATTCCGCCATTTCCTCCGCATCATCTACAACCTCGAAAGCATGTTCCTCTGTACTTAAGCCTTCTGCACCAATGGATGTGGTAACAAGCGGAATCTGGTAATAAGCGGCTTCAACTACTTTACCTTTTACGCCAGCACCTACTCTTAGCGGTACAACTGCCATACGACATTTTTTGTATAACGCTTCTAAGTCTTCGTCTGAAAGGAAACCTGTCACAATAATATTGTCACTTGCCATTGCCTGAATTTCTTCTGTAACCTTTGAACCAACCACATACCATTTGATATCCGGATATTTCTCAAGAATCTTTGGAAATACTTCTCTTCCAAACCAGAGAACCGCATCAATATTCGGCGGATGACCAAAACCACCTACATACATAATATCCTTGCGTTCCTCGAACTTCTTGTTGATATCATCTCTTAACTGCTCGTATATATACAATGGAATGTTACGAACCGCTTTGTCCGGGAATGCTTCTTGCACAACACCCTGTTCATAGCTTCCCACCAGATGTTCCACATCTGCCTTGGAGAATAAATCATGCTCAATGGTCTTCCAATGCTCCGACGCCTTTAAATGTGCCTTATCACCTGTCAGCTCATACTCACGCATTTCTCTGACATAATGAAGGTCGTGAGCAAAATAAAAGATTTTTGCATTGGAATATTTCTTTACTAAATCCATATATTTCACTGCGATATGCGGACGCTGTAAATAAATATAATCAAAATAATGGGCATTTTCCTTTAACCAGCTTTTCCAGTTATTGTAATAATAATTACCATACAGCACCTCAACACCCATCTGTGTTAATTCTGTTGTATATGGCTCGTGTTTAAAGAAATTATCACCAATAAACGTAACCTTCATTCCTAATTTTACAAATAATTTCAGATACATGTAGGTACATCTTCCGCCTGCATCTTTATCATAATGTGGCACATAATGGTCTACCACTAAAATCTGCTTTTTAAAGCGACTTCTGTCTTTTGCTAAAAATACATTTTCTGCATTTGGAAAATGTTCTTTCTCTAATACATCCTTCCATTTATTATAGAATTTTTCCTGATTTACAACTTGATAATGCTTCTGTCCCGTACTAGTATCTGTACCATTTGACACACCTTCAAAGTGAACGACTACAGATAATGGCTGATATACTACACGGTATCCATGCTTTCTTACTTCAAATGCCAAGTCAGAATCCTCATAATATGCCGGAACAAATGTTTCATCGAAACCACCGATTTCCTTCCACAAGTTATGACGAATCATAATTGCGGCACCGGAAATATAGTCAGCATCCTTTACATAATTATATTCCGGTTCTTCCGGATTACAACGATTACCATAATTCCAAGCGGAGGCATCTTTCCAGAAAATTCCTCCTGCTTCCTGTAATCTCCCATCGGCATATACTAATTTAGAACCAGTCATACCAATGGTTTCATCCTGCTCCATCAAATCCACTAATGGCTGCAACCAGTTTTCCTGTACCTGTGTATCATTGTTCAGGAATAAGATATATTCACCTTTTGCATACTTTGCTGCATTGTTACAATTTAACAGGAAACGAAGGTTCTTCTCTGTAGTAATCACCTGTACCCCACTGATAATCTTATCCATTTCTGTTGTTAAATCCGTAGAACAGTCATTGGCAATTACTATTTCATAGGTTACATCACCAGACTTTTCTTTGATGGATTTCAAACAATTATAGGTATAATCAAATTCATTGTAAACAGGAATTACAATAGAAACTGTTGGTTTTTCCTCTACTGTAAATGCAATTGGTTCATATTCCTCAATGGATTTTCTTGCGATTACCTTTTCTGCCTTTACTTCTACTGCCGGTGTTGGCTCTACATATTCTTTCTCTAAGTCATATGCTTCCTGATATCTTGTCAGTACACCACTCATACCTTCACGCTTCAAATAATAGAAGTAGCTCTTAATACGTTTTGGTGTAAACATCTTAATCATAATCTTTGGCTTACGAAATACATTAACAATGATTCGTGCAAAGAAACGACGCTTACTGTTTGGCGGAAGCAGGAAATCACCGATTTTCTGAATCTTTTTACCAAACTTATAGGAATGTGTCTGCTTCTCGCGCTCATACTCACGTTCCACTTCTAAGAGCAGTTCAATATGTCCTTCTTTGTTTCGCACTATCTGGCGCAATGCTTCAATCTCACCATCCAACTTCATGATATGATTGCCACGTTGCTCCACTTCATCATTTAAACGCTGCTGTTCTCTGGTCATTTCCTGAACAGTGATATCAAGGTCATCTATCTTTCCCTGATATTCCGCTTTTACAGTCAACAGTTTATTATTTAGTGCTTCAATTGCCATTACTTTTTCATACAGCACTTTTTCATTTTGCTGCAAAGCAAAATCTTTCTTATTGCACTCCAAGCGCAAACTAGACATTTCAATATTGGCTTTTTCTATTTCAATATTGGCTTTTTCTATTTCGATATTGGCTTTTTCTATTTCAATATCTAGTTTTTGGATATGGGCATTTCTCTCAAATTCCCCTTGCTGTAATTGTACAATTGTTTCACCATTTTTCTGAATCTGCTCGTCTAACTTATGCAAATGAGCATTTCGTTCGTCTACCTGTGCCTGCAAGTCAAAAATACGGTCAATAGTTTCCTCATATTCCTGCTTCTCATTCATAAACACAGAAGCAATGGACTCCTCTGGTAACATATTATTAGATGCAATTCCAATATAATATTTACCTTCCTGTGTATACTTGTCCTGATTCTTAAAATACTGTGCAATACTATCATTTTCTTCGCAACTGTCAATTACAGCTGTTACTTCAAAGAACTGGTTGTATAACTTTACATGCTTAAATTCCTGGTGCAGGAAGTCAATGAACTCCTGCTTGTAGAATTCTTTGATATGAAATTCATTGTGATAATCATACTTATCCGAATAAATTTCTTTATTTGGTGTAGACATAATCATGAAACCATCCGGCTTCAACACACGTTTAATCTCTTTCAAGTACATCTGCTGTAATTCTTCCGGCACATGTTCAATTGTCTCAAAAGATACTACAACATCCAGACTGTTGTCTTCTATTGGCAGTTCTGCAATGCTTCCCTGCACATAAGATAAATTTGATTGGCTCTTATACGTTTCTTTAGAGCGGTTGATTGCTCCTTCATCAATATCTAAACCAATTACCTTCTTAGCACTCTGGGCAAGAATATTACTTCCATATCCCTCCCCACTGGCAGCATCTAAAACAACCTTGTCTTTTACCAGTTTCGCAACACTTAAATATCTCTGGTAATGCTCCATTTCTAATTTTATATCCTCAATACCTGGAACAAAACGTTCTCCGGTAAATATATCCTTACTATTTTCCATTGCATCCTCCACAAACCACTCTAGTACAACATAATGTCATCTTCTTTATATTGCGTAAAGTTTGTCTTTGTATCTAATTGAATTAACGATAAGTTGTAACCTCCATTATCAATAGTAATCTTCATGTAATTGTGAATTCGTTCCAATACGACATGATTATCCTGACTTCCAGCCGCCAAGGATGGGCTAATTAAATATTCCCCGGCACATAATTTCGGTAATGTTACTTCAAAGGCTACTTCATAAATTTCACCGGTTTTTACATGCTCTAACACTTCGTCTGTCAGGAAATTATTTACAGAAAATAATTTCACTCCACGGACATTTTCCATTTCAAATCCAAATAATGCATTATCCAAATCTTCATGGAATTTTACAAGCAATCCAAAATAATATGTCTTTTCAATCTCAAGTACAGTTACATCTTCTTCCCTTTCGTTGCGAATATAGAAAGACAAGATTTCTCCTGCTCCCGTTCCGGACACAGCGGCAGAACCCTCCAGATTGATTTTAGCAAAGCTCTTTTTATCACCTGCCTGTATCTCCTCGGTGGTGTTATCAAGAACCATGTTTTCAACCAGCTTCTGCTTCTCGCGGTTCTGTTCCTCAATCTGCATACTTAAATAATGTTCGCAGACTTCCTTGGCATCTCCCACTTCTTTTAAGTGCCCCCTGTCTAACCAGACTGCACGTTTGCAAAGCTTCTTCACAGAAACCGTGTCATGAGATACAAAAAGTATGGTCGTTCCTTTTTCTTTTATTTCTTCTAACTTCTGAAAACATTTTGCCTGAAAGAAAGCATCTCCTACTGCCAATGCTTCATCAATAATTAAAATCTCCGGTTCCACATTGATAGACAATGCAAATGCCAAACGCACCAACATACCACTGGAATATGTTTTTACCGGCTGATATACAAAATCTCCAATATCAGCAAATTCAAGAATTTCATTCTTTTTTACATCCATTTCCTCCTGAGTGTAACCCAAAATGGCACCATTCATGTAAATATTCTCGATACCGGTGTATTCCATATCGAAACCAGCTCCTAACTCTAACAGAGCCGATATTTTTCCTTCCACCTTTACTTCGCCTTCTGTAGGCTGCAAAACACCTGTGATAATCTTCAGAATGGTGGATTTACCGGAACCATTTGTTCCGATAATACCTACGGTTTCCCCTTTTTTTATTTCAAAGGAAACATCATTCAGTGCATAAAATGGTGTATTGTACTGTTTTCCAAATGGATGAAAAGTTTCTTTCAATCTATCTATTGGTTTCTCGTACATTTTATAGATTTTTGTTACATTTTTTACGCTGATTGCATTACTCATGATTCAGCCTCCTATAATACATCTGCAAAGTGTGGCTTCAATTTCTTGAATACATAACAACCAAGAATCAACACAAGCCCTGTTACAACCCAAAAATATGCGGTCAATCCTGGATATTCCCAGAATCCTTTATGAAATACAAAGGAATCACGGAATCCCTGCACAATATAGTAGAATGGATTTAATTTTATCAAGAAATGAAACTCCTCTGGTAACATGGATAAATCCCACATAACAGGTGCTAACCAGAATCCAAACTGCAACATAATATTTACAATCTGCCCCATATCCTTAAACAATACATTCACGGCAGATGTGAAAAGAGTCAGTCCTAGTATTAATACTACGTTACAGAACATATAATAAAATGTCTGCAACCACCATACAGACGGCTGCTCTCCAAACAACAAATACACAACCAACATAATCCACATAAAGATTAGATGTACCAAAAATGAAGATGCTACCTTCACAATCGGAAGAATACTCACTTTAAATACCATCTTTTTTACTAAATGTTGGTATTCATACAAGCTGTTGGTTCCTGCTATTAATGCTTCATTAAAGAAGAACCACGGCACAATTCCCGGTATCAGCCAGATAACATACGGCTTGTCCGTTGCCGGTGTGGCTTTCATAGCAAGCTGGAACACAAAATAATAGATTGCTACTGTAACAATTGGCTGTGCAAACAGCCAGAACACACCAAAATATGACCCAACAAACTTCTTGCGGAAGTCTGACTGAGCCAAAGTCATAATTAATTTTCGTTTACTCAAAAAATCTTTTATATCTCTTAGCATATACAATCTCCTACTTCTAAAACACAATCTTAGTGATTATACGCCAAATATGTCAATTTGTAAAGGGTTAGGTGACTATTGTACTATCAACCCATACTGCACGGAGCCTTTTTTGGTATTGGAACAAAAGAAGCAATAAAACCCTTTACATTCATAAACTACCATAGCAGACAAAATTTCATCCCTCGTATCTAGATGCAACTCTGTGGCACTGTACCATTGCAATTCTATTTCTACTGGTATACCTGCCACCATTTTGACAATATCTTCCCTCACCGCATCTACATTATGCTCAATACAGTCAGCTATCTCATTCATCGGTCCTGTTTCTGTCTAGTAATTCAAACAAACACCATCACTCAAAGCAAAACTTACAGAACGTGGATTAAACAAATGTCTGCCATCACTTAAATAATAACCATCATACCAACGAATCAATTTCTCCTAACTTACACCATTATAACGTTCACAAAGTTTCTTTACCTCTTCTTCATGAAAGCCAAAATATTCTTCATATATGCAATCATTCATAAAATTGTATTCCCGAAACATATTCAGTTCAGAACCACTGGAATACTTTGTGATTGGTAATACCCCTGTCATATCCTTTTGTGTAGTATGCCCCTAACATATTAGCATTGATCGTCTTGCTGTCGCAAACGGACGTATATGAGATTCACACAAATTATTCGATATCTCCAGACGTCCATCTTCCAGGAAGGTTTCCAGCTGTTGTCTGTGATTCAAAGAATAGTTCAGGGCTTTTGTGAGTTTTTCATTGGTTGTCGGAATTGCAGAAGTTTCTTCAACCCACGTCCAAAAGGCATCAAGAACGGCACGTGATGCTTCCTGACGCTTTTCTTTCCTTTCTTCATAGGAAAGTTCTTTCATCTCCTTCTCCAGTTTGAAAAGGAGATTGATATATTCACGGGATTCTGCCCCGTTAGAGCCTTCCAGCTCCCTGCCGTTATTATCCAGTGGGATTCTTTCTATTATAGTATCTCCGAAGATGTGCCCATCAGATATTATGCGCGATGCCTTCAACATTCAGATTTTCATAAGCGGTATAGGCATCTGTAGTCAGATACCCCTGAAAACCTGTCAGAAGTTCAATGGCAACCGATTTTCTACGGGTTCCGGCATAATGAAAGAAGGTCGCACGAATCGACTCACATGCACCGCTTCGGATTACCCACATGAAAGAATCGCAGCTCGCTTTTTTACCAGACTCCTTATTTATCTGGATACGGGTTTCATCCATATGAAGGATTTCACATTTCAGGAGTTCTTCATGAATCCGGTTATAAATCGGTGACAGCTATTCATCACTGCATCGTATCACCCAATGCGCCATGTTCGCACGCAGAAGTACCAGACCCATACGGTAAAAAATCATTCTCCAATCGGTTTAACGGTATTCCCATGGCGTACTTCTGGTACATTATCTGTGCGACCAGTGAAGGGGTAGCAATGGAATGTTGCAGTTCTTTTGCCTGTTGGAATTCTACCTCTGTCCGGACATTCTCTTTCCCGATTACTTTTAATTCCCGCCACAAACAGTACAGGTATGCTCTTCGTTGATAATATTCCTCTATCTCTTTTGGCAGGCACACCAGCAGTTACCGTCAGATTACTCTTTTGACATTTGGCGATTCGCTGACGCCAAAGATTCATTTTTTCCTTATCCACACAAAACCTCCCTGAAATAATTTTAGTTCAGAAAAGTTTATCATGTAAATCAGCTTATTGCACTACGCCTTGTTTTGAAGCGCTTACCACTATTATTAACAACCATGTGACATACTTTACGGGTAGCACCACTTTCATGGTTCTACTTGTACACTTTTATCACTTTATAGTTTCATCCACTCTATATCATCATTTTTGCCTTTTCATATTCCTCAATCGTTGTACCTATTCCATTACAAACTACATGCAAGCCAACTTTGAAGTTTTTCATTCCTTCTATTTTCCAATACCTATTCACATATAAAATTCCTTTTCTCCCTAAAATCGTTTACAAATACCCGCATTTAGATTGGCTTCATAATCTATTAATCATTATTACTTAAAGTCAAATTTGGGTTTTCACGTTCAAAACGAGCCTATCTGCCATATTTATTGTGTAAAAAATCACTTTTTTCAACGAAAGGAGAATTAGTTTGACTATGATATTAGAAATATTAACTAGCATATACATAAAATGTTCTACTTCATTCTATAAAATAACAATTTATATTTGCAATGCTTATGCTTTTTGGGTAAGCTATGGACCAGTTGTAAATACTATTTTTTCTGTACTAAACTGCTGTTTACAAATAATATTTATGTTTGCAGCACCAGTTCCAATTCTTTCATTGCTATCAACCCTTGTAGATGTTGTATGCAGAATATTAGATACTATGCCCTTATAAAAGGGCATAGACAATTCCTTTTTGCTCTTCACATATAAAGCCTACTTTTCGGTTGCTACACATATATGCATATTGTTTACCCTCTGCTATGCTACGTGCCGCGAACAAGACCAGTTTTCTGCTCAATAAATACTGTATTCCATAAATAACTACTGTCTATAGTATGTAAAGAAATCGCCAAGCTTTTCAACAGCATCCTTTAATACTTCAACTCTTGGAAGATATACAACTCTAAAGTGATCCGGTGCTTTCCAATTAAAGCCACCACCATGGATTATAAGTAATTTTTTATCTCTCAGAAGATCCAGAGCGAACTGCTCATCATTTGTAATATTAAACTTCTTCGTATCTATCTTTGGAAAAATATAAAATGCTGCCTTAGGCTTTACTGCAGTTATTCCCGGAATATCATTTAATGCCTTGTAAATGAACTCTCTCTGCTCATAAACTCTTCCGCCAGGAATAATATAATCCTTTACACTCTGATATCCGCCAAGAGCAGTCTGTACGATAGACTGTGCAGGAACATTGGAGCATAGTCTCATATTGGAAAGCATGTTGAGTCCTTCGATATAATCAGCACCAAGTCTTTTATTTCCACTGAGTATCATCCAACCGATTCTGTAACCTGCAATCATGTGAGACTTCGATAGTCCGCTGAAGGTTACACAGAAAAGATCCGGTGCGAGTGATGCGATTGAGACATGTTCTTCCCCATCCATTACAAGACGGTCATATATCTCATCCGAGAAAATCATAAGCTGATTCTCCCTTGCTACATCAACAATCTGCTGAAGTACCTCCTTTGGATAAAGTGCACCTGTAGGATTATTAGGATTAATAAGTACTATTGCCTTTGTGTTGGCATTCACCTTTTTCTTTATGTCATGAATGTCAGGATACCACTCTGACTGTTCGTCACATACATAATGAACTGCTGTGCCTCCTGCAAGCGTTACACATGCTGTCCAGAGAGGATAATCCGGAGATGGAACAAGCACCTCATCACCATCATTAAGAAGAGCTGACATACTTAAATTTATAAGTTCACTGACACCATTTCCTGTATAAATATCCTCTATTGTTACATTCGGAAGATTTTTCAGCTGTGCATACTGCATGATTGCCTTTCTTGCAGAAAAAAGACCTTTTGATGCAGAATAGCCTTCACACTCTGTAAGCTGGCTCTGCATATCAAATACTACCTCATCTGGTGTACGGAACCCAAAAGGTGCCGGGTTACCAATGTTTAATTTGAGTACCTGCATACCACTTGCTTCCATACGATTTGCTTCTTCAACTACCGGTCCTCTGACATCGTAAAGTACATTATCCAGTTTGCTAGATTTTTTAAATATTCTCATTTTTCTATCTCCTTCAGTCATTGATATATTCATAGCATCAGCTGACGCCGGAACATCAGCATTTTTTCCATCCGACTTATAATTTGTATCTAATGTACTGCTCTTATCATCTGTCCCAAGTAGCCATTCTTCTTTTACATCAAGAACTTCTGCCAGAAATGCTATTATATTTTTCCTTGGCACTGCTCTTCCACTTAGATACTGGCTCATCTGGCTTTTGCCAAGCTTTACGCCTTGGCGCTCCGCCGCTCGTACAATGTCAACCTGCTTCAGTTCCTTATCCCTCATAGAATCTGATAAGCGTTTAAAAAAAAGTTTATTTTTCATTCAAACACCCCTACCATAAGTTTATTTTTAAATAATATTAACACAGCACATCAAAAAGTTCAATATTAGCATGATATAGTTCATTTTTATGGTTTTGCTTACTCTTTTTTCTCATTACTCTTGAAAAAAGTGCCTTACCTCAGCCACATAAAGTCAAGGTAAAGCACTTAATATCTTCATCTCATTATCTAATTTTCAATCTCGCACTAGAACTTGGGCTATCTCCCTAGTTATCCTGCATTCGGGCGAGCTTCGCTGCCTGATCCGCTGCAATTAACGGATCAATCACCTCATCTAAATCCCCATCCAGCACATTGCCCAACTGGTGCAATGTCAACTTGATACGGTGGTCGGTTACACGTCCCTGTGGGAAGTTGTAGGTACGAATCTTTTCGGAACGGTCACCAGTACCGATCTGGCTTCGACGCATTTCAGCCTCAGCGTCGTGAGCTTTTTGACATTCGATGTCGTACAATTTTGCGCGAAGGATGGCAAATGCCTTATCCTTATTCTGCAACTGGGATTTCTCGGTCTGAGAGTATACGACAATACCGGTTGGATAGTGAGTTAAACGTACCGCAGAGTCTGTTGTGTTTACACACTGTCCACCATTTCCTGATGCACGCATTACATCAATACGAATGTCTTTTTCGTCAATGACAACGTCTACTTCTTCCGCTTCCGGCATCACAGCAACCGTTGCTGTGGAGGTGTGAATACGTCCACCGGATTCTGTTTCTGGTACACGCTGTACACGATGCACGCCACTTTCGTATTTTAAACGGGAGTATGCACCCTGACCCGTAATCATGAAGTTTACTTCCTTCATACCGCCAATACCGGTTTCGTCCGCACTCATAGTTTCTACTCTCCAACGTCTGCTTTCTGCGTAATGGACATACATGCGGTATAATTCCGCTGCAAATAAAGCAGCTTCGTCACCACCTGCGCCTGCACGGATTTCCACAATAACATTCTTATCATCGTTAGGGTCTTTCGGAAGAAGAAGAATCTTTAATTCCTGCTCTAATTCTTCTACACGCTTCTTAGCATCATTTAATTCTTCCTTTGCCATTTCGCGCATTTCTTCATCAGACTCATCCTCTAACATAGCAAGACTGTCTTCAATATCCTGTTTTGCCTGCTTGTATTCCTTAAACGCCTTAACGATAGGCTGTAAATCATTTTCTTCCTTCATCAATTTGCGGAAACGTGTCTGGTCATTTGCCACATCCGGCTCCTGCAATGTACTCATAATTTCTTCATAACGTATCAATAAATCTTCTAACTTATCAAACATAATTACCTCACATTCTTTCCTAGTGTACTGTTTTATTTACATTCAGCCATATTACACTGCCTATATCGCTATTGTCTGTGTTATTTTTACTTCCTATAGCATCCAACCACAACTCTGTCCAATCCTGCCAAGTCTTTTATCACGGACACATCCGAAAATAATTCAGACATTATCATTTTCACAGCTTCCCCCTGGTCGTGGCCTATCTCATACAACAACCAGCCACCTTCTTCCAGGTGTTCTATCGCCTGTCTTGTAATTTCCCTGTAGAAATACAAGCCATCCTCTGTACCATCAAGGGCTAACATTGGCTCATGCTCCCGCACCTCCGGGGAAAGTGTTTCAATCACCGCACTTCTGATATAAGGGGGGTTAGAAATAATCATCTGGTATGTTTCCGGCACCTTTTCAAACAGGTTACTTTCTCGCCAGTCTACCATCACTTCATTTGCCTTACCATTTGCTCTCGCCACCTGCAATGCATCCAGGGAAATATCTACTGCGGTAACCTGTGCCTTGCTTAATTTCGCGATGCTGATTGCAATACAACCGGATCCGGTACACATATCAAGCACCTGCATCTCCGGTCTGCATCGTTTCAACCCTTCTTCCACCAGAACTTCTGTATCCTGTCGTGGCACCAAGACATGCTCATTTACTTTGAAATTAAGCCCCATAAATTCCTGCATACCGGTAAGGTGCTGCACCGGAATTCTCTCTGCACGTTTTTCTATCAGCCTGTCATATTCCAATTTCTGTGCCTCAGGCATTTCCATTTGTTTTTCCATGAAAAATCTCGTTCTGTCCATGCCTGTGACATATTCAAACAAAAGCCACGCATCCATAGAAGCATCCGTAACGCCAGCTGCTTCTAACTTTGCCACACCTGTTTTATATACTACATCTATAGTCATAGGAATCACCACTTTTCTGCTTTTGCACCATCAAAATCAATAAGCTACTTTGGAAAAAAAACAGCCTGCCTAATATTTTGATTTCACACGACCATCATAGCCACCATGCTCTATCGGTGAAAAATGACTCACTAATGTCTTTCCATTACGGACAGCAACCGCTTTTACCTTATAATAGTAAATGACACCTTCCTCCAGATCCTTATCCTCAAAAGCACATTTTTTAACATCTTGATATATGGAATAACTATTGGTGTCAGCATTCTGACGGTAAATGATATAACTGTCGGCACTCTTAATCTTAGTCCATTTCAGTTTAATGGTGTTCTTTTCCGTGTAAACTGCATAAAGTATCTCCGGTGTTGGAAGTCCTGTTATGATATCATCATCTTCCGGCATAATGTTGACAAATTCTTTTTTGTCATCTTTCAAATACTCCTGCAACTGCTCATCCGTAGAAATTGGCGGCTCATTTGTCTCATCTTCCTCTATAACAGATTCACTCACCGTTTCTTCTATATCATTTACATTTGGCTTACTTTTCTGACTATCTTCCTTCCAATCTGCAAAATTTTCTCTTAAGTAGCCTCTCCAGTCAAACACTGCTTCCACTGCTGCAATAGCAACTTCTGCCATAGATGCATCAGGCTCTCTTGTTGTCATTCCCTGTAACAACAGCCCTGGCTTGCTCAATATGGAAATAATCATATTATCATGATTTCCTGCCAGACGAAGAAACTCATACGACACACCAGCAATAACCGGAATCAGTACCAGTCGTAGTACAAGGCGAATCACCTTTGAATCTGCTGTCACAAACATAAACACAATAATACTGATAATCATAACAATCAGCAAAAAGCTGGTTCCACAGCGCTTATGCTCTTTTGAACTTTTCAAAACATTATCTACATTCAGTTCCATACCATGTTCAATGCAGTTGATACATTTATGCTCCGCTCCGTGGTACATAAACACACGTTGAATATCTTCCATCTTAGATATCAACATGATATATAGTAAAAATATCACCATACGAATCAAACCTTCTGCAAGATTCACCAGCCATGCTGCCGATATCACCTTGCGCAACAGTTCTGCCGCACCAAATGGAATCATCATAAAAATAACCAGTGCCAAAACAATTGAAAATGCCAATGTAATTCCTGTAATAACTTTATCCGCCTTATTTCCAAGCAGTTTCTCTATCTTTTTATCAAATTCAGTTGGCTCCTCGTCTTCTATATAAAATTCAGAAGAATATGTGAGTGTAGACATTCCTAAGCACAGAGAGTCAATGAAATTAAACACACCTCTCACAAGAGGAATTTTCTGAATAACAGAAAATGGGACAACGCTTTCATAGCGTTCCTTTTTCACAATAATTTCTCCACTTGGCTTACGAACAGCAACGGCATAATAATCCTTATTCTTCATCATAATGCCTTCCATGACTGCCTGACCGCCAATACCTGATGATTTCATCTTAAGCCTCCTTCTTCCATGGATATTTCGAAATATATCACAAGTATTCTGTTTGCCAAACTCTTTTCTTAATTTTACACAAAAAGAGCTGTCACAAAACAATTTCTCGTCTTGCAACAGCTCCCGCATGCATGAAAACTACTGCATCACGCAGCCTTCCATTTATTTGCTCTCAACACCGTATCTCTTGTTGAACTGTTCGATACGTCCACGAGCTTTAGCAGCTTTCTGCTGACCTGTGTAGAATGGATGACATTTAGAACAGATTTCAACATGGATATTTTCCTTTGTAGAACCTGTTACAAATGTGTTACCACAGTTACAAGTCACAGTTGCCTGATAATAATCTGGATGGATTCCTTCTCTCATTACATTCACCTCACACACACGATACTTATTGTCCCTACACTCACATGGAACCGATAAGTATCAATCTCGTTTTTAAACAGCTTACACATTATATCATACCATAAGCAGACATGCAAGCAATTTCTTACATAAATTTATGTTTTTTCATATATTCCACAAATTCTTTGTTGTCTTTCGTACGCAGGAACATATTTAATATGGCTTCTACTGCTTCATCTGCCTTTGCACCACTGAATCCACGGCGCATGTTTGTTACAGCCGCCAGTTCGTCCTGTGTAAGCAACAAGTCTTCTCGTCTTGTACCGGATTTCATAATGTCAATTGCCGGGAATATTCTTTTTTCCGCAATATTACGGTCAAGTACCAGTTCCATGTTACCGGTTCCTTTGAATTCCTCAAACACTACATCATCCATCTTACTGCCTGTATCTACAAGTGCAGTCGCAAGAATCGTCAGACTACCACCCTCACGCATACACCTTGCTGCACCAAAAATTCTCTTTGGCATATATAACGCGGCCGGATCCAGACCACCAGACAATGTACGCCCACTTGGCGGTGTTACAATATTATACGCTCTTGTCAATCTTGTAATACTGTCAAGTAAAATAATAACGTCTTCTCCCTGCTCAACCAAACGTTTGGCCCGCTCAATTACCATTTCTGATACACGTTTATGATGCTCCGGTAATTCATCAAACGTAGAATAAATGACTTCTACATTTGGTCCCGCAACATCTTCTTTGATATCTGTAACTTCTTCCGGACGTTCATCAATCAACAGAATAATCATATGCATTTCCGGATGATTCTTACTAATAGACTTCGCAATTTCCTTCAACAACGTTGTCTTACCAACCTTTGGCTGTGCTACAATCATACCACGCTGACCTTTACCAATTGGGGAAATCAAATCTACAATACGATTTGCCACACTGCCCCCCGGTACCTCTAAATGCAGACGCTCATGAGGAAATATTGGTGTCATATCTTCAAAATTACGACGTTTGGCAATCTCCTCAGGCGGGAACCCATTAACTGATTTCAAATACAGTAATGCACTGAATTTTTCTGTCTGAAGACGTACTTTTGTGTTTCCTACTAAAATATCTCCCGTTTTTAAATTAAATCGACGGATCTGCGCCGGTGCCACATATACATCATTTTCACCTGGCATGTAATTATCAGAACGTATAAATCCAAATCCATCGTCTTTTACTTCAAGAATACCATTAGCTGTGATACCACTATCCAGACGTGCAATTTCTTCCTGAGATAACTCTACTACTTTCCTGGTATCTGGTCTGTTCGGTCCTTCTCTACGTTCCTCACGGACAGCAGTATATCTAGGTGCATCCTTTTTTTCCGGAGTTCTTGTCACTTCCGCTCTCGCTGGTGCCGTCTTCGCTTTCTGGGCTACATCTTTTTCGTCCTCTGCCACCATAAGATTTACCAAATCCGCCTTCTTCATGGTGGAAATTCCTTTCAAACCTCTCGCTTTTGCTACATCTTTTAATGTCGCCAAAGGTAATGATTCATACTTTTCTCTCATTCCAACACCCGGCTTAACGCTCCCCAACGTTACATAATCCATCTCATTATGCGCCTATCCTTTCCTATTCACTTTACTTATCACGGGGATGCTTATCGATACCGATTATCATTCATTTAAGAACTATCTCTATTATACATATTTTCAAGTAAAATGCCATCTTTTTTTTAATTTGTTGTAAATTATAAGGGCATTTTCAAAAAGCATAAACAACCGGCTAAAGATGCTGAAAATTCGACATTTTTTTATTTAATGGACGATGTGCGGTGTACAGTCATATTCATTTCAATCGGAACTACCTTTTTCTAAACTTTCCTCTAACGCCTTTCTTTTTTCGCTATTCTGCCAATCCGCCGGCAGGGTATCTAAATACTCGTCGTTGATAAAGCGAACTCTCCTTCTTATTGCATTTTCAGGAATTATGTCATCATTTTGCGTATCTATTATTGTCATACTTCCGTTCCTTTCCATTTGCTTTTTGAACATGTCATTGGTGTAACATATATAGGAGAAGGTTTTTCCGGTATCTGCTTCTGTCTGCGTTAATGTCTTCATGTCCTCATGAAGGAGATTTAATCCTTCCTGTTTCTGTTCCCTTGTAAATGCAGATACCCTAGTTAATGCTGTTATTTCCCTATACCAGATTGCTTGTCCAAAGCCAGTATAAGCTTCTACTTTTCCCAGGAACAAATCATCTTTCTGCAAAAATTCTTCTGCTTCATAAGCATCGTCTTCTACATCTGTTCTTACGACTGGGCGTTTCAACAGTTCATACTCCTGTTCCGGCGTTACATCTTTTATATCCTCCAGATATAAGAAACGTCCATCCAACTCAGCAATCACAGGTTCATTATTAAATACAATATTTCCCTGACCAGTCAGATACGTCCTATCTCCTCTATTATCTGTTACACGGAAGGTCACGGTATACTCACCGATTTTCTCCGCACTGGTATCAAGAAGATACTCTTCAGCCGGCTTTGTTACCTTGGTACCGTCCTTGTAAGTGATTTCTTCTACCACGACCGTATCTGATACGTCTTCCTGCTCTTTATCCCATACCTGCACCTTGTCTTTTAACATCTGCATCGTGATATCCGCACCCTCATATACGCTGAAGTGTGTAGTATCTTTCGCAGCATCGTAGTTCGGGAATGCATTCCAGAAAGCGTACATATCAATGCTGGCACGATGAGCCGATGTCAGATTTTTAATGGCTGCACCTGCGTTATAGTTCCACTGATGGGTTCCATCATCCTTATAAGCAGTTCCCATATCCCAGCCCAAGAAATCATAATCATACTTTGTATTCCAGGTAGTATTATGATTCAGATAAGACACGCTTACATCCGGAAGACCATATTTCTCATAATCGGTTTCGCTATACTCGGTAAGCTGCGTTTTTTCATTGTTGCTGTAATGCTCCTTCTGCTCTCCGGCAACACCATCATCATAACGGATAAATTGACTTCCTGCCGCCTTATCCTCCACATCATAAATATGGATTCTGGTATTTTTGCTGTTTCTCATACTGCTCTGAATACATTTTTCAAAGGTGTTTGTATAAGCATACTCTGTCATGTACTTTTTGTGCTCTTTTACCTGTGTTTCCAGACTTTTTTCATTCTGAATACTTCCCTTTGTCACGGAACCCTGTCCGTTTTCATGATAGCAGATATAATACCAGTTCGCCTGCCACTGGGCGTAAACATCCTTGTTTCCCGGGTAGCCTACGGTTCCATAGTCAAAGGTTCCGGCATTGCTTACCTTGTTGCCCGGATTTTTGTAATTGTTACCCATGTACCATGCATCTGTAACCCCGTCTGCATCATATCTTGCGTGCCAGCCGGTTAAGGTAGATGTTGGTACTTTTCCATTAAAGCTACTATCCCACGTTATATACATTACGATTTTATCATTAGATGTTTCGTCGTAAAATTTCACTACCGGTTTGTTCGTAGAAGCGTGGGTGTTGTTGTCTGTGGTAGGTTTATTTGCGTTGAAACTTACCGCATACGTATTTGGTGTCCACTGGGCATACATCATAATCTTTCCGTTATTGTCTGCCGTCAAATTCAACACTTCTGCATTATTCTGATAAGTTTTTCCATTATCTAACGACCAATGCTTCCATGTGTAGCCCGGAAGCATGTCTGTGTTGTGTCCCAATGACGGTGTGTTTAAGTCCAGCGCATTTAATTTTCCCGGTACGTCATAAGTCATTATCTGCGGCTCCTGGCTCCATCCCCAGATAGAAGAACTGGTTGTAGAAGCATTCGCCGGAGCATTGCTCATATATTGAATTGTGTATGTGTTCGGGTCCCACTGAGCATAAAAGGTCACAATGTTTCCTGTCACGTCAGGGTTACCGACCAATGAAGCATCAATCTTAGTACCTTCGCATAAATAAGCACCGGTATTATTTCTTGCCGGATACTGGAACCAATTTGTAAGCACATCTTTACCAGTGCTTGCATCATGCCAACCGTGTAAGGTAGCATTTGGCACTCCCGCAATATTGGAATCAAATTTTACTACTACATAATTTGTAGAGCCCTCTGTAAAAGAAGGATTGCTTGATGAGGTAACTGTATGGTTCACCCCATTTGTCGGTTTGTTTAAATCAAAATAAATACCAATGTCTATCGGTTCCCATTTTGCATACAAATGGATCTGTCCGTTTACATCCGGTTCAATACCATACTCAGTACCCCCGTCTGTATAGTTCAATCCGTCAAATCCATAGTTATTTACTGTACACTCTGCATTTCCGTACCAACCTTGGAACGTATATCCCGGCAAGCTGATACTGCAATTTACGGCTCCATCGCAATTGAACTGTACTGGGTAAATTAAAGCCGTTTGATCAAAACCAATCAGCCCTCCAATATTACCCCAGGCTTTTGTACTACAATTTGCCGGAGCATTACTATGAAATACTACCGTATAGGAGTTTGCTGTCCACTGAGCTTCCAGATTATGAAAACCGGAAATTTCATTTTGCATGGTTTCACCCGGATTCTTTGCTATCCCCGTATATTTTCCATCTATGAATTTCCATCCTGTAAGGGTATAATATTTTCTTTCCAAACCGAAACCGTTTCTGATCGTAAATTTATGTTTTTTCTTCAAAACAATGTTACTGTCAATAAACTCGCCTCTATCCCAGTAAAATAAGCCACATCCCGGTATATCAACCGATACAGTACTCTGGTTGCCTACATTATCCGTCAATGTAACAGATGCCGTTTGGCCTGCTGTTACATCTGAAGTCTTTATATACACATACGCAGATGTTTTTCTGGTAATACCATTCTTATCTTTAGAGTCATTTCCTTCAACAGTAAGGGGTGTGGGTGTTGTCCCATCGAGTGTAGCAGATTTAATACCACTACCGCTATCAGAAATCTTGAAACGATAATAGGATTCCTCTGTTCCCGTTGCAGCATCTTTTATTGTGTAAGGCTCTATCTTGCTATCAGCACGTTCCGGAGCCGTAATGTCTGAAATCAGATACAACGCTTTGTCTCTGTCATAACGGTCACTGGATATGCCCTTTGTGTTTGTCGGGCTTTTCATTGCTTTTACATATGGAGTAATAGCAATAATAGCACCCTCCGCCTGTTGGTTCTTAATTGTAAACCCGGCTTTCATTTCCAATGTATTGATGCTGTTGTTCTTCTCTGTTCCCGTTTTTACTTCATAATCACCGGATCTACTAAATATGGTTGCATTGGATGAATAGGCAGTACTATCCGCCTTATGAGTTTCGCTAGAACCATACGTTTTACTACCTTCCTCTGGCACAACCACCTTGTAGGAAGCCACGTCATCCCTAGTATTATTTGCAGCTATAAGCCTATTAGCAACAAGATCGCCATTGCCCTCTGCATCGCCTGTATACAATTGTTTATATATTACGTCCAAAGTATCTTTTTTGGATATATCCAATCTTCCCAAAATAAGGTCGTAGTCATTATCGTTTGACTCTTTCACAGTAACCGCCGCTGACTTTTGGGAAGTACCGGTAAATCTGAAATAGTATTTATTTTTACTATTAACGTTACCATTGATATAATAATACGATTGTTCTGTACTCTTTCCCGGATAATAAGCTCCGTCTGTAGAGCCCTCCGTCAGCTTTACCTTATCGGTGTATACATTATAAGCATTCGGCTCCAGTTTCATGACTTTACCGTAATAGTTTTCTGTGGAAATATGCATAGCCCCAAAGAGTCCTGCTTTGGCTTTTGATTCCGTATCCGCATATTTTCCGGATGGCAAGTCTTTTTTATCACATGCGTCATTAATAAGACCATTACCGTCTGTATCTTGCATCCACGCTTTTTGTATGCCGCCCTCACATATAACTAAATAGGCATCTGCGGTTACTGTCAATTTCACACCGGCTCCAAAAAAGATAGATGCGAAATCTAAGTCTCTGGCATCAAAAGCTTTGATTAAATCTTTCGTCTCGATGCGAAATAAGTTGTAGGTTTTACCATCGGAAGTGTCTTCATATTCTGCCACATCTTTGAGATAATATTCGCCCTCTCCCCGCAAATGCTTGTTCGCTTCGTTCGGCTGTCTTAGTACCGAAACATAGTAGTCCTTTCCTCCAATAACAATATGCAGCTTATATCCCGCTGTTCGGAAAGTTGTAGTAGTACTTGCCGTTCCACTTCCGGAAGCATAATAAAATGCATTGGTGTCCTGGTCGAAGATAATTTTCTTGCCATATTTGTTTACAAATCCAGCTGTAGCCTTTTGGCGGGCTTCTTTATAGTCCTCTTTCCCCAGATTATATTGAAGCGTGTCAAGGCTTACATCCAAACCCAATTCTGTCTTCAAGCTATCCACAACATAAACGTTTTCTGTTTCTGCTGCTTCTGCTTTAATTGTTGGTGATCCATCCCCAAAAGTGTCTGCCGGTATTACAGTCAGTGTAATTGCCGCCGCACAGACACAGGCTATGATTTTTTTTACATTATGTTTGAATTTCTTGCAAAACATAATAATGACTCCTTTCTCCTATAAAGTTTCACAGTTCCCAAGTCCTATTGTGGACGTATTTTCCGTCCACAAGCCCATTCAATCATAGGCAAACATCCTCCTTTCCCTGTCTTCACTATCAATATGGCAGATGACCTCAAAAAACACGTGCACGTTTTTTTTGCATTGGCAGTTGACACAAACAAATGCATTTAAGTACAAAAAAAAGCAGTCCAAATGGACTGCTTAATCTACAGAAGCACTATACATTACAGAGATTTCGTATACTTTTTTACTCTTTTTATAGTCAACATGAACGGTGTAAAAACACACGTACCCTAATTCTGGGTGTTTCTTCCAAATCTTATTTTTAATTTTATCCTTAATACCAAGAACTGTTTTTTGCACATTTTTAAGATTAAGTGTCTTTACCGTAGCCTTGTAAACGCCATATTCGCTGTCTGGTCTTAATGTATGTACACCCTTTAAGAATCGTGTTTTACTTATTTTCCCAGCTGAGTACTTCTGCCACAAATAGCCACGCTCGTTCATTAGACGATTTAGCTTATTATATTCTTCCGTTGCCTGAATGAGAGCTGCATTGTCTCCCGCAGTCGCAATAACTACTTCCCTTATATCTAGGCAATCATGAACCATATAATCGTAAGTAGAAGTTACCGGTGAAAACTCGCTGTATACTTTCTTGCCATCTACGACAACGTAAGAACGAATCTTATAAAAATACTTTCCATTAGCCAGTTTCGTATGAAGCAAAAATGTTGTGGAAATCAAACCATCCTGCCCCCGTGTTCTTGCCGGAAATGCCGTCCATGAATGACTAATTGCCTTTGGTTTAACAGTTTTCCACTTCTTAAATCCCGTATCGGAATAGTTGGAATAATAAATTTCATAACCATCTACGTCCTGCCACTCAATATCAAAAGTGATTTGGTGCTTGTATGTCTTATGTAACGAACATTTATTCGAGCCGCCATAAGAAGCGGTTGTCAAGTAAGCAATGCGACTCTCCAATCCAAGTTTCTCGCATTGTTTGCAATACTTTGTTTCTTTCACAGACATATACGGTGCTTCCAGTGTGTTTTTCATTTTCTTCGTTGTGTGAGACGGATAAAAAACAACAGAATAGCCATTTTCCTCAACTACCCTGCAACCGTTGGCTTCGTATTTACTGACAATCTTATCATACTCAGCTTCCTTACCTAAAGCTACCGCTTCTGCTCTGCTCTCTGGATAAATATTAAATGGAGTGATACGATACTTATAGGTGTGGTTCAACTGAACAGCATCATCTTCATAGATACAGCAATCGTTGAAAATTTTGTAGTTATCTACATTAGAAAATGTCTCATATGGCCAATAAGTATATCCAGCAGCCATATCTACCATATATTCTTTATAGGCAGATAATTCATCATCATTCTTATACCCCAAAAGTTCCCATTGTTTTGTCGCATAATCATAACGTTCAATCTTTACACTGTAAAGACACGCAAACCATCTTACATTGATACCACCAGTACGATCATTTTCAATAGAAACTGTGACATCCTTAAGGCTGGCTGGGAATGAGCCGAATGAATATGCCTCATTTGTGCAATTTTCTGCACCTATGCAATATTTAGCTTCAACGTCCGGCGCGTTATTTATAGTGGCTGTATCATACAACTCCTCTGCCGTATACGTTCTGGCACTAACATCCATCACCGGCACTGCTGTTACCACACAAGCGGTTGCACACATCATTGTTACTAATTGTTTTAATTTTCTTTTCAACATAATTAAAATCCCCTTTCTAACCGCATCTTTTCAATCTTGAAATTGCTTTTCGTCTGTGTTATCCTTTTCTTAGGAAGTGGTACTAAGTTGTACCCCTTGCAATTGAATTTGAACTAAAATAAACCGTCCAAGTTTCTCAGGCTAAGGGCGGTTTATTTTTTATGCTTATCTTTGATTGAAAGCACCAGAGCAACCGTTCCCACGTTTTCCTTGTTTTTCACACGCTTATCATATCACATTTTGTTTCAATTGACAAGTGTTTTGCTCCAGAGACAAACGTCACTTGCATCTTCTCTACTTCATCAGAAATGCAACAATCCAAAACATCTCTGATACAATGAAATTGTCAAGGTTCTTTTCATATGGGATTCATAAGAATGTACGACTTTATGAACGATTGCTTCATTTGTATGATTCCTACAATCACAGCCTGTACATAATAGATTTTTAGATTAATAAATAATGTAACTGTCCTGTTCTTATATTTCCATATTCGGAACAATTACAACTCTTTACCGAATTCCCGAATTACTATCCTGATAGATTCCTGATAGCACATTCAGCATACCGTTTTTCTGCTCTCCTGTCAAGGTTATTTTTTTATTTTCAAAAATACCATGGACGACTTGAAAGCGGACAATTCTAAATTTGAGTAGATACTCATCGGAAATATCATCCAGATCAAGATAGTCAAATTTCAAGTTAAACTCCCTTAAAAAATGACGGAACGCAGAAACAGAACGCTTGGAACATTGTTGATAAAAATGCAGAGCCAGTAGGAACAAAAAATCATAGTCAAAAACTGGAGTAGCTAATGATTCATGCTACCACTTTCCCAAAGCGTAGTTTTGACATTTTCAGAATAACTGTTATACTTTTTCACTATAAAAAGCATGCAAACTCTTGGAAATTTCGAATTTCCAATGCGCTTGCATACTTTGTCCCCCTAAATCTTATATGTAATAATACTCTACCACAGTCTCATAATACATATATTAAAACCTAAAATAAATAAATGGATTATATCCGCTGACTATCAGATAGCCAATTGCCAACACAAACGCAGCCAAAACACATACATCCCTTACTATATGATGCTTGTCAAGCTTATTTAGTAATTGCGCCATAGGTAAGCATGCAATGATGGCAATTCCAGAATATACAAGTGTTTGTGTATTGAATAATTCGAAAATTTCCCAGCTTCTACCCTCTGAAAAATTAAACAGAAACATAGATTTTAAATAAGCAAATGCCTGCCCTAAATCTTCTGCTCGGAAGAAAACCCATCCAATTAATATTATAAGCAATGCATATACATGCCTTACTAATCTAGGTAACTTTTCTAATATCTTTATTAAGCCGATTCTTTCTAAAATTAAGAACACACCATACCATGCACCCCAAATAATAAAATTCCAGCTTGCGCCATGCCAAAATCCAGTTAGCAAAAATACGATTATTAAATTTCTATATGTTTTTATAGTACCCTTACGATTACCTCCTAATGGTATGTATACATAATCACGGAACCAACTGGATAAGGAGATATGCCATCTTCTCCAAAATTCCTGAATACTCTGAGATATATATGGATAATTGAAATTTTCAAGAAAATGAAAACCAAACATTTTTCCTAAACCTATTGCCATGTCTGAATACGCGGAAAAATCCAGATAAATCTGTAATGCATATGCAATAATTCCTATCCATGAAAATGCAGAATTAATGTATGCTTCCTGCGCGAAAATAGCATCTGCAATGGAACCGGTTGTATTCGAAAGTATCACCTTTTTAGAAAATCCAATCATAAAACGAATAATTCCCTCATATACCATGTCAAGGGAGAACTTTCTAGTCTTAATCTCTCGTTCTACATCAATATAGCGAACAATCGGTCCCGCTATCAACTGCGGAAACAGCATGATATACAATCCTAAATAGATAACATTTTTCTGGACTTTTACATTTTTTCGATAGACGTCAATTAAATATGACAATATCTGAAATGTAAAAAAGGATATTCCAATTGGAAGCGGAATAATCGGCGCTCCTACACTATAATTAGGATTCCAGATATGTATGATATCTTCCCATACTGACACAAAAAAATTAAAATACTTAAAGATTCCTAACACAATTACATTAAAAAGAACGCCTACTATCAATAAACATTTTCTTTTATTTATAGCACCATCAATTAGAATTCCCAGTATATAATTCACCACTGTACTGGCAACTAGCAAAAATGTATACTGCACACCACCCCATGAATAAAAAACAAGAGATGCTACGAGCAATACTATATTCTGAAAGCATATTTTACGTGTTGTACATGTTAAATAATAGAGGAGCAATGTAATTGGCAAAAATACAAATATAAAAATAGCTGATGTAAATACCATAAATCTAACCTTTATCCCTTACTTTATTCTATCTTAGTCAACAAATATTCTATAATACCAAATCCCATGTCTTGAATTGCCCCCTGATTCACCTCAATGATAAATAATTCTTTATCACCGATTAATTCATCCCAGTTCAATTCATCATAGCTGGACATAGTTGATACTTGACTATAATAATTCACAAATACATTCGTATTCTCCATATGCACATTTGTACCAAAGCAATTTGAATTAATCAAATGATTCACTGTCTGACCTAAAAAGCTTCCACCTCTAATAAAAACATTTGGTTTATCCTTTCCGTCTTCCAGTAATTCGTATATCGGCTCATAATACACATCATATGGCTCTGTCTTCAAGTTCATAGTAGAAAAAATATCTGCATCCGGGGATATTGGCTGTTCACATTGTTGATAACTGATACGTAGTTCATTTAAATCATAACCAAATTCTTCCTCTATAGCATCCGAAAGTTTTTGTGCCACAAAACTACCAGTAACCTGTGTCCAATGTATTCCTGTCTTTGGATACACCGGAAAATCTCCCTTGTCCTTTAATTCTTTTACATATGGTACGGAATCATAATATGGCACACCACTGTCTTCCAATACCTCAATTAATTTTTCATAATTTGATTTTTGTGTGCGATTGCTACACAACATATAATTCCACGGAATATCTTCTGGATAAATCTCAGCCTTAGAAGGAGTAATGTAGAGCATTAAATGTTTCCCTTGCTTTTCTAAACGCTACTGTAACTCTATTAATTGTGCCATCTTTGTATCAAAGTATTCCTGTTCCACAACATTTGCCAGCTGCAAATATGTTGTTATATACCATTTTTCAAACAAATTATTCCCATTACCTACAACCAGATTGTCATTTGTTGTTATATGAAATGTCTTCCATACAAACTCATTTAGGGTTGCTATTAATGGAGCTTTTAAATTAAATTGCTCATCATACCATGCTTCATATTGTAACTGCCATTCTCCATTCATGATATTTTTCAGTGTTATCACTGGTTTTTCAACAGTTTCTGTCACTCCATTAAGAGACATTCCCTCCAATCCGGCTACCTTCCATAAAAAGGACGCCATCAGAATTATATAAAATAAAGCAAATACAATTATCTTTCTAATTTTTTGTATTTTCATTACTGCTCCTTATCATGAAGCAATGCTGTCTCCACATTGAAACGTGGACGTCCCTTTACTTCCATGTAGATTTTACCAATATATTCACCAACAACGCCCAAGCATAACAGCTGCACACCACCAATCAGCCAGATGGATACCATAAGGGAGCTCCACCCCGGTGTCAGTTGACCATTACCAGTCAGGCTACATACTAAAATATACAAAATACCCAATATGCTTAAAAATACTAATAAAAATCCTAATCCCATGATTAAGCTTAAAGGCTTTGTGCTGAATGAAGTAATACCATCTACCGCAAAGCTAATCATTTTCTTAAGCGGATATTTACTTTCTCCAGCAAAACGTTCTGCTCTTTTGTAATACACAGATGTTGTTTTATAACCAATTAACGGTACAATGCCTCTTAAGAATAAGTTCTGTTCTTTGTACATTGTTAATTGTTCCATGGCACGTTTACTCATCAAACGATAATCTGCATGGTTAAACACGGATTTCACGCCCATAATCCGCATAATCTTATAAAAAGCCAAGGCTGTATTGCGCTTAAAGAACGTATCGGTATCACGATTATTACGAACTCCATACACAATATCATATCCCTCTATATACTTGTCCACCATTTCTGCGATAACATTCACATCGTCTTGAAGATCGGCATCAATTGAAATAGAAATATCTACATAATCCTTTACATATGTGAGCCCTGATAACAATGCATTCTGATGTCCCACGTTGCCAGCCAGCTTCAAACCACATGCATATGGATTCTTTGTATATTCTTCCTCAATTAATTCCCATGTACGATCCCTGCTTCCATCATTGACATAAAGCGCAAAACTATCCGCTGTTATTTTCTTTTTGTCAATTAACCGTTTCAGCACCTCAGTCAAACGCTTACTTGTTTCTGGAAACACTTCTTCCTCATTATAGCAAGGAACCACAATTGCTAATCTATTCACTGTTACTCCTTCTTTCTGTATATTATTCACTGTATGTCTGATATGCATATGTGTAAAATTTCATAATGCACTTTGTTACCCATTTAGGCCAGAATTTGTTAAACATAATCGAGTCCTCGCGATAACGTCCGTTGTCCTTGATAAACTCCATTGTTGTTGCTTCTTCATGCACGCGGTAATAGGTTAAAGACTTGTCTGTGTATAAGAAACGACCTTTCATCTCTGCTAATTTCAGATATGTGTCCCAATCTAAATTAAATTTATACGGAGAAGTGAAAATTGGTTTTCCGATTTGTTTTGCATTATAAGTAACTGCCGGGCAGCAGATACTGTTGCCCAGACATAATGTTCTTTTTTTCCAAAATATAGAAGATGAACAGCACTTCCATTTCATAGGTGTACGCAAAAGGCGTCTGATTTTACAATTAATATCTGTGGATACCTGCCCATGTTTAATAGGTGCATAGCCAGACATATACATGAGTGCATCCTTATCTTCTTCAATTTTTTTAAGCATTTCTTCCACATAATGTTTGTGATATTTGTCATCCTGATGTGCAACGGTGATCCAGTCCGTATCTGCCATTTCACAAGCAAAATTCCAATCATCCTGAATGTCACTTTTTCCATCACGAACATAATAAGGGAGATCATATTTTTTTGCAATATTTTCGATGTATGCGCATGGTGTTGAAGTACATACAATAATATTGGTTGGTGTTGACTGCTCTACCAATGATTCTACACATTCTTCAAGAAAACTGGATTCTTTATACGCACACACTGCAAATGTATGATTTGTATTGTATTTTTTTCTCATAATCGCTCCTATTTTTCACTACAGTACATGTTGCTTTTCCTTCAAAACCCCAATCACTTCATCCACATACTGCTCGCACAATTCTTTATTTCCGGCTTCTACCATGACACGAATTAATGGCTCCGTACCACTTTCCCTTACCAGAATTCTTCCATCCTCGCCTAACGCTTCTGCCACACGGTCAACCGCTGCCTGCACATCTGCATCAGTTCTTGCTTCTTTTTTATCTTTCACTCTTACATTCTTTAATACCTGTGGATAAATTGTCAGTTCCTCTGTTAACTTCGACAGTCTTTCCTTCTTTTCTAACATTACTTCCATAATTTTTAAAGAAGTTAAGATACCATCTCCTGTTGTTGCATATTTTGAGAAAATGATATGTCCGGATTGTTCTCCGCCTAAGCGATGACCATTTTTAGACATATTCTCATATACATACTTATCTCCAACAGCCGTTTTCTCGTAAGCAATCCCCGCTTTATCAAATGCCTTATACAAACCGATATTAGACATCACAGTCGTTACGACAGTATTGGTATCTAACTGACTATTATCTTTCATATAGCAACCACATAAATAGAGAATGGCATCTCCATCTACCACATTTCCTCTTTCATCTACTGCCATACAGCGGTCCGCATCTCCATCATAAGCAAATCCTACATCCAGTCCTTTTTCTTTCACAAACTGCTGCAACACTTCTATATGGGTGGAACCACAATTTGTATTAATATTTGTTCCATTTGGCGTGTTGTTAATCACATAAGTCTCTGCACCCAATGCATCAAAAATGCTCTTAGCAATCTGCCATGCACTTCCGTTTGAGGTATCTAACCCCACTCTCATATTTTTAAATGAACGGGTTGCCAGAGAAATGAGATATCCTACATAACGATTTCTACCCATTACATAGTCTATTGTGCTTCCAATATCCTCTTTTGTTGCAAATGGAATTTCTTCCATTTCACCATCTAAATAACGTTCAATTTCATCAATTACGGATTCTTCTAATTTTTCGCCTTTTCCGTTGATTACTTTAATACCATTGTCATAAAAAGGATTATGGCTTGCTGATATCATAATGCCACAATCAAAATCCTCTGTCCGTACTACATAGGATACACTTGGTGTTGTAGTAACATGCAACAGATATACATCGGCACCAGAAGCAGTCAAGCCTGCAACCAGTGAATACTCAAACATATAACTGCTTCTTCTTGTATCTTTTCCAATAGCTACCTTACATCTATGGTCTTTTCCATAATAGTAACCTAAAAATCTTCCCACTTTATATGCATGTTCTACTGTAAGATCTACATTTGCCTCTCCACGAAAGCCGTCTGTTCCAAAATATTTTCCCATACAAACCTCTATTCTGCCATCACATGGCATTCCTTACTATAACACCTACTTCTATAATATGCAATCCATTACATCATAAATGAAATAATTACTATATTCGCATAGGATTTTTTTCTGAGATTACATGATAAAAACATACCTACATCATGCAACGCTGAAGAGTACTGTTATGTGCTATCAGAAAAAATAACAAACGAAGATGGTAATTATTTCATGGGCTATATACTATTGAGCACTTCTATAGATAATTGATTATTTTAATTGTAATTTTTCGCACCTGTTACAGCAGAAAACCTGAGAACTCTTCTGTTATGCCAATATATATCTGCACACCAAAAGTTCTCAGGTCAAATTCTTAATTATAAACTAAGTGCTGCTTCTGTTAAGGATGCTAACTTGCTTTCTGCCTCTTCATAAGTTGCACCTTTTACACCAAAGTAATATTTAATCTTTGGTTCTGTACCAGATGGTCTTACACAGAACCATGCATCATCTTCTAAATCATAGTATAATACATTGGATTCCGGCAGACCTGTTGGAGTCTTTTCACCAGTTTTCATATCTTCGATTACATCGAACTTATAATCTCTGGCCTTTAATACATCATATTCACCAATCTTTTTCGGTGGATTTTTACGCATTTCTTCCATCATTTCCTTAATCTTTGCTGCGCCTTCCATACCCTTTAATGTCTTTGTTGCAAGACCTTCTTTGTAATAACCATATTTTTCATAAATGCACATCATCTGATCCCATAATGTAAGACCTTTTGTCTTGTAGTAAGCCGCTGCCTCACAAAGACTCATAACTGCTACAATAGCATCCTTATCTCTTGCATGAGTACCAACCAGACAACCATAGCTTTCTTCAAAACCAAACTGGTATTCATAGGTATTCTGCTGTTCAAAGAACTTAATCTGTTCTCCGATATATTTGAATCCTGTTAATGTTTCGATTAACTTTAAGTTATATTCCTTTGCCACTGCATCTGCCATGTTTGTAGAAACAATTGTCTTAATTAATGCACCATTAGTAGGAAGAATGCCTTTTTCTTTTCTCTGATCTAATAAGTATTCACAAATCAGCATACCAGACATATTTCCTGTGAAGGACATATATTTTCCCGTCTTAGAATCCTTTGCATAGACACCTAAACGGTCTGCATCCGGGTCAGTTGCTAATACAACATCTGCATCCATTCCTTCTGCCATTTTCAGTGCTAATTCAAATACTGCAGCATCTTCCGGGTTTGGATAACCTACAGTTGGGAAGTTACCATCTGGTAATTCCTGCTCTGGTACTACATATACATTTTCAAAACCAATCTCTTTTAAAATACGACGTGCCGGAATATTCCCTGTTCCGTGAAGTGGTGTGTAAACAACCTTTACATCCTTACCCATCTTCTGGATTACTTCAGGATTTACAACCTGTTTCTTTAATGCTGCCATATAAGCATCATCGATCTCACTTCCGATTACTTCAAATAAACCTGCTTCTTTTGCCGCTTCTACAGACATAGTCTTTACTTCTGAATAATCTGCTACTTTATTTACTTCATCAATAATCTGGGTATCCTTTGGTGCAGTAATCTGTGCACCATCTTCCCAGTATACTTTATATCCATTGTATTCCGGTGGATTGTGACTTGCTGTTACTACAATACCAGCAGTACATCCTAATTCGCGAACAGCAAACGATAATTCCGGTGTTGGACGAAGGGCATCAAAAATATAAGCCTTAATACCGTTTGCAGCAAGACAGCAAGCAGCTTCTGTAGCAAATTCTGTTGACATTCTTCTTGAATCAAATGCAATTGCTACACCTTTGGCCTGTGTACCTTCTTTACAGATGAAATTCGCAAGTCCCTGTGTTGCCTTTCTTATGGTATAGATGTTTAAACGGTTTGTACCTGCACCGATTACACCACGAAGTCCACCTGTACCAAACTCTAAATCGCGATAAAAACGGTCTGCAATTTCTGACTCATTTCCAGCTAAAGACTTTAATTCTTCTCTTGTCTTTTCGTCAAAATACGCATCCTCACACCATAAATCATAACGCTCTTTGATATTCTGTTCCATTTCTTCCTACCTTTCTATGCACTATAACAGTTCATTTCTTCCCTGTTTCTTTAACTCTTCCACTACCAGTTTCACATCCTGTGCCTTACTCTTATCGCAAACTAAAACAACATCATTTGTTTCTACTATAACCAAGTGTGATACATCCACTGCCGCTATCAGTCTGCCACTGGAATATCCAACGATATCTGAAGAATTGATCGTAATCTTATCACCAACAATTATATTACCATCTTCGTCGGCTTCATGCAAGACTCCTAACATATCCCAGCTTCCTACATCACTCCAGCCAAATTCTCCCGGAATTACCAATACGTCTTCTGATTGCTCCATAATACCATAGTCAATGGATATGCTCTTAATATTCGGATATACTTCATTGATTACTTCGTATTCCTTGTCCGTTCCCATTGCTTCGCCGATTTTTTCTAATTCACGATATACTCTTGGTATAAAACGCTCAAAATTCTTTAAGATAACAGAAGCTTTCCAGATAAACATACCACTGTTCCATAAGTAATTACCACTTGCCAGATATGACTTTGCTGTAACCAGATCAGGTTTCTCCTTGAATTCCTGAACTTCCTTTGCTACGCCTGCTTCAGCCTTGTCATATTTAATATATCCATATCCGGTTGACGGAAATGTCGGCGTAATTCCTACCGTAATTAACTTATCTGTCTCCTCTGCTACCTGAACTGCTGTCTGCAACACCTCAGTAAATGCTTCCGCATTTTTAATATACGCATCAGAAGGTGTGATAACCATAATACCATCACCATATTTTTTTACAATTTCCAGAGCCGCATAACCAATACAAGCTGCTGTATTTCTTGCTGCCGGCTCAGATAAAATATGGTCTGGCTGAATACGTCCCACAGTAGCTTCCTTCATGGTCGCCACCTGATCTTTATTCGTTACAATAAAGATATTCTCTTTATCCACGGTGCCCGAAAGCCTGTCAATCGTTTCATTTACCATAAGATCCTTTCCAGTCAGATTCAATAACTGTTTTGGCATCTTATGTCTGGATAGTGGCCAAAATCGAGTTCCGCCACCGCCAGCCATGACTACTCCATAACGTTTCATATTCGTCATCCTCACTTTCTACATTTATCCACTTGCATTTTTACCTCTGTAAATTAAACAGCTTTTATCATTTAACCATATTTTTTCATTTTTTGCAATATTATGATTACTGGTATCCCCCTACTTTGTACAGCAATACGGTAAGTACCGTCTTAAAATTCCTTATACTTGCTACACATTTCTTCCATTTTGGCACATCTGAATTCTGACACAAACGCTTATAAATCAGCCTTTTTTTCAATACGGTTATATCTTTTCCTGATACTGCTGAATTCCCTGTCAACAATTCACACATCTTTTCATAAGAAGCATCCATTTTTTGTTTGTCATTAGAATAATTATTCTGCGTTTCGATATGATGATACAAAACGCTTTCCACAAAACGAAATCGTTTGTGCTCTCCAAACATGCAAAGCCATAAATAAAAATCATCACTACCGTTAGTTTTTAAAATATTCTCTTTCCAATATTCCGGTATGGAGTTCTTGCGAATCATACACTGTCCCATGGTAAAAATCAAATCTGTTCCATAGATATAACACCATTTATGAAGCAACATTTTTTTCACCAGCTTTCGCTTATATAACAGCTCTAACCGCTCCCCATATACCCGATATCCATTGCTGACCGACACATCGGTATTTTCCATATTTTCGTAATGTGTAAGCAGGCAATCTGGCATAATTTTATCATCCTGATCAAGAAATAGTACATATTCTCCACCAGCGGCTTCTAATGCCTTTACTTTTGCACCATGAATTCCCAGATTCTTTTCATTCGCTACTTCCTTTACATGCAAAATATCACTTTCTGGCAATGTGATAGGGTCTTCCGGGCTATCGTTGATAAAAAGGTACTCTACCGATTCCTTTTGATATCTCTTTTTCAAAAGCTTTACATTATCCTCTGCCATAGACACCAGATTATTTACATAGGATTTTCCATGATATAGATTTGTTATAATTGTAATCATTTTGCTCTCCTTACATTTCTAAAAAGAGTTTATAATATTCCTCTGCAATCTTCCGGTAATGATAAGATTTTAACATAGCATCCGCATTTGTCTGCAATTCCTGTGCTGAAGGCATATCCGCAAGTGCCTGCAGTATCGCCTGTGCTAACACATCTGCATCCTCCGGTGGCTCATAATAACGTGTGCGGTCTTGTGTCACCTCAACATTCGCCGGAATCCCTGACAACAATACCGGCGCACCATATATCATTGCCTCAACCGCAGGCATTCCAAATCCTTCAAACAAAGTCGGATTCACATAAAGACTTGTCTTTGACAGCATATCCACCACCTGCTCATCCGTCACAAAACCTGTAAATACAACACGGTCTTCCATATGATGTTCCTTTACATATTCTTTCAAATAGGAAACACGCTCCGGAACGCTGCCAACCAGATAGAGTTTCTCTGGCATCTTATCCATAATCTGTTCATATGCCTTTAATAATGTAATAATATTCTTATGATGAAATTGCAAATTCATTGCCATAATAAACGGCTCTTTTTGTGTCACAATTTCTTTCGCTTCTGCACAGACCGGATTATATATGCGGATAATTTTATCCTTATATTTCCCATAGTATTGGTACATTTCTCCCTTATCAAAGTCGCTAATTGCCACAATTTTATCATTATGGCGATAATCAAGGGCATACATTATGCGATAGAGAATATATTTGTACCACGGTACTGTTACATTTGCTAATTTTCTATGTGCAATCTGCTTGATGTCATGAGGTATCATAACTGTTTTCGCAGGTAGTCTCCTCAAACCATTATTATAACTTAAATGATATATAACTTCAATGCTATGTTTTTTGATAATTGTCGGAATCCGGAAGGTATTCGTCATGCAAACCTGAAACATGCGCTTCAGTTCACTGCCACCGCTTTTTCCTTTTATTGTGATAATTTCCACATCAGGCGCAATTTTTCTGATGGTATCCACAGAAAATGGATAACAAATCACTGCCATCTGCTTTGTAACCCCCATTTCCTGCAGACCTTTTAGCAGATTTAAGCCCACCTGGTCTTTCCCCCCGCTGTGATGTTTGCTCAAATAAATGTAATTTAATGCTATTTTTCTCTCATTTCGTTTTGTCATGTCCCATAACTCCCATTATCAATTCTCGATAGGATTCTGCAATCACACTGTAATCATACTGCTGTGCTGTGGCAAACGCTTTTTTTTGCAATTTTTGATACAAATCCTTCTGTGTAAGCAACTCATTCAACTTTTCTGCGATAGCAACACAGTTCTTTTCCTCCATCAGCAGACCATTTTCTCCATCTTGTATCACATCAGTGATTCCGCCGGAATTACTGGCAGCTACCACCAGTCCCGACGCCATGGCTTCTAACATGACAACGCCAAAGCCCTCCTTATCTCCATCCTTTGCTGTTACAGAAGGCATCGCAAATACATCTGCCGATGCATAGATCGTTTTCAGCTCCTCATGGGTTTTTGCACCAAGAAACCGAATTTTCCATCCCGTATCCACAGGCTTTTCCTCTGGTGCAAGCACTCGACCGGTAAAACTTTCTGAAGCCTGTGAAAACAGTGATTCATACAAATCCCCATCTCCTACAATCACAAGCTTTGCTTCTACGTTCTTCATCGCTTCTATCAGATACGTTACACCTTTCTTCTCTGCCAGCCTTCCCACAAACAAAACCACTTGTTCTTCACCCTGTTCGAAATAATTCTCTATTCGATATTGTGTCCCAAACCGTTCCATATCACAACCCATAGAAACAACAGCCGTCTGCTCTTTCGGGCAAATCTGATTCATCGTCAACAACAACGCATCCGAAACAGCCGTAACTGCCCCTGCATTCTTGATACATCTTTTTTTCAGCATCCTCATAATACTGACATTCAAGGAAGTCACATCACCACCATGTCCCGTTACCAGATATGGTATCTTGTGAAAGGACTGCACAATCCCCTGTGGAATCAGCCAGTGCGCATGTGCAACATCAAACTGTTTTTTCATCCGTCCTATCTTCCACCAAAGTGCAAAAAATAAAAACGGTACTAACAACACACGTACTTTTTTCTCCCTGATACGTGGCACAATCGCCCCCGGATAACAGAGCGTCTCCCACTTGTGAATCGGAAAATAATGATACCGAACCACGTGGACGCCTTCTAATACTTCTTCTCTGGCTGCCCCAGGTGCCCCCGGCGCCAGTACTGTGACCTCAAAATATGCTGTCAGTTTTTTACATAAATCCAACACAAACCGTGGCTCCGTATCCCCTTCCCATCTTGGAAACGTGGATGCCGTAACCAGCAGACGTGGTTTTTCCATATCCAATCAACTCGCTTTCATTTCTACATACGAATACGAAATGCCGTACACAACTCAAACTGCATACAATTATAGCAGAGTTTCCTATAAGGAACTACCTTTTTTTGAAAGGATTTCTTATTTTTTCATGAACACAAAAAAATCTGTATCATTTTTTTATATTTTATGCTACCATATCAAGGACACTAGATTTTTATTGTCGTAGCTGCTCCGTACATGCAATCGTATATTTGCGACTTGTCCATTTGGAACAGTTACTTACCATATAGGTAATTGCGAAACGCCAACAAGGTAGTGAATTGTCAGAATTGTTTGTGACAGATAGCTGTTTGCTACATAGTCTATATGTGACCCTCTGAAAACGTCGGCACTTAGGCTGTGTATTTTACAGCCTTAGTGTCCGCT
>JBGVMW010000127.1:0-102104 GCA_045125095.1 Lachnospiraceae bacterium
AATTTGACGTGCTCTCGCTCCCTTCAAACGTAGCGGACACTAGGGCTGTAAAATACACAGCCCAAGTGCCGACGTTTTCAGAGGGTCACATATAGACTATGTAGCAAACAGCTATCTGTCACAAACAATTCTGACAATTCACTACCTTGTTGGCGTTTCGCAATTACCTATTATTTATTGTTGTAGATAACAGTTCGTGCGCATCACTTTTTATATACCAGGAAATTTTGAGTATCACACTCTATAATAAACCGTTGTGATTGCCTGGTATATAAAAAAAGCCTTAAAGAATTACTCTTCAAGGCTTTTTATCCATAACAAATTCACAACCACAATTGTTTTCAAAAATATATGTGGCATGTAACTACATACAGTATCTTTTCTTCTCTCATCCAGACTATACTGTCGGTTTCGGAATTGCACCGAATCAACCCGTGGGCTTGTGGACTGTTACCACCGGTAGGGACTTGCACCCTGCCTTGAAGAATCTATTTATTTTTCTGTCTGTCAGTATATACCTGTTTGCATAGGAATGCAAGTAGTTTTCTGTTATTGAGAAAAATTTCTCGCCATTATGCGAAAAACCATATTCACCATAGCTGTTTTTGATGGAAACCTTTTGAATGGTTTCCATCTGCTTGATATATATATAATCCGCTTCTTCCTCTGCTGCCACCTTTTTTCTTTATTATGCTTTTCTACGTTTTCTCCAAATAATAAAACCAACAATCATCATACCAAGTGGAATTACTGCTACAAAGAAAATGCCAAACAAACCGCCTGTAGCCACTGTATTCATCTGAACTTCTAAGCTCTTTGCTTCAATAGAAATGTTTTCCACATCTTCAAAGCTAGCAGCCACAGAATTCATAAATATTGTTGCGTTTGCCAAATTAGAGAATCGAGTCAATATTGTTTCAGAAATAAAGTTCGTAGAAGACAATACTGTAAAATGTGCGGTTGCGCTCTGTGCATCTCCTGCGCTGGTTGCATCACCATTTGTTGTACCTGTAGGTGTTACACTTTTCTCTATTCGTGCACCAAGGATGTAAGTTCCATTTGTTTCTGCATTTTCAGTAACAGCATATGCATTTTCCGATGTAGTTAAAAATGCTTCCACAGAATCATCTTCCGTCGTCTGTTCCAATCCTAATGTTGTGTAAATCAATGCATAATCATCGCTTGCCACATCAGTAAATACTTCGCTGGAAGTATCTCCTACCGGGAAGAATGTATATGGATCATTCTGATAATATCTGCTGGTATCTGCAATGTATCCCTCTGCCATTTTTAATCCATAGGATGCAAGAAGCTTATCAAGATTTGGTGTATCTGTTTCAATTGCACCAAGAATTACATATACACTACCTCCATTGTTCATGAAGGTTTCTATCTGTGATAATTCGTCCTCTGCTAAATCCTTTGTAATACCATGTATCAATAACAATTCACAATCTTCCGGTATACCACCATCGGATAATAAATGAACAGAATCCACACTGACATTCTGCTTCTCTAAGCCTTGTGCTATGGCTGTAGCCAAATCCGCTTCACCATGACCGGTAGTTGTATAAATCTTATGATTGTTTCCACTTGTTACATAATCAATGGCACTTGTCAACTGACCTTCACCATCAAATGCAGTTTCTTCTTTTGTACCATAATAATAGTAATACTCTTCATCATACCGGATGATGTCTGACATAGCAATGACACGCGACTTACCAGTCGCTTCACAGGATACTACAACCGTATCTTCCTCTGCCTCATAAGTGCTTAATGCCGTCGGATGCTGTACCGGGTCAATTGTTTCAACAGAAATGTTATCGCTTCTTTCCTTATACAGGTCGATAAATCGTGTAATACGTGTATCTACATTGCCTTCCTGTGCTAATATTGTAATCTGTATTTCATCATCTAAGGTATCTAACATTTCTTTTGTTGTATCTGTAATGGAATAAATATTAGTAGAACTAATATCAATATTTTTTATACCAGAAGGCAACTCACCAGCAATCAGATTTATCACAATCACAACTGCAAGTACCACAATTGTAAGGCCTACACTGTAAGTACCTTTCTTAAAATATTTATTTGTAAATGTGGTTTTTTTCATAGCTGACCTCCTAACTCCATCTTCGTTTCTGCAATACCTGTGTTGTCAGGAAAACAAACAACATACTTACAGAAACATAAAATACAACACCTGTCACATCAAAGATGTTGTTAAATGCAAAATTATCAAAATATCCAAGAAAATTTAATTTTCCTAATAAATTTGGTAATGCGCTACTGAATAAACTACTCTTTAAGTTATAAACAATAAGAAGTGCCAACACACCAACTGCTTCCATCGCCATTGCTACGATATAATTCTTGTTCATGCCATAGATTAATAACACAACAACTGTCAGTACAATCACAAATCCAATTAACGATCCTATCGCGGATGTTGGAATGAGACTAACGACACCTTCCCAGATCTGTACAATAAATAAAATACCTATCGTTGCCACAGCAGCAATTACCTGACTTTCTGTTAAAGAAGAAATAAACATACCAATAGCAATATACGTACATCCAATTAAAAAGAATGCAAAAATAGTTGAGTAATCTACCATAAGATAGCTTGTTCCCTGCATCTTAATCACTAATGGGCATAAACAGCTAAATAACATTGGAATTACTAGTAAAGAAACCATTCCTAAGAATTTTCCCATTACAATTTTCCCGACAGAAATCGGTGCAGTCAGTAAAAGCTGATCTGTTTTTGTTTTTCTTTCTTCCGAAAAACTTTTCATGGTTACTACCGGAATTGCAAACACTAACACAATCAAAGCACTGCTGAGGGTATAAGAAAAATACGGATATCCGCTCATCATGTTATATGCCAGAAAATAAATTCCAAGAAACACCATCAGCACTGCCACAAACACATAACCGATCATGGATTGAAAATACGATTGAAATTCCCTTTTCCATATTGCTATCATTACGACTCCTCCTTGCTGTTTCTAAATTTACTATCTGCTGTCAACTCAAGGAATACATCCTCTAATGTTGCATTTTCCTTTTTGATTTCTAAAATTGGACACTTTGCATTTGCATAGGCGTAGAAAATATCCTCTCTGAAATCATATTCTCCTTTGCCCTGTACCGTAACAGAACATGTACCGTCCTCATTTTCCACAATCTTATAGGAAATCATCTTATTAAATGCATTCATGACTTCTTTTACATTCGCTCTGTCACCTTTCACTATGTAAGTAAGGGTATTTGCATTTCCTAATTTTCCTTCTAACTGTTCCGGCGTATCACTTGCCACTAATTTTCCATGTGCAATAATCATAATATGATCGCAAACTGCACTGATTTCTGAAAGAATGTGAGAACTTAAGATTACCGTATGCTCTTTGGCAAGCTCCTTAATCAACTCACGCATTTCAATAATCTGCTTTGGATCTAAGCCTACCATTGGCTCATCCAAAATCAAGATTGGCGGAAATCCTAACAACGCCTGTGCCAAACCAACACGTTGGCGATAACCTTTGGACAAATTACGAATCAGACGTTTTCTTACGTCCGCTAACTTCACTTTTTCTACTACTGCATCAATTGCTTTTGCGCGCTCTGCCTTTGGGATTTTTTTTAAACCTGCCGCAAAACTTAAATATTCCTGTACCGTCATATCCATATATACTGGTGGTATTTCCGGAAGATAACCGATACATGCCTTTGCTTCCTCCGGCTCCTCTAAAATATCATGACCATTCACAACAACAGTACCTTCTGTTGCTGCCAAATAACCCGTCATTATATTCATAGTGGTAGATTTTCCTGCACCATTTGGTCCTAAGAAACCATAAATCTGTCCTTGCTCTACCGTAAAGCTCAAGTGATCAACCGCAACATATTCACCATACTGCTTTACCAAGTCTTTCACCTCTATCAAATGACTTCCTCCTTTTGCGTTTCTTACTCTGTATTTCGAACGCACTATAGCATTGTATGAAAAAATTGTGTTGCTTATGGTACAAATTTGTGAGCTAAATGTGAAAATGAGACGCTTTAAACAGTTAGTCAAAAGCAAAAAACGAGAGCATCCATCGACACTCTCGTTCCCACTTCACTCTAAAATTCTTTCTTTTCCATTATGCGCACACTGATAACCACTGATACAAGCAAAACTACAAACGAAGCTACAAACGCTGCTACCACAATCGTTCCCATATTCATAACAGGCAAAGAACTCAAAATTTTGTTCACATCAATGTGCAAGATTTCCACCAGCTTCACCAAGGCAAATCCTACTACAAAAGCAATACCCACAACCACAAGCATTGCGGTTCTTCCCTTTTCTCCTCCAAATTTTAACAGGAAAGGAATCATAACTGACAGCATAACAAATAAACATGGCAGTAAAATAACTGCTTCTATCAGTCCCTCCTTTAACACAAAATCAGCATTCTGATACATCTGAAATGGTATAGAGGTAAGTACGCCAATCAGCCACGCTATCACACCTAAAATAATAGAAAACACATATTTTTCTGTGGCATAGGTCCTTCTTCCCACCGGCAAGGTAAATAAAAACGCATATCCATTATCAAATTCATCATAGCTAATCGTGCTTAAAGAAACAGAACTACACAAAAAAGTCAAATACGATATCACAAATGTTGCATTGGAATTGCCATTCAACAGAATTGCTATTACAAGCAACATGATAAGAAATTTCTTCTGCTGCAGAAATAACCGCAAATCCTTTATTAATAATCCTCTCATACGTTTGTTCCCCCTATCATCATTACAATCAATTCGTCAATATTTCCTTTTTCAATCACAATGTCTTTATAGTTTTCTAAGTAAAACTGTTTCTGGTTCGTCAGACAACGGTAACCAAATGCCTCTTTTTTTGTCTTCAAAATATATTGCTTATCTAAAGCTGCATATTGCTGCTCACTTACCTTCAACTGTGCATAATCACTTAACAGTACATCAGTTTCCTCATGCAGAATAATTTTTCCATCATGAATCATATAAATATCATCGCATAAACTTTCAATATCCGAAGATATATGGGAACTGATTAAAATTGCCCGGTTTTCGTCCTCCTCCATATAATTTCTTAACATCTCTAATATTTCATCTCTTGCCATCACATCCAGACCTACTGTAGGTTCATCTAAAATCAACAACGTCGCATTATGGCTGATTGCCACTAAAATCTTTAATTTTGCCTTCATTCCTGTTGAGAAATCTTTTAATTTCTTATTCATTGGCAATCCAAAATGTTCACATTGTTGCAAAAATTGCTTTTTATCAAATTCTTCATAAAAATTCTCCAATATAGCTCCAATATCTCCAATATTTAATGACATGCTAAATCCGGAATCAGACAGAACCACTCCGAGCTTCTGTCTGTCCTTGTTGCTCAGTTCTTTTATATCCTTCCCATCAATCTCAATGGTACCACTGTCCATATGCAACAATCCCAAGATTGATTTGAAGGTAGTACTTTTACCGGCTCCATTCTGACCTATCAGCCCAGTAATACATCCAGCCTGTACTTCCAGTGAACACTCTAAGGTGAAACTATCATACTTTTTTTTGACATGATTAATCTTTAACATAGCGAATCCTCCATTAAAATTTCAAATAATTCCCTAATTTCCTCATTACTTAACCCATATTTTCTGCCTTTTGAAATGGCCAGTTCCAAATCGGCTTCTACCTCTTTTCTACTTTCCTCCCGTAGAAATTCTTTTCCGGCAGCGGCAACAAATGTGCCTTTTCCATGAACAGTTACGGTAAACCCTTCCTGTTCTAAATTATCATACGCCTTCTTAACTGTCAGTGCGCTGATTTTCAATTCCTTCGACAAGCCACGAACAGATGGTAACACATCATTTTCAACCAGCTCGCCTTTTTGTATCATTTCCTTGATTTGTTCCATAATCTGCTCATAGATTGGAACCATGGATGAATTACTAATTATAATATGCATATTTCCTTCCTCCGATATAAACAGTATATAACAGTGTATATCTGTTGTCAACTGTTTTATACTGTTATACGTCATTGTTATAAAAATAGTACAAAAGTCCCTCTCATGAATTGTCGCAAATTTACCAAAAATATGGTACAATACGAAAAGGCTTAGTGACTGTTGCCTGGTACATCCGTTTTTAATTAACCGATGTACTAGAAGGCGGAAGGACCTTTGTGATAACACAACAGTCATCTTATTAAAACGCCAGAATCGAGGGAACTATATGTCTTATACTTACAATCCGGCTTCACGAGTAGCCGATGAATTTATCAACCATGAGGAAATTCTTGAAACCTTATCTTATGCAGAGAAAAACAAGCACAACGAACCACTTATTCGTTCTATTGTAGAGAAAGCAACGCTCCGCAAAGGCTTGTCTCACCGCGAAGCAGCCATTCTTTTAGATTGCGACATTCCGGAAATCAACAAAGAAATCTTCGCGCTTGCTGAACAGATTAAAAAAGATTTTTATGGTAATCGTATTGTGATGTTTGCACCGTTGTATCTTTCAAATTACTGTGTAAATGGTTGCGTATACTGTCCATATCATATGAAAAATAAACACATACCCAGAAAGAAACTGACACAGGAAGAAGTTCGTCAGGAAGTTATTGCCTTACAGGATATGGGACACAAACGTCTTGCTATTGAAGCTGGTGAAGATCCGGTAAATAATCCTATTGAATATATTTTAGAATGTATTGATACTATTTACAGTATCAAGCATAAAAATGGTGCCATTCGCCGCGTCAATGTAAACATTGCCGCAACTACAGTTGAAAATTACAAAAAACTTAGAGATGCCGGTATTGGCACATACATTTTATTCCAGGAAACCTATCACAAGGAAAGCTATGAAAAACTGCACCCAACAGGACCGAAACACGATTATAACTATCATACAGAAGCCATGGATCGCGCAATGGACGGTGGCATTGATGATGTTGGTCTTGGCGTACTATTTGGCCTTGAACTGTACCGCTATGAATTTGCAGGACTTCTCATGCATGCCGAGCATTTAGAAGCTGTACATGGTGTTGGTCCGCATACCATCAGCGTGCCGCGCATTCGCCGTGCTGATGACATCGATCCATCCACCTTTGACAATGGTATTGATGATGAAATTTTTGCAAAATTAGTTGCCTGCATTCGCATTGCGGTTCCTTATACCGGAATGATTGTATCCACCCGTGAAAGCCAGGCTTGTCGTGAACGTGTGTTGCATTTAGGCGTTTCACAGATAAGTGGCGGCTCCCGTACTTCTGTTGGTGGATATGTGGAAGAAGAACCTGAGGATGCTTCTTCTGCGCAGTTTGATGTCAGTGACACGCGCAGCCTTGATGAAGTTGTCAACTGGCTCATGCGCCTTGGCTACATTCCAAGCTTCTGTACTGCCTGCTACAGAGAAGGTCGAACCGGCGACCGTTTCATGAGCTTATTGAAAAGTGGACAGATTCAAAACTGCTGTCACCCGAATGCACTGATGACGTTAAAGGAATATTTAGAGGATTATGCCTCTGCGGATACAAAAAATATTGGGGATAAACTGATCCTCGATGAAATTAAAAACATTCCAAATGAAAAAGTACGAAACATTGTAATTGATAATTTAAAAAATATCGGCGATGGAAAACGGGATTTCCGATTCTAACATGTATATTGACACCATTCTCTTATTGGTATGTATAAGGGAATGGTGTTTTTCTCATGTATAAGATGCTTAGTGAAAAAGATTTGCAGGTGATAGCTGCATTAATTAACAATTCTAAATAATTCTATTGCATGAAATGGAACGTTATGATAAAAAAATAACTCAGTAAACATTTGTGTTTACTGAGTTTCTAATGAGACATCGGGGATTCGAACCCCGGACAACTTGATTAAAAGTCAAGTGCTCTACCGACTGAGCTAATATCCCATATTCAAAAAACTGGGCTAGCTGGATTCGAACCAGCGCATGCAGGAGTCAAAGTCCTGTGCCTTACCGCTTGGCGATAACCCATCATCACCTTGACTTGCAAAGATGAAGGTGGATACAGGGATTCGAACCCTGGGCCTCCAGAGCCACAATCTGGCGCGCTAACCAACTGCGCTATACCCACCATAACATGTGCAGAATCTTGCGATTCTGGTCTGTCAGCTAAATAGCGGACAAAAAATGTGCCTGGAGGGATTCGAACCCCCGACCCACGGCTTAGAAGGCCGTTGCTCTATCCAACTGAGCTACAGACACATAAGCGGGTGATGGGAATCGAACCCACGTATCTAGCTTGGAAGGCTAGTGTTCTACCATTGAACTACACCCGCATATTCAGTAATATTTTTTTATTAAAATCGGGGTGACAGGATTCGAACCTGCGACCCCCTGGTCCCAAACCAGGTACTCTAGCCAAACTGAGCCACACCCCGATATTCGCTAGGCTTTTTCGTGTTTCTCACACCCACTGCCTTAGCACATTTAGAAGTATACAATACTATTCACCAAATGTCAACAACTTTTTTTAATTTTTTTAAAAATTTTTTTTGTTCCAATTTTATATATAATTTAAGCAATAATGAATGTTGTTTTCTTCGTCCGTTTCCATGAGCATATACGTGCCTCTATGGTCCGGTTGACGAGGGTATGTAAGGCTCCCAGGGTTCAAAATAGTAATCTCCTCTCCTACCTCTAAATACGGCATATGCGTATGACCAAACATAATAATATCTGCACCGCGACTTAAGCCTTCCCAGCCAATTTTATCGACACCAAAATTAACCAGATACCGATGTCCATGAGACATAAAGATTTTTCTTCCACACCATTCCACTTCTTTCTCGTCATCTAACTGGTTAAAATAATCATTGTTCCCTGCCACAATATCCACAGGACAGCCTGCCAGATTGCGGATAAATGTTTCACCGTTGCCAATATCTCCTAAATGAAACAAATGATCAATTGGTCCGACCTGTTCCATCAGCATTTCAAACTCCTTGTATTTTCCATGTGTATCACTTATTATCAAGGCTTTCATTTTTCCCTCTCATTTCTGTTGCCTTTCATTCAAAAGGAACCTTTATACCCGCACGCATCCAATCGGAGTTTACTTCGATTGGAAAACTCATCTGCGGTGATAGATTTTTCCTGTAACCTCTGCGTTCGCATCAGGACTGTGCCGCATTGCACAGTCCTATCTTAAATTGTTACCTTACATATTACTCTGTAGCAGTTTCTTCATTTCCCGCAATGCATTTCCTCTATGACTGCACTGATTCTTTTGCTCCATTGTCAATTCTGCTGTTGTACAACCATATTCCGGGACATAAAATATCGGATCATAGCCAAATCCATTTTCACCCTTCTCCTCATAGCCAATACGGCCTTCTACAGTTCCAAAGCTGTCAAGTACCCGTCCATCCGGCAATGCTGCTGCTATTGCACAGGCAAATCTTGCTGTACGCTTTTCATCCGGTACACCCTCTAATCGTGTAATCAGATTCTGATTCTTTACATGGTACGAAGTGTCCTCCCCCATATATCTGGCAGAATAAATGCCCGGTTCGCCATTTAAAGCATCTATCACCAGACCGGAATCATCTGCTAATACAATATCCTCCGGTTCAGCCAGTTCTCTAATCGCTTTTGCTTTAATTGCTGCATTTTCCGCAAATGTTTTTCCATCTTCTACAATATCCGCTTCAATTCCCGCCTGCTTCATAGATAGAATTTCTACTCCCAAATCAGCTAACATAATGCGGATTTCTTTCATTTTTCCTTCATTTCCTGTTGCAAATATAATTCGCTTGCTCACTTTTGCTTCCTCCTTACTGTTCAGTTACAGAGTAAAAATTTTTGAAAATTTTTACTCTGTAACACTTTGATTCGTAAATACTTTTAAGCACACATTACATTTCTGTTTCTTCTCAACCGAATCCCACGTCTTACCCTTATGACTGATGTAACCTTCTCCGTCGGAAATCACTACATCCTCTGTCGCAAGCCCTGCTGCATATTCCACAGCCACCGGATGAACCGAATTCGGTGTCGAAATCTTCACTACAACTGCAAATTTTTCACCTTGCTTTACTTCTATTCCATAAGGTAAATCAATTGTGTAGTAGCCAGCATCCTCCACATAGCCTTTTTTCAGTAGTTCTTTCCGGTTAAAATCTTCTTCATTTTCAAAATTGCTCACAAAATAAAGTTCATATTCTGTATTTTTCCCTAATGCATAAAAAGCTGCTGCTGCAAGCTGTTCCATCTCCTTTGCTGTGTAAACATTTGCAAAATACGCTTCTTCATCCCGGTACCCTAATTGTCCTATCCATCCACACAAATCACTCTGGTATATGTCATCATAGTTGTCTACACTTTCTACTCTGGTATACACAATATTATAAATGCCAATATTAGAATCATAATAGGATACATAGAAAACACCATTATCACCGAATTTTTCTCCCCAGCTATTCTGGCAGATAAATGCACCATCACCTTCTAACTCCATATTGAAATTTTCCTTTGGATAAGTATCATCCCATCCAACAATCACAATATCATGGTTCGGTTTTTCTTCGCCAATATAACAGTAAGAGTATGTGTCCCGGTTATAATATTTAGAAGTGCTTTCTGCCGTTTCTAACGCAGAATAAAAGGAAGTCTCCACAGCACCATACTTATAAACCATCTCCTTTATCCTGTCTAACGATTTACTTTCGATAAACCGCACTTCCTGCACATGCTTCACAGCCGAAAGCCCTTCTGGTGATACACCATCACCATATTCGTCCTCCTCTTCAAGAACAGGTCCCTGCCAGGAACTTAAATACGCCACCGCCATGGCATATTCCCCACCAGCATCCGGTTCTACAGAAAAACTGTTACAATGATTCATATGATCCGGTGACAGCGAAAGTGCCTCATTTGGCATTAAGGCCGATTCAACTGCCGATAAGGAAGCAAATGCCCAACAGTTTCCGTAATTCCCTTGATTTTTAACCTGCGGTGATCTGCTAACCTTTCGCAAATCATAGGCATATGGTATTGCTCTGTCTTTAGACTTATTTACCAGAAACACCGTATGGGTATCTGCTTGCCACTCATAAGAATAAGATAGTCCATACGCAATATTTTTCAGTGGCACATAAAATTCGCCCTCCACCTTCAGCATCGGACTTCTTCCTTCTGTTTTCGTTCCATTCACATAATATTCGGAAGAATTAAGTACATACTCGATTTCCTTTTGATACTTCTCCAAACACAACTTCGTGTTGTTGTACACGTGTGCAGAACAGTCCAGAATCTCTGACAAATTGCTGATTTCTATCATGATATCCCGATTCCGGTACATAAACATATTGCTTCCTGTGATTTCTTTTCCATCCACTACCAGCCCAATACGATTCTCATTGACTGTTTCCGTTATAATCCGGTTCCAATCCGACTGGCTGACCATTCCCCTATCATTTTTTACAATCGAATACTCTTCCTGTGTCGGTTCCCCCTCAATCAATAGGAGAAACAGCACAATGCATACATAAAAAACAAGATTAATCGCTTTTCTCACCCTGATACCTCATTTTCTAATCTTTTCCCTGTTGTTTTTTGGGCGGCTTCGGCCCTAAAAACTGATAAAAATATGTTTTCATCATTCCATTATAGATTTTACGGTTCTTATCCGCTTTTCTTCCAATATATTTTTCTGTATCCTCGTAGCTTGTGATAAGGTAAGCTGACCAGGTGTCTAATCGCTTCAACCCTGCGCCAATCTGGCGATACAACGGTGGCAATGTATTTTTGTCCTCTAAACGCTCACCATAAGGCGGATTTGTAATCAGAAAGCCATATTTCTTTGGATGGCTTAATTCGCTAACAGGACGCTGCTGAAAATGAATCAGATGGTCCACACCTGCCATTCTTGCATTTTCTCTTGCTGCTGCCACAATCTTATCATCAATATCATAGCCTTGAATATCAGTCTCTACGCTTGCATCAATCATATCATAGGCTTCCTCCACAGATTCCTTCCAAAGAGACGTCTGTATCAAATTGTCCCATTTCTGCGCCTGAAAACTACGCTTCATTCCCGGAGCAATATTGGCAGCCATCATAGCCGCCTCAATAGGAATCGTTCCACTTCCACAAAATGGATCCACTAAAATACGGTCTGCATGCCATGGCGTCAACGCAATCAAGCCTGCTGCCAGATTCTCCGCAATCGGTGCTTTACTGGTAAGTTTACGATACCCTCTCTTATGCAGGGAAACACCTGTCGTATCTAATCCTACTGTTACTTTATCCTTGTAAATAATCACACGCACCGGATATTCTGCTCCATCTTCTTCAAACCATTCCTTATGGTATACCGTTTTCAACCGTTCTACCATGGCTTTCTTCATGATTGACTGAATATCAGAGCTACTGAATAATTTACTTTTTAAAGATGTTGCCTTGGTAATCCAGAACTTTCCATTAGCAGGAATGTATTCCTCCCATGGAAGGTCTTTGGTTCCCTGAAACAGTTCTTCAAAGGTACAAGCTTCAAACTGTCCCACTTTTAAAAGGATACGCCCTGCGCTCCGCAAAAAAATATTGGCACGACAGACAGCTTCTTCGTCTCCTGCGAAAGTAACTTTGCCATCCTCCACCTCTGTAATATCATATCCTAAATCATATATTTCTTTTTTTAAAACTGCCTCCATACCAAAATGACACGGTGCTATCAATTCAAATTTTCTCATAGTTTCCTTTCTGTTTCGCGATATCTCATCATCTCTTTACTGTTTTTTTATACGCTCTAATCATACAATATTTTACGCGATTTGCCTATACATGATTTATATACCAGGAAATTTCATACATTACGTCATGCAACGAACCGTTGTAATTTCCTAGTATATAAAAAAATAGGCCAGTGACCGAACCACTGACCTATCGATGAGGGGAGTATAAATAATTAATAAGGGGTTATACTTCAATGTCTTTCGACATTGAACATAAAAAGAATTTTTGAAGGGTAAATTCTTTATACAATGAGAATATACCATATACACAGAGAAATTGCAATACTTTTTTACAAATTTTTTAAAAAAATTTTTCTCAGACGTATATTTTGCTTTTTCATAGACATACTATCGTTGTAACAAATTGAATTTAGGAGGTATGACAACATGTCTAACAATCAGAACAACACACAGAACAACGCACAGAACAACACACAGAACAACGCAAAAAACAATAGCACACAGAATTACTCTAACAGCACAAACGCAAAAAACAGCACAAAAAATAGCACAAGCAATACAACTACTTCAAAAAATGCTGCTCAGAATGCACAGGACTGCAAGGATTCTACTTCTAACTCTAACCGCTAATCCGGCAGAACAAAGCGTGCAAGCACGCTCTCGCGAATCCAGCTAGTTATTATGCATGCACGCTTTGCCGCGCCGAATTTGGCACGCAGTGCACATTCCTTTCAAATTCGTGCGCATCATTTTTTTTATATTAGGAAATTTCATACATTACGTCATGCAACGAACCGTTATAATTTCCTAGTATACAAGAAAGAGTTCTGCTTGCAGAACTCTCGCGCCGAGCGCGGTCGCTTGCGACACACTACATTTCGCGCGAGTGCGCATCATTTTTTTATATATTAGGAAATTTCATACATTACGTCATGCAACGAACCGTTATAATTTCCTAGTATATCAAAAAGGGAGTCTGAACAAAATGTTCAGACTCCTATTTTTTCCGGAAATCACACTGGATTTCTTAAAACAAACCCTGTTGACCTACCTGTACATCGTTTTGTAAATAACGATACCATTCACGCAGAATATTTTTCTGAGAGCATGCTATCCAGAAAATAGGCACGTATACGATGTACTACTATACATTTTCTCTAGTCAAGCTCTACTTTTACCTTATCTAACTTCCAGATATCATCTATATATTCCTGAATTGTTCTGTCAGAAGTAAACTTACCAGAACATGCCGTATTTAAAATCGCACTCTTTGCCCAGCTCTTTTCATCCCGATATGCTGCTTCTACACGTTTCTGTGCTTCTGCATAGGAAGCAAAATCTTTCAGAATGAAGTACGCATCTGCTCTGCCACAATTGTTATTCAGAAGTGCATCGTACAACTCACGGAATAATTCCGGGTCATTCGGTGCATAAAATCCGTTAATTAACTGCATCATCACCTTACGCACATCCTGTTCATTATTAAAGATATCCATTGGATTATAGCCGCCATTCTGTTCATAATGAATGACTTCATCGGAACTGAGCCCGAAAATAAATGCATTTTCCTCTCCAACTTCTTCCACAATCTCCACGTTTGCTCCATCCATTGTACCGATAGTAAGAGCACCATTTAACATAAACTTCATGTTACCAGTACCGGAAGCTTCCTTAGATGCTGTTGAAATCTGCTCGCTGACATCTGCCGCTGCGAAAATCCACTCCGCATTCGATACACGGTAATCTTCAATAAATACGACTTTTAATTTATTATTGATGTTTTTGTCATTGTTAATCACATCTGCAACTGAATTAATCAGCTTAATAGTCAGCTTTGCGCGACGATAACCGGCAGCCGCCTTTGCACCAAAGATAAAAGTTCTTGGATAGAACTCTCTCTCCGGATGCTCCTTAATCTCATTATACAAGTGCATAACGTGTAAAATGTTAAGTAGCTGGCGTTTATACTCATGTAAACGTTTTACCTGCACATCAAAGATTGAATATGGATCCACATCAATTCCATTGTGCTCCTTGATATATTTTGCAAGACGCACCTTGTTCTGATACTTAATATTCATAAATTCGTGCTGTGCTTTTTCATCATCTGCAAATACCGCTAACTTCTTAATCTGTGCTAAATCAGTAATCCATCCGTCTCCAATATGGTCTGTTACCCATTTTGCAAGGAGTGGATTGCCATGAAGCAAAAATCTTCTCTGTGTGATACCATTTGTCTTGTTATTGAATTTCTCAGGCATCATTTCATAGAAGTCACGCAGTTCCTGGTTCTTTAAGATTTCTGTATGCAGTCTTGCTACACCATTGACAGAATATCCGGCTGCAATTGCCAGATGTGCCATCTTCACCTGTCCATCATAAATAATAGCCATCTTGCGGATTTTATCCTGATTGTTCGGATATTTTTCCTGAATTTTCAAAATAAATCTACGATTAATTTCCTCTACAATCTGATAAATTCTAGGAAGCAGTCTTGAAAATAGCTCTATTGGCCATTTCTCTAATGCTTCTGACATTATAGTATGATTGGTATACGCACACGTCTTTGTTGTAACATCCCATGCGGTATCCCAGTCAAGGCCTTCTTCATCCACCAAAATACGCATTAACTCTGCAATTGCTACCGTTGGATGTGTATCATTTAACTGGAAAGTTACTTTCTCATGGAATTTTGTAATATCATCATGTGAGTCCTTATATTTCTTAATCGCGGTCTGTACACTTGCAGAAATAAAGAAATACTGCTGTTTTAATCGAAGTTCTTTTCCTGCATAATGATTATCATTTGGATACAGAACTTCTACGATATTCTTTGCTAAATTCTCCTGCTCTACTGCCTTGCGATAATCACCTTTATCAAATGAGTCTAAATGGAACTCATTGATTGCCTCTGCATCCCAGATACGGAGTGTATTTACCACATTATTACCATAGCCCACAATCGGCACATCATATGGTACTGCCAAAACAGAACCATAATTCTCCTGAATAAATTTATTGCGCTTTGTTACCTCGTCAACTTCCACACGAATATATCCGCCAAATTTTACTTCGCAGGCATATTCCGGACGGCGCAATTCAAATGGATTACCATCCTTAAGCCATTGGTCTGGTACTTCTATCTGGTACCCATTTTCAATCTTTTGCTTGAACATACCATAACGATATCTGATACCGCATCCATAAGATGCATATCCTAACGTTGCTAAGGAATCCAAGAAACATGCTGCCAAACGTCCAAGACCACCATTACCTAATGCGGCATCCGGTTCCTGATCCTCGATAACATTTAAGTCGCATCCTAATTCGTCCAATGCTTCCTTCACTTCATCATAATAGGTCAGATTGATTAAGTTATTACCTAATGCACGCCCCATCAGGAACTCCATTGATAAATAATATACTGTCTTTGGATCCTGCTTCTCATATTGTTTCTGTGTTGCTAACCACGCATCGATAATGTAATCTTTTACCGCATAAGATACTGCCTGAAATATTTGCTGCCTATCTGCTTCCTCAATTGTTTTTCGATATAATGTTTTAACATTATTCTTCACTTCTTCTTTGAAAGCTTCTTTGTCAAATGCCGGTCTTCCCATTTTCGATTTCCTCCTTATAACTCGCCCTTCTTTTTATCACTTTTTCCCTATTTACAACGGAAAAATATGTTATAATTGTATAACTTTTCACATGTAACTGTCAAGTTCCTCTACTCAATTAAAGAGGTTTTCAACCCGATTGTAAGCAGATTTCTTTCGCTTTTTCTTACATGTATAGTCTTTATGTTTGATGGAAATTCCGAATTTCATTCTACAAGCATGTTTCGAAAAAAAGAATCACATACCGCACATTACCATGCAAATATGTGATTCTTCTTCAATTGCGACAATATAATGTTTTCAATATGTTATGTTAGGCAGTTTTCTCAACACCCAATGTAACAGTTTCTCCATTAATATTCCACTCTTTTGTATAACCCTTTGCTTCACCAACAGTCATAACATCTGCAAGAACCTCATCCTTAATCTGTGCTTCCTGCTTCTGCATGATGGCTGTAATCTTATCATTTCCAGATACGGTAATGGCAATGTGATCCATAACCTCGAAGCCTGCTTCCTTACGCATGGTCTGAATCTTACTGATGATTTCACGGACAAACCCTTCTTCAATCAGTTCTTCTGTAAGCTTTGTATCCAGTACAACCGTAGCTACGTTGTCACTTTCTGATACATAACCCTCAGACTGTGTCATTTCGATTAACAGGTCTTCTTCTGCTAATTCCACATCCTGACCATTTACGGTAAGCTTTAATACGTTGTTAGCGTGAAGTTCATCCATAGCTGCATTGCCGTCTAATTCTGCCAGTGCAGTTTTTATTCCACCTAAAATCTTTCCGTATTTTGGTCCTACTGTCTTTAACTGTGGCTTGAAGTTGTATGTGGTGTATTCTCTGACATCCTGTGTAAATACCACATTCTTTACATTCAGTTCTTCCGCTACAATCTGGCTGAAATAGTCATCTAACTCTTTTTCTGCCTTTACATACATCGTTCCAATTGGCTGACGGTTTTTGATGTTGGCTGTATTTCTAGCTGCACGTCCCATAACAACGTATTTTAACACAGCATCCATGTTTGCTTCTAATTCTTTGTCAATCCACTCTTCCTTTACAACAGGGAAATCACACAAATGGATACTTTCCGGTGCTGTATTGTCAATGCTACGAACCAGATTCTGGTAAATATCTTCTGTCATAAATGGAATCATTGGCGCCGATGTCTTACAGATAGTTACCAATGCTGTGTACAATGTCATGTACGCATTGATTTTATCCTGCTCCATACCCTTTGCCCAGAAGCGGTCACGACAACGTCTTACATACCAGTTACTCATATCGTCTACGAATTCTGCTAATGCTCTTGCAGCTTCCGGAATGCGGTAATTTGCCAAATGTGCATCCACAGCACCAACTACTGTATTTAACTTGGATAACAACCATTTATCCATAACAGCTAATTTATCATATTCTAATGTATATTTTGTTGCATCAAATTCATCAATATTTGCATACAGTACGAAGAATGCATACGTATTCCATAATGTACCCATATATTTACGCTGACCTTCCGTTACCGCCTTGCTGTGGAAACGATTCGGCAACCATGGCGCACTGTTGATGTAGAAGTACCAACGAATCGCATCTGCACCAAATTCATTTAATGCATCAAATGGATCGACTGCATTTCCCTTTGACTTAGACATCTTCTGTCCATTTTCATCCTGAACGTGTCCTAATACGATTACGTTCTTGTATGGTGCCTTATTGAAAATACAGGTAGACACTGCTAACAGAGAATAGAACCATCCACGAGTCTGGTCAACTGCCTCTGAAATAAAGTCTGCCGGGAACTGTTTTTCAAATAAATCTTTATTTTCAAATGGATAGTGATGCTGTGCAAATGGCATGGAACCGGAGTCAAACCAGCAGTCAATTACTTCCGGTACACGGTGCATTTCCTTGCTACAATGCGGACACTTTATGGTAACTGCATCAATGTATGGACGGTGCAATTCGATGTCATCCGGGCAGTTATCGCTTAATTCCTTTAATTCTGCAATACTTCCTACCGAATGCATATGACCGCATTCACATTCCCAGATATTTAATGGTGTACCCCAGTAACGGTTACGGGAAATACCCCAATCCTGTACATTTTCAAGCCAGTCGCCAAAACGTCCCTTACCGATTGTCTCCGGAATCCAGTTGATAGTATTGTTGTTGGCAATCAAATCATCCTTCACTTCTGTCATCTTAATAAACCAGGATTCTCTTGCGTAGTAAATCAGTGGTGTATCACATCTCCAGCAGTGCGGATACTCATGCTCGAACTTCGGTGCTTCAAATAATTTACCCTCTGCATCCAAATCTTTGATAATAGCCGGATCAGCCTTCTTTACAAATATTCCGGCATACGGTGTTTCTTCTGTCATTTCACCTTTACCATTTACAAACTGTACAAATGGAAGATCGTATTTTCTACCAACCTGGGCATCGTCTTCACCGAATGCCGGTGCAATGTGTACGATACCAGTACCATCTGACATTGTTACATAATCTGCGCAAGTTACATAATGGCCTTTCTGCCCCTTCTTTGCGACAAAATCGCCTGTACACTGGAATAATGGCTCGTATTCTTTTCTTTCTAAGTCAATACCCTTGTAAGTCTCTAATACTTCATATGCCTTAACACCATTTTCTTCGTCTGCTAATTTTCCAAGTACTTTGTCTAGTAATGCCTCTGCCATGTAGTAAGTATAGCCATCTGCTGCTTTTACTTTCACATAAGTTTCTTCCGGGTTTACGCAAAGTGCCACGTTAGAAGGCAATGTCCAAGGTGTTGTTGTCCATGCTAAGAAATAAGCATCTTCCCCAACTGCCTTAAAACGAACCACAGCGGAACGCTCTTTTACTGTCTTATAGCCCTGTGCAACCTCAGCACTGGATAACGGTGTTCCACAACGTGGACAATATGGTACAATCTTAAAGCCTTTGTATAACAGCTTTTTGTTCCAGATTTCTTTTAATGCCCACCATTCAGATTCAATGAAATTGTTATCATAAGTAACATATGGGTTCTCCATATCTGCCCAGAAACCAACTGTACCAGAGAAATCCTCCCACATTCCTTTATATTTCCAAACACTTTCACGGCATTTCTTTACAAATGGCTCCATACCATATTCTTCAATCTGCTCTTTGCCGTTTAAGCCTAATAATTTTTCTACTTCCAACTCAACCGGAAGACCGTGTGTATCCCAACCAGCCTTACGAGGTACCATGTAGCCCTTCATTGTGCGGTAACGTGGAATCATATCTTTGATCACGCGTGTCAACACATGACCGATATGTGGCTTACCGTTTGCTGTCGGCGGCCCATCATAAAAAGTGTACGTTTCGCCTTCTTTGCGGTTTTCCATACTTTTCTTAAAAATGTCATGTTCTCTCCAGAACGTTTCTGTTTCTTTTTCTCTCTCTACGAAATTCAGATTCGTATCTACTTTCTTATACATGTATTGTGACCTCCTGTTTTTCGGTATTAATTTCCTAGGTATATAAAAATAGCTCCGTCCTCTGTAAAAGGACGAAGCTACTACATGCATCGTTATACCACCTATTACATTGTACTGGACTGCGCTTATACGCATCAACATACACGATTCCCATAACGGAGGAATATTCCGTCCTTACTTACTATCCATAGGGAGTTCGGCAGGCAACTCAGAAGTGATCTTCTACACTGAGCGTATGATTCAGGCTTCCACCATCCCTGATTCGCTGTTTCTCATATAAAAATTCAGTGTATACTGTCTTCGTCAATGTCTTTACAAATCTTTTTTATTTTATCCCCAAGGACGCAGAGTTGTCAAGAGTTTTATACACATTACGGTTCTGAATGCCTTATAAAATACAATGAATCTTTACTTGTTCCCCTTCACTGTCTTCACACTACTATACGCTCCATAAATCTTCTTATTTGCGGAATCCACTCTGTAAGCGCGTACTTTTACATAGTAGATCTTTCCCTTCTTCAAGCCTTTGAAAGTGGTTGTCAGCTTTTTCGTTGTAATTGTCTTTACATTCTTCTTAAAATTTTTGTCGGTAGCAACAAGGAACTGATACCCCATTACGGAACTGCTTTTCTTTGCTGTCACAGTCAATGTACCTGACTTGCTACTCTTAACCGTTTTCAGTGTTGCCTGTGCAGGCTTCTTCACTTTCTCCCACTTTGCATGCACGGTTACAACACCTTTTGTTTTCTTTGAAATCGTCGTAACCTTTGACTTAGACTGAAAAGCCTTCGTTGTATACCAGCCTTTGAATATGTAACCTGGCTTAGATGGTAAGGCTAATTTTACATTGGCATAGGATGTGTACGCAGATGGATTCTTTGCATTATTTTTTCCACCGTTTAGCTTATATACAATTCGATATCCTACACGGATTGTACATTTCGCAACGACACCACTTCCATCTTTTGCGGTTACCGTAATTACTGTTGTACCACGCTTCTTAGCAGTTACTTTCCCCTTTGCATCCACAGTTGCGATAGATGGCTTCGAGCTTTTATAGGTTACCGCTTTGCTGGCAGCATCTTCCGGTAAAATGGTTGCTATTACTGTGAATTTTTCACCCACATACATATTTCGTGATATTTTGTTCAATGTAATCTTTTGTGCCATCACTGGTGATACGGTAATGTCATCTGTTGATGGTGTACTTGCTTCTGATGATGGTGTACTTGTTTCTGACGATTGTGTACTTGTTTCTGATGATTGTGTACTTGTTTCTGACGATTGAGTTGCATCTACCATCGGCGTAGTTACATTTGATGTCGATGTGCCACCTGTTGATGCGGTACTTGTATCTACCGTCGGCGGTGTATTACCCGTTGGTTGCATTTCTGATTGATTGTCATTTGTTACAGAATTCTTGTCACGAAAAGATACCTTATTTTCTTTTGCATAGACTTCCGCTACCGAACCAGGTTCACAATAAATCACTACATCAGGAGCTTCCAAAAACACATCTTCACCCATGCTTGTTACGCTTTTGGGTATGGTTACGCTTTTCAAATTGCTACACTGATAGAAAACTTCCTTACCGATAGTCGTTACACTGTCTGGTATCGTTATGTCCGTTAAACTACTACACTTTTCAAATGTCCAGTCGTTTAAACTTGCTAATTTTGACGATAATGTGATGCTTGTCAGACCTGTACATCTGTTAAAAGCGCTGATTCCCAGACTTGTCACATTATCCGGCAATGTCACATTTGTCAAGCTGCTGCATCCCCAAAATGCCCTTTCACCTATGCTTGTCACACTGGATGGAATACTTATATTGGTTAAGTTACTACATTGATAAAACGTATTTTTCTCTATACTTGTTACACTCTCCGGAATTCTTACACTGGTTAAGCTACTGCAATTTCAAAATGCATTATTTCCTATGCTTGTTACACTGTCCGGAATATGTATACTGGTCAAGCTGCTACAATCGCTAAATGCATAATTTCCTATACTTGTTACACTGTCCGGGATGCTTACACTAGTCAAGCTACTACAGTTATAAAACGCATACTCCCCAATACTTGTTACGCTTGTTGGAATGGTTATGCTTTTTAAACTACTACATGTTGAAAATGCTTTGTCACCTATCATTGTCACCGTATATTCTGTTCCATTTACTTTAATCGCTTTGGGAATTACAATAGCTTCCTTCACATCTTTTGTATAACCGGTCACACTACAAGTTCCACTGTTTAGTGTATATACCACACCATTCTCATCTGTATAGGTCTCTGCTTCTGTTTCCTCTACTGCATAAACCACTGGAATACTCATATTTCCTGCATAACCAAACACCATGCATCCTGTCATTGCACAAGCCAGAATGCGTTTTGATAGCCCACGGTATTTTTTATTCACATTATTTTGTATCATAATAACCTCCGTTATGCCGCCTTCACGACATTTAGAGCAATAAGCTACTCTGTGCAAGCACAACGAAACAAATAGCTATTCTCTTACTGTGGATAATATGGCAACTCAATGCCTGTATCTTTCTGCATTTTAGCAACAACATCCGTACCGCCAAGCTCCATATTCAGCATGGTATTGAATGCCATCAAGACCATCTTATCCTTATTGGTTTTCATACCATCCAAGCCACCCTGATCAAACTTCCATTTAAAGCGATCAATCTGCCATATCATGATATCCATAAGTGTACAGCCTTCCACTGTATATTCACCTTTATATTCTCCATGCTGAAGATAATAAATAAATTCCTCATACACGTTTTTATTCTGAGTCAGCTTTTTCCAGAATTCTTCAAAAAAAGAATCCTCTTGCTGTGCATATCTACATAATTCTTTTGCCCACACATACGCCCGCTCCACATCCGGTAACTTCGGAAGGTCAGACGGAATCACGGGAAATGTTTCCTTCTCCATTTGCATACGCTCTCCATTCTTCCTATTGTTAGTAAGTCCTAACTTATATTTTTTCCTGTACTCAGTATAGCAGACGCACCCATGTTTCACAAGTAGCAGATTTTCCGAAGAAAACGTGCCAGCACACCGTGCATCTTCCTTTCAAATTCGTGTACATCCTATTTTATATACCAGAAAATTTCATGAATTATATTTTACAATATGCTGTTACAATTTCCTAATATATAAAAAGCTACCCATGCATTATCCACATGGGCAGCTTCTAATATATACACTATTATACAATATTACACTTCGAAGATTAACTCTCCATAAGTTGGGAATGGCCAATACTTAGCATCCACAATCATCTCTAATTCATCACAAGGTTTTCTAAGTGCATCCATAGCAACCTTAACCTTATCTTTGTAAGCAAACGCCTGTGTCTTAGGACAATCAATATTTGCAGCCTTTGCTACTGCTTTCTCTAATTCAGCAAGAGCCTTTGCCGCTTCGTTAATCAATGCTACAACCTTTGCTAACAGTTCAGACTGAGCCGGACTTTCCACACCTGCTGCCTTAAGTGCAGCTACTGTTTCTGCTAACTCCTTAGAGTAAGAAGATACAGATGGAATAATCTCCTTACTAGCCATATCAATCATGGTCAGCGCTTCAATGTTGATCGTCTTAGAGTAGTTCTCGTATGTAATTTCTTCACGAGACTCTAACTCTATCTGTGTAAAGATATGGAATTTTTCAAATAAAGCAACTGCTTTGTCTGTTGTAAGTGCAGCGGATGCCTCAATCATAGACTTGATGTTTGGTAAGCCTCTCTTTTCCGCTTCCGCAACCCATTCGTCAGAATATCCATCACCATTAAAGATGATTCTCTGATGCTCTGTCATGTATTTCTTAATTAAATCATGTACAGCCATATCAAAATCTTCTGCACCCTCTAACTCATCAGCAGCTTCGCAGAATGCTTCTGCAGCGATAGCATTTAAGATGATGTTCGGGCTTGCAATAGAGTCTGCAGAACCAACCATACGGAACTCAAACTTGTTACCGGTAAATGCAAATGGTGATGTTCTGTTACGGTCTGTTGCATCCTTCTGTAAATCCGGAAGTGTACTAACACCTGTTTCTAATTTACCACCTTCTAAGCAGCTTGTAGCTTCCCCTTTTACAACTAACTGCTGAACAACGTCTTCTAACTGTTCACCTAAGAATATGGAAATGATTGCCGGTGGAGCCTCATTTGCACCTAATCTGTGGTCATTTCCCACGTCAGCAGCAGACTGGCGTAATAAATCTGCATGTGTATCTACTGCTTTCATAATACAAGCTAATACTAACAAGAACTGGATGTTCTGGTTTGGTGCATCACCTGGCTCTAATAAGTTTACACCATTGTCTGTTGTCAGAGACCAGTTATTGTGCTTACCGGAACCGTTCACGCCTGCAAATGGCTTCTCATGAAGAAGACACATTAAACCATGACGAACAGCAACCTTCTTCATTGTCTCCATGATAATCTGGTTATGGTCAACCGCAATGTTTGCTGTTTCATAAATTGGCGCTAACTCATGCTGTGCCGGAGCAACCTCATTATGCTGTGTTTTCGCTGTAACGCCGAGCTTCCATAATTCTTCATTTAAGTCTTTCATGTAAGCACCGATACGTTCTTTGATTACACCAAAGTAATGGTCATCTAATTCCTGTCCCTTTGGCGCTGATGCCCCAAATAATGTACGTCCAGAGAAAATCAAGTCTTTTCTCTTTAAATATTTTTGTCTATCTACTAAGAAATATTCCTGCTCAGGACCAACAGAAGCTGTTACCTTCGTAGCCTCTGTGTTGCCGAATAAACGAACAATACGAAGGGCCTGTTCACTTACTGCTTCCATAGAACGAAGAAGTGGAGTCTTTTTATCAAGAGCTTCACCCTTGTATGAGCAGAACGCTGTAGGGATACAAAGAATCGCGCCTGTTGCATCTTCTTTAACAAATGCCGGAGATGTGATATCCCAAGCTGTATATCCTCTAGCTTCAAAAGTTGCTCGCAATCCACCAGATGGGAAAGAAGAAGCATCCGGTTCACCTTTGATTAACTCTTTACCCGAAAATTCAGTAATCATCTTTCCATCTTCTGAAGGATGTGTCACGAATGCATCATGCTTTTCAGCAGTAATACCTGTCAAAGGCTGAAACCAGTGAGTATAATGTGTCGCACCTTTTGATTCTGCCCATTCTTTCATTGCATTAGCGACAACATCTGCAGTTGCTAAAGAAAGCTCGCCACCTTCTGCCATAATTTTCTTTACTTCTTTAAATACTTTTTTTGGTAAGCATTCTTCCATCTTAGCAAGAGTAAATACATTTTCTCCGAAGATTGCTTCTACATTCATAACTTCACTCATTTTGTTATCCCTTTCCTTTCAGTTATTTTAGTTAAGTATCATGCCCGATTGTTATACCAGACACAGTAAGCACAGCCGATACACGGAAAAAAAGCAAAAAAGGCTCCGTGAATACAAGATTCATGGAACGCCTTTGTTCTCTACTTATTCTGTACTTTCAAATCAGCACCTAAGTGGCACTCATGATTTGTTCATAACCTAAAATACAGTATTTATCAGAAAAAAGCAAGCTTAATTTTTTGCTTTTATGCTTTTTCTTCAATAATTACAAAAATATCCTTAGTTTACGACAACTTTTTTGCCATAATCCACAAAGGCACTACCTATTCTTCTTTTCTTCTTAAAATATCATACTGATCTAATGCAACACCCAGATTGATATACAATTTCTGCTTTGGATGTGGAGCACTTTCCATTGCGTTTCCTTTTTCATCTTCAATATTCAAAACAGCAACTTCCAGATTCGTTCCATCCGGCTTCATCACTTCAATCTGCTCTCCTACCGAAAATTTATTGCGCTGCTCAATTTCATACCAGCCCTTTTCATTCTGCTCTCCTACAATACCCAGATAGGTATACTCTTTGCAATAGGTGTTACTGTCATATATCTGTGTGTTCTCATCAGGCTTTCCAAAGAAAAAGCCTGTTGTAAACTGACGATACGTACATTTCGATATTTCACTCTTATACCATTCTAAATTCTGCTGATATTTTTCAGGAGATTCTAAATAGTCATCAATTGCCCTGCGATACGTTCTTGCTACCGTAGCAACGTAAAGAGCTGTTTTCATACGACCTTCAATCTTTAGGCTGTCAATGCCTGCATCTAAAATTTCAGGAATATGTTCTATCATGCACAAATCCTTGGAATTGAAAATATACGTTCCACGCTCATTTTCATATACCGGCAGATATTCTCCCGGACGTTTCTCTTCTACCACTGCATATTTCCAGCGGCATGGATGCGTACAGGCACCCTGATTCGCGTCACGTCCGGTAAAATAGTTACTGAGCAGACATCTTCCGGAATAGGAAATACACATGGCACCATGAATGAAAGCCTCAATTTCCATATCCTCAGGTATCACACGGCGAATCTCTTTTATCTCATTCAAGGACAATTCTCTTGCCGCCACCACTCGCGTAGCTCCCAAATCATACCAGAAACGATAGGTGGCATAATTTGTATTATTAGCCTGAGTACTGATGTGTACCTCAATCTCAGGACAGATGCGCTTTGCAATCGTAAATACACCCGGGTCAGATATAATCAATGCGTCTGGTTTGATTTCTTTTAATTCTTTAAAATATTCCTCAACACCGGAAAGGTCCCCATTGTGTGCCAATATATTGGCAGTCACATATACCTTTACTCCACGCTCATGGGCAAAAGCAATGCCCTCCTTCATATCTTCCATGGAAAAATTCTTTGCTTTTGCACGAAGTCCAAAAGCTTCACCACCAATATATACTGCATCTGCGCCAAATATAACTGCTGTTTTTAATACCTCCAGGCTACTCGCCGGAATTAATAACTCTGTTTTTCTCATAGTTCGTCTGACTTTCCATTTCTTTTTACACTCAATGTAATTCCATCTCCTACCGGTAAAATACTACTTTCCAATAACGGATGGTGCTTCACCGCATACAAATATTCTCGCATTCTGGTGTGTATGGTACGGTTTCTTCTTGTCACTGCAAACCGTGATTCCATAATCTCTCCGTCCTGCAACACATTATCTGTAATCAAAATGCCACCTTCCTTCAACAAACGCACACAATCCGGCAGAAAAGCCAGATACTGTCCTTTTGCTGCATCCATAAAGATAAAATCGAAAGGCTCGTCTAGTGTTTTTAATAGTTCTGCAGCATCCCCCTCTAACAAGGTAATCTGCTCTGTTTTCCCTGCTTTTTCAAAATTTGCTTTTGCAATCGGAATACGTTTTTCATAATTTTCTATTGTTGTAATATGCATATCTGCCGGACCATATTCACTTAAGAGCAGCGTAGAAAATCCTACTGCTGTTCCCACTTCTAACACTCGTCCTGGTTGTTTGATAGCAAGCATTACTTTTAGAAAGCTCTGCATATCCTTTCTGATAATTGGCACATAATTATCTAACGCCTCTTTCTCCAACGCATCTAAGAAGCTTGTATTACCACAATCCAAAGAATTGATATACGTGAGCAACCGTTCTTCTACAATCATTTCTGCCTCCGCAGGTATTTTATTCTTCTGTGGAAGATGCTTCTCCTGCCAGAACAGCAAGCATCTCCTCTGCTGTTTGTGATGTGTTTAATGTATAAGTACCAGCCTTTTCGTCTCCATAATACGAGGAAACCCTCTCCTGCCAGACAAAAAGGCTAGCATCTCTGATTAGTCCTTCTTTTTTTAATTTCGCTGCAATTTCTTCCACGGTATCACCCGGTTCAATTGTAACTACAACATCTCTCCCTGGTGCTTGTGTCATCGCTGGTTCTGCAAATATCCGATATCCATAATTATGTGCATATGTGGCGGCATCCTTAATCAGAACTATCACTATCACCAAAATGCTGATATTAAATATCGCACTAACCACCGACATGACAACTCGTTTTGACTTCATCTGCTGCTCCTAACTTCTTTATAACTCTATATCAATTGCGTCTAGTATGATAGCATCAATCTTCTGTATCATTCTGCACAAATCAAGTTCTGCATTCAGGTAATTATTTACCAGCGGATCACGACGAAACTGCTCATTATCCTTCTCATAATGATCATACGTATCAAACAACGCATCGCCCTCTAGCTCCATCTGCATTTCAAAAATATTTCTTCTGTACTCTGTAAGTTCCTGCCATAGTTTTGGAGATTTTCTGACTTCCATTGATACCTCAGAGTATCTTTTATATGGTTCACTATTTTTTATCGCCTCTACCAGTTGAGCAACCTGGGCTTTTACCTCCTCCATAAAAATACCCTCCTTTTTTATATAAAATGGATTCCTATACTTCCATGATAATAGGCAAAATCATTGGATTACGCTTCGTACGCTTCCACAGGAAATCACCCAAAGTATCCTTCAATACATTTTTTATCTTGCCCCAGTCCGTAATATTTCTGTCAAGACAATCTTCTAAGGCATCATTTACTATCTGTCTTGCTTCTTCCATCAGATCTTCTGACTCCCTTACATACACGAAACCTCTTGATACAATATCAGGACCGGCAAGTAACTGGTTGCTGTATTTCTCTAACGTAAGAACCACAATTAAAATTCCATCTTCTGCCAGTCTCTGTCTGTCTCTCAGTACAATGTTACCGACATCACCTACACCAAGACCGTCTACCAGAATTCCTCCTGTATGCACATGGTCAGTTATTGCTGCGGATTCTGCATTCAAGGATATTACATCCCCAGAATGCAGGATGAAAATATTTTCTTTTGGAATTCCTAATTCTTCTGCCAATCCTGCCTGGGCTTTCAAATGACGATATTCACCGTGCACCGGAATCGCATATTTTGGCTTTACAAGCGAATAGATTAATTTGATTTCTTCACGGCATGCGTGTCCAGATACATGTGTATCCTGGAAAATAACATTTGCTCCTTTTGCCGACAATTCATTAATTACCTTCGATACTGCCTTTTCGTTACCCGGAATTGGATTGGAACTGAAAATAATCGTATCTCCCGGCATAATAGTCACCTTCTTGTGAATGCTCGCTGCCATTCTGGAAAGTGCTGCCATAGATTCCCCCTGGCTTCCCGTTGTAATAATGACCATCTGCTCATCCGGATAGTTCTTCATCTGCTCAATATCAATTAATGTATTGTCCGGAATATTCAGATAGCCTAATTCTGACGCTGTTGTAATTACATTCACCATGCTTCGCCCTTCAATTACAACTTTACGTCCATACTTATCTGCGGAGTTGATAATCTGCTGCACACGGTCTACATTGGAAGCAAAAGTAGCCACTATGATACGGCTGTTTTTATGCTCTGCAAATAAATTATCAAATGTTCTTCCTAATGTCTTCTCTGACATGGTAAATCCCTGACGTTCTGCATTTGTACTATCACACATCAATGCAAGAACTCCTTTTTTACCAATCTCGCCAAAACGCTGCAAATCAATCGCATCACCAAACACTGGCGTATAATCCACTTTAAAGTCTCCTGTATGAACAACAATTCCTGCCGGAGAATAAATGGCGAAAGCGGAAGCATCCTGAATACTATGGTTCGTTCTGATAAATTCTATACGGAAACAACCAAGATTCACGGACTGTCCATGTTTAATCACTTTTCTCTTTGTACTTCTTAAAAGATTGTGCTCCTTTAATTTGTTTTCAATCAATCCCATTGTAAGCTTTGTTGCATATACAGGCATATTGACTTCTGGTAACACATAAGGCAACGCACCAATATGATCTTCATGTCCATGAGTAATCACGATGCCCTTTACCTTATCAATGTTGTCCTTCAGATACGTCACGTCCGGAATTACTAAGTCAATTCCCAACATGTCATCTTCCGGAAAGGACAATCCACAATCCACTACAATAATACTGTCTTCATACTCGAACACAGTCATATTCATTCCAATTTGTTCTAAACCACCAAGTGGAATGACTTTTAACTTTGAATCACCTACTGCCTTCAAAATCTTACCTCCATTTTCTATTTTTTATACACTCTTATAATTCGATATCATAATCCTCTAATTCTTCCGCAAAGATTTTTGAAACCGCTGCTAATTCTTCATCATCTTCTACCATCTCATATACACTTTCCTCATCCGTCTCAGAAGATAAATCTTTTAAGATGTATGCCTCAGCCTCTTCTTCCTCTTCGTCATCTGAATCGGTTACCAGCAAATACTGTGTTCCATTGATTTTCGTTTCTTCTAAAATATAAAAATCCACTGTTTCATTCGTATCTTGAAAAGTAAATTCAATTTTTTCCATCTGCGTTCCACCTCATTTCTTTGTAAATTGATTTATTTGCGCACATGAAAAGATACCTCTGTCATACTATTTCCGTAAAACCAGAGGCTCTTTTTACGACTTTCTCCTACTGTCTCATCCTAAATATCTGTTATACTGTAGGATGTGCATCCAGATAGTTCTGCAAAATAATTACGGCAGCTATCTTGTCCACATATTGTTTTCTATTTTCTCTTCTTACGCCACTATCCATCAGGCAACGTTCTGCCTCCACAGTTGACAAACGCTCGTCCCACATTTTTACGGGAATTCCACATCTTCTTTCCAACATTTTGCTAAATTCAATGGATTTCTCGCCTCTGTCACCAATGGTATTGTTCATATGTTTTGGCAAACCTACCACAATCTCACTGACCTGGTATTCCTTCACCAACTCTTCAATCCGCGCCAATGTCTGGCGTAATTTATTCTCCTGCTTTCTGGTAATCGTCTCTATCCCTTGAGCAGTAATTCCCAGTGGATCGCTGACTGCCACACCGACAGTCTTAGAACCATAATCTAATCCCATTATTCGCATAAAATATCCTACTACTGCCAATTCTTATTCTTGATATAGAAAGTCAGCAACTCTTCAACTATCTCGTCACGCTCCACCTTCATAATCAAGCTTCTGGCATTCTTATGACCTGTAATATAAGTAGGGTCACCTGACATTACATACCCTACAATCTGATTTACCGGATTATAGCCCTTTTCAGACAATGCTTCAAAAACGGCTGCTAAAATATCCTGTACCTGTGTCTCCGGCTCTACCTGTACTTTAAAATATTGTGTATTATTTATATCCTGCATGATTCACGACCTCAAAATTAAACTTCTTATCTATTTTAATATATTATTGCAAAATTATCAACGAGTTATTTCACTTTTCATAATTTTTTCTGTTAAAAAATCTTGTATTTTCACTGTCACAATTTGATTTTTAAGATTTTCTTCTGCTTCCACAGCAACCATCACATACTCTCTTGTATGTCCCACCTGGTACTGTTTTCCGGAAATTTCCATTATTTCCTCTATTAGTATATCCACTTTTTTTCCAATGTAATACCGACAAAATGCCTCCATGTGCATCTGATTTTTTTCTAATAACACTTTGCTTCGCTGTGTCTTTACCGGTTCCGGCACCTGCCCCTCCATAACAGCTGCCCTTGTACCTTCTCTCTTAGAATATTTAAATATGTGTGTTTCATAAAATTCAATTTCATCAGTAAATGCTACTGTCTGCCTAAATTCATCTTCTGTTTCTTGTGGAAAACCTACAATGATATCTGTAGTAATCGCCGGATGCTCATAATACTGGCGCAACAAACGCACACCCGCTGCATATTCCTCCGCCGTATAATGGCGATTCATACGCTTTAACACAGTATTGCATCCACTCTGTAGGGACAAATGAAAATGTGGACAGATTTTTGGCAATTCCGCAATTCCTTTTACAAATTCTTCTGTCACAATACGTGGTTCTACAGAGCTCAAACGAATACGCTCGATTCCCTTTACCTCATGAAGCTTCCTTAACAAGGACAGGAGATTCTCCTTTTCTTCCTTGAAATCAATACCATAGGAGCTGATATGAATGCCGGTAAGCACCAATTCCTGATAACCGGCATTTGCCAGATTTTCTGCTTCTTTTATGATGTCCCCTGCACCTCTGCTTCGCACACGCCCTCTGGCATATGGAATAATACAATAGCTGCAAAACTGGTTACAGCCATCCTGCACCTTGATATAGGCTCTTGTATGTTCCGCTGTTTTGAACACTGACAATTGTTCATATTCTGTATTCGCAGAAATATCAGTCACACAGACAACCTGTTTCCGTTCCTCTTCAAACTGCTGAATTGCCTGCAACAATCCACCTTTCTGGTTATTTCCAAGAAGGATATCCACACCGGTCTCCCGTTTTAACTCCTCTGCTGATTCCTGTGCATAGCAGCCTGCTGCCACCACAATCGCGTCTGGATTTTGCTTTCTGGCACGATGCAGCATCTGTCTGGATTTTCGGTCTGCCATGTTCGTCACGGTGCAGGTATTGATAATATATACATCTGCTTGTTCCGAAAAATCTACAATCTCATATCCTGCATCCTCTAATATCTGCTGCATAGCATCTGTTTCATAACCATTCACCTTACAGCCTAAATTATGCAATGCCGCCTTTTGCATAGCGTATCTCCTTTCAAAAATAAACTGTTTTTCTTATCTCGAAACCCATTTACATTTTACACAATTTTTTTTGTATATTATCGTGAAATCGACCAGTATCCCCTTAGAATTTCACGTATTTTTCTCTCAAACTGTTTTTGCCTTGTCATACTTGCATACCTGTTTCCTAATTTTTTGTTCAATTCGTGAAAACTGCGTAAACTTTCTAATTTTGCCCTCATACACTTGACTTTTATTATGCTAAACGGTAATATTAGTATGAATAAAAAAGGAGGGTGGCAATATGAAAACAGTACAGATTTCATTAAATTCCATTGACAAGGTTAAATCTTTTGTAAACGATATCACAAAATTCGATTTTGATTTTGATTTAGTATCCGGTCGTTACGTTATCGATGCGAAATCCATCATGGGTATCTTCAGCTTAGATTTATCTAAACCAATCAACTTAAACATTCACGCTGAAGGTGATGTTACTGATGTGATGGAAACCTTAAAGCCATACATCATCTAATACGTAGTTACGGGGTAATGCATACTACAAATGGAATGGGGGAACCGAATGGTTCCCCATTTTTTTATTTTCTTATGCTAATTACTTCTGTAGAGGCAATGGCTTCTTCTACTAGTCGTTCAATATCTTCTGATAAATTTTCCTCATTTTTGCGAATTACCTTTACGTTCGGCTTTGTAACCGGATGCTTTGCCACAAAGATAGTACAGCAATCTTCAAATGGCTGAATCGATGTCTCATAGGTTCCAATGCGCTCTGCTACGTCTACGATATCCTGCTTGTCAAAGCTGATAAGTGGCCGATATACAGGCATATGGCACACTTCGTTTGTAGCCATAAGACTCTGCATGGTCTGACTTGCCACCTGTCCGATACTTTCTCCTGTTACTAATCCTAAACAGCCTTTTTCTTCTGCAAAATGCTCTGCAATTCGCATCATGTAACGACGCATAATGATGGTCAATTCTTCATGTGGGCATTTTTCATAAATATATAACTGGATATCTGTGAAATTTACCACATGCAAATCAATCGGGCCTGTATATTCTGAGACTATCTTTGCCAAATCTATTACTTTTTGTTTTGCTCGTTCACTTGTGTACGGTGGTGCATGGAAATAAATCGCATCTATTTTTACGCCACGCTTTGCTATCATGTGACCTGCTACCGGACTATCGATACCACCTGACAACAATAACATTGCCTTACCTGCTGTTCCAAGGGGCATTCCGCCTGGTCCTGGTATCATTTCGGAATACACATAGATTTTTTCACGTATTTCCATGCAAAGCATTACGTCTGGTTTATGCACATCTACCGACAAGTCTGTGAAATGCTCCAACAGGCGATGTCCTATTTCTGCATTGACTTCCATGGATTCCATTGGATAATTTTTTCTTGCTCTGCGGCAATGCACTTTGAAGGAGAAGTCTTTTTTTTCGTATACAGTATCGATAAAGTTGATAACGCGCTCTGCCGTGTCCTCAAATCCATTGTCTTCAAAGAATACGACCGGACATATCCAGACTACACCAAATACTTTCTTTAAACAAGAGACGGTTTCTTCGTAGTCGTAATCCTCAGAACATTCTACATAAATTCGTCCCTGTTCCTTGCGAACTTCGAATTCGCCTTCTGCATCTTCTAAGACATAGCGAATCTGGTTGACTAGTGCGTCTTCGAATAGATAACGGTTTTTTCCTTTGACGCCGATTTCTCCGTACTTTATTAAAAATGCTTTGTACATAGTTGATTCCTTTCTTGTATGATTCTATAAATTGGTGGCTAACCGTTCGTGAATTGTGTTTCTGCTACAACAATCCACTTCCTTACCGGCACCTTATAATCAGCAAATAATTCAAGATTTCCGCCACACTATTTTCGTGTATATTTGCGCAAACGTGGTAATAATTCCTGCAACGCTTCTATACAATAATCGATTTCTGCGGCAGTTGTGTCGAAGGAAAAACTGAAGCGTATGGTTCCTTCGATCTCTTTCATGGATAAGCCCATGGCTAACAGGGTGGCGCTTGGTTCTGGTTTGTTGGAGGCGCAGGCAGAACCGGCTGAGACGTAAATATCTTTGTCTTCCAGGGCGTGGAGAAGGACTTCGCTACGCACGTCATCGAAGGTTACGCTGACGATGTGTGGTGCGCCTTCTCTGGCAGGCATACCATTGACGTGGCAGCCTTCTATTCTGGTTACGCCTTCTACAAAGCGGTCTCGCAATGCGTATAGGGTGTCGATTTTGTTATCAAAATCTTCATAACTGATGCGGACTGCCTCTGCTATGCCTACGATGCCCGGTACATTTTCAGTGCCGGAACGGATGCCGTTCTGCTGACCACCGCCGAAAGCGATTGGCTTTATTTTTACTTTGTCACGAATGTATAAAAACCCGATTCCTTTTGGCCCGTGAATTTTATGTCCGCTGACAGAAAGCATATCAATACCGGTTTTCTTTGGAAAAATACGGTATTTACCAAAGCCCTGTACAGCATCTACATGAAATACTGCTTTTGATTTTGTTTCCTTTAAATATGCGGCAATTTCTTCGATTGGCTGGCAGGCGCCTACTTCATTATTCACGTACATAACAGAAACCAGTATGGTATCCTCACAGAGAGCTTCTTTGAACCCATCCATCTTTATTACACCCTGCTTGTCTACCGGAAGCAGGGTGATACGAAAGCCCTGCTCCTCTAAGTATTTTACGGTATTCTTTACCGCCGGATGTTCTACACTGGTGGTTATGATATGGTTTCCTGCTCTGCGATTCGCCAATGCGGTACCAATAATCGCTAAATTATCCGACTCTGTTCCACCTGAAGTAAAAAAGATTTCTTTTTCACTTACTTTAAGATTTTTGGCAATCAGCTCTTTTGCTTCTTTTACATACTGTTCCGCTTCAAATCCTTTTTTATGCATAGATGACGGATTCCCGTAGGCTCCTGTCATGATCTGTAGCATCTTTTCCGCAACCTGAGGATAGCAGCGGGTTGTGGCTGAATTGTCAAAATATACTTCGCTCATTGTCCCAATTATCCTTTCCGCCTATTCTTCTATGGCAAACATTAAAATGGACAATACGGCAAGTCCTGCTGTCTCTGTGCGCAGAATTCTTTTTCCTAATGATATACGCGGAAAACCTGCCTCATCTGCTAATACTATCTCGGAAGGGTCATACCCTCCCTCTGGTCCGATATAAAAACCGATGTGCTTATAATTTCTGCATGCATTCACTTTTTCTCTTGCTGCGTCCATACCGTTCTCATTTTCATACGGTATCAAATTATAATCTAAGGTTTTCCCATAGTCAAGTGCCTGACGAAAAGTCATCGGCATTTTTACTTCCGGTACAATCATACGTTTCGACTGCTTTGCAGCACTTTCCGCAATGGTCTGCCAGCGTTTCACTTTTGCTGCTGCCTTCTTTTCATCTAACTTCACAACACAGTTCTTCATGGCAATCGGTACGATTTCATAGACACCCAGCTCTACCGCTTTCTGTATCACAAGTTCCATCTTGTCACCTTTTGGCAACCCTTGAAACAATGTAATCTTTATCGGCAACTCCGATGGCGTTTTGTCCTCTTCTAAAATCTGTGTAACCACCTGATGCTTGTCCATTTCCAAAATTTTACATATATACTTGGTATCGATTCCATTGCCAATCAGGAGTTCTTCCCCAGGCTTCATACGGAGTACATTGCTAATGTGTTTCACATCATCGCCCTGTATTATGATTTTCCCGTCCTGAATCCATGACGGTTCTGCAAAAAAATAATCCATAGTTTCTCTCCATCTAATTTTTTTGTGCTGTAATGGATGCCCAATCCTTCTGATAAGTCACTTCTAACACAGTCATTCCACAGTCTTCAATCACTTTCTTTACCATATCCACTTTTTCAGCTAAAATACCGGAAGTAATATAGATTCCACCTTTTTTCAAGGTCTGTGGTACCACTGGTGTCATCGCTACTAAAATTTCTGCTAAGATATTAGCTGTAACCATATCATATTTTTCATATCCAACCGCATCTTGCACTTCTTTGTCATCAATCAGGTTACCAAGAATTACCTCATAGTTCTCCTGCGGTATTCCATTCGTCTCCATGTTTTCACCTACTGCATGAATGGCGTTCACATCTAAATCAGTTCCAACTGCATGTGCTGCACCAAGCTTCAATGCAACAATGGATAAAATTCCGCTTCCCGTTCCCAAATCCAATAACTGTATGTCATCCTTCACATACTTTTTAATCTGACGGATACAAAGCTGGGTTGTCTCATGCATTCCGGTTCCAAATGCCGTTCCCGGATCGATTTCAATCAGTAGTTTATCTGCATCTTCCGGCTTTCTTTCTTCCCATGATGGTTTTATCAAGATATCATCCACATAAAACTGCTTGAAATATTCCTTCCACTTGTTAATCCAGTCTGCATCCTCTGTCTCACCGGAAGTAATCGTACATTCACCAACCTCCATAAAGCTTCTTAAAAATTCTAATTCCTGCTTCACATCTTCTAATATTTGTTTATTATCCTGCTCCGGCTCTAAGTAAAAACTAATATATGCGGTGTTATCCGATGCATCCTTATCCGGAAGAATATCCACAAACATCTGGGCTTTCTCCGCTTCTGTAAGAGGCACATTATCCTCAATCTCTGCACCTTCAATACCTAAATCAGCAAGACTGCTGATAATCACATCTTCTGCCTCTGCAACTGTTTTTATCGTATATTTATTCCACTTCATAATCACACCAAAAGGATATATGTCCTCTGGCATATATCCTTTTCCTTTCTTAAATATTATGTAACTATACCGTACTGTCGTCCTGAACAGCTACAATATTACATATCTAAATATTCAAAATAATCTTGTAAGTCTTCTGTAATGGTACCTCTATTCTTGATTAAGGTATTTTCCATACTATCTGCACGTTTCTTTTTCTCGCGTCGAATGCGCTCATAACGCTCTATACCAGAGGTATAGCTTGGATTCTGTGCCAACTTGTTACGATACTCTACTGCAAACGGGCAATATGCTGCTAAAATCTCCTTTGACACCTTGTTCAATCTAGAGGAACCATTGGATTCATATAGCACCCAATCGGTATAATCCTGTACAAACATATTTTTGAAGCTGTTCTTCGCTTTTACTAACTGCTGCTTAATACGATCCTTCGCCTGCGTGGTCAGTTCGCGGTTCTTCTTATAGAACTGTGCATAATCAAAATATTCAGATGTCAGTGATTTCTCCTGCAAATCATTCCAGTATACACCCTGAATATTTCTACAAATCTCCCAACGATACTGTCCTAATACCGGTATTGACATTTTTGTCAGGTCTTCCCTTGTAAACATTGGGAATGCAAATCGTGCCGGTGTATCTTTTCTAGGTCCGGCAACTTCCTGCCACATAACGCCATTCACACCGATATTCGGCATAAGAATAATATTCGGGTATACCTTTTTATCAATCAGTTCTTTCTTAATACCATGTTCAGTATCCCAGAACACAATCTGACGATAGAAACAAGAGAAATCAATCTGCACCAGACTGTCAAGCGTCTCAGCAAGCTTTGCTTTATGTAAAAGCAATCTGGCTGGACTTTCCTCATCCTCCTCTGCATGAAGTACCGGACAGAAGGTAAGAATCTGTCCTTGTGTCAGACGGTTAGTGGAAGCTAACATATTCTTCAATTCAAAAGAAACTTTTCCTTTCTGGTCTGCTCTGTATGCTTTTTCCTGCTCTGGCGTAATATTTTGCGTCTTTTTCATTTCGCGCAGATTGCCTTCATAATCCAGTTCGAATTCATTTCTGGATGGTTCTTCTCTTCCTTCGTAGATTTCCTCCAGCCATTCTCTCATGGTAAAAATGTTATAATTGCCTTCATATGGTTCCCTTTTCAGATAATACAAATCAGCAATCATCTTGTTTGGTACTAAATGATCATCCATAAATCCATAATCCAAAAACATTTCCAGCAATTCATCTTTCTGGCCTGCTTCATGATACTTGAAAAATACTGCCTGATAGTATTCATAGAATAGCTCTGTCAGCTTTCTACGCACTTTACGCACATCATCTGTGGTCGCCATCTTATCTTCCATATTATTGTATACGGTTAAATGTTGACGAAGCAGTTCATTCTTTTCTTCCGGAAGATCTGCATATGCAATAATTTTCTCCGCTGCATTCTCTGTCTGTTTGCGAACCAGCTCTAACTGTACAGTTGTATATTCTCCGACGGCTTCCATCTCGACATCACTGGCTTCTTCTCCACCATTTTCAGCTAAGTCCTTGAACAATTCTAATTTTTTAATATAATCTTCTTTTGTCCGTCTCACTTCATTTTTGCTAATTGCTTCAAATGTAGTTGCAAAATTCAAGACTTCTTCTGCTTTTTTCTTCAACACCGTGATGTTGTTCTTTTTGCGGCTCAATTGCAAAATCAAATCTTCATACAAAGCAAACAAGGTGTCTACTTCTTCACCTATAATGCAATTCTGATTATTTGCCACATATGTATTCGTATCCTGAATTAAGTCTACCAATTCCTCCATAAGAGAAATTGCCTGCTGAAGCATTAACTTGCTCATATACATACTCGCTGCAAAGAATGGCTTCTTTGCTTCCTCCGGCATAGCCATCAACTGCTCAAAATACTCTACATATTCCTCAGAATAGATGCTCTCTGCACGAAACGGTTCCATTCCCTGAATTCGTCTGGTCGGCTTCTGCTGTACCATATAAGCACCACAAAGCTTTGTATATATCTGAATACCCTCTGCAATATATTTATAAAACTTCTCAGCCTGCGCCTTCTTCTCATTATATTTTCCAATGAACATTAAAACCTGTTCTACCACAGAACTGACCAGATTCCCCATTTGCACTCTGTCTAATGGCAATGACTCAAATTGCTCTACAAATGTCAGCTTGTATAATGGATATACCTGTAATACAGTATCTGCGTCTGCAACATAATTTCTGATGTATCTGCCATACATACCTTCAATCAGACCAATTACACTGCCTTTCTTCAACTCCACCTTTCCGCTTTTCCCCATTGCAATAAGGTGACCCTCTTTAATTACAACGATTTCATTGACTGCATCATTTTCTGAATACAGAAGGCTACCTCGTTGCACGGTACGTTCTGTTACTTCCTGTACAATTGTATTCATTTACTCCCACTCCTTAGTAATCTATCTACTTATGCCTACTATTCTTAGTATAACACTTTTGGAAATACAATACAATTTTTTTATCAGAAATATGAAAAAACTATGGTGTTTAACCGAAAAAAGTACCAGTAATCCGCAAATCACTAGTACTTTTTCCTATTATTTATCGTCGTCTAACAAATCTTCAATTGTCTCTTTGAATTTTTCACCGAATTTTTTCTTCTTTGGTTTACCATCTCCGTCACCAGTGCCAGCTGATTTAAGTGTGTTACCGCTAACTGCATCAAACTGACGAAGCAAATCCTTCGCTTCTGCATTCAAACGCTCCGGAACCTGTACTACCAATGTAACATAATGGTCACCTCGTACCTGTTTATTACGCAATGATGGTACACCTTTTCCTTTTAAGCGAACCTTGGTATCGGTCTGTGTTCCCGGCTTCACTTCATACATTACATCACCATCTACCGTTGTAATGCGCACTTCACCACCCAAAGCTGCCTGTGCAAAAGATATTGGTGCAGTAGAAAAAATGTTCATATCCTGACGCTGTAAAATTGGATGTCTGGATACTGCTACTTCCACTAATAAGTCACCTCTTGGACCTCCATTTACACCTGGTTCACCCTTGTCACGAATACGTATGCTCTGACCATTGTCAATACCTGCAGGAATACTTACCTGAATTTTTCTTCTACGGCTAACGAAACCGGTCCCCTGACAATCCGAACATTTTTCTTTTACCACTTTTCCGCTACCTTTACAATCCGGACAAGTCTGTACATTTCTAACTACACCAAATAAAGACTGCTGTGTAAATACCACCTGTCCCTTACCACCACATTTTGTACAAGTCTGTGGTGTAGTTCCTGGCTTTGCACCAGTACCATTACAAGTAGAACAAGGATCCTTTAATGTAATTTCAATTTCTTTTTCACATCCAAAAACAGCTTCCTCAAAGGTAATACGCACACCGGCACGTACATTTGCACCCTTCATAGGCTGATTGCTGTTCTGTCCACGACTTCTTCCGCCACCAAACAGATCACCAAATATATCACCGAAAATATCGCCCATATCGGCTCCATTAAAGTCAAAGCCACCAAATCCGCCGGCACCACCGCCAGCACCTCCATCAAATGCAGCGTGACCAAACTGGTCATACTGTCTTCTCTTATCTGGATCACTTAAAATTGCATAAGCCTCAGAAGCTTCCTTGAACTTCTTCTCCGCTTCCTTATCTCCCGGATTCATATCCGGATGATACTGCTTTGCAAGCTTACGGTATGCTTTTTTTATGGTGGCATCATCTGCCCCACGGTCTACACCAAGGACTTCGTAACAATCTCTTTTACTCTCTGCCATAACTTCCTCCACACTGCCACAATCACGGCACTTTTTCACCGTATCAGAACATAAGTTCTTCTGTATACAAGAAATTCATTACCGTATCTTATGTGTACATATAGGCTGCCTGTAGTTGTTTCCTTCTACAGACAGCCCCTTTCACATTACATGTATAGCATTTCAAAAACGCTGTACCAGTAACTCTTTATTACACTCATAGTTACTATACTTCTTTATAATCTCCATCTACTACATCATCGTAGCCTGCTTCACTTCCTGCACCTGTAGCACCCATATCAGGACCTGCACCTGCAGCACCCTGAGCATTCTCATACATTTTTGCAAATACTTTCTGAGCACTTTCCATTAATTTTTCTTTTGCAGCCTTCATCTCATCAATCTGAGAATCTGTCATTTCTTCTGCATTTGCGGAAGCTTCTATTAATGATTTTAATGCAGCAAGGTCAGCTTCTACTGCTGTCTTGTCATTTGCATCAATCTTATCTCCTACCTCCTGAAGTGCTTTCTCAGTCTGGAATACCATAGAATCACAATCGTTTCTTGTGTCTACTGCTTCCTTACGTTTCTTATCCTGTGCTTCGTACTCAGCAGCTTCTTTTACTGCTTTTTCGATATCATCATCTGACATGTTAGAACCAGCAGTGATTGTGATGTGCTGTTCCTTACCTGTTCCTAAATCCTTAGCAGATACATTAACGATACCATTTGCATCGATATCAAATGTAACTTCAATCTGTGGTACACCACGTCTTGCTGGTGGGATACCATCTAAACGGAACTGGCCTAATGACTTGTTATCTCTGGCAAACTGTCTTTCACCCTGTACTACATTGATATCAACAGCTGTCTGGTTATCTGCTGCTGTAGAGAAGATCTGGCTCTTCTTTGTAGGAATTGTTGTATTTCTTTCAATTAATCTTGTTGCAACACCACCCATAGTTTCAATCGATAATGACAATGGAGTTACATCAAGAAGAAGGATTTCGCCTGCACCGGCATCACCTGCTAATTTACCACCCTGGATAGAAGCACCGATTGCTACGCATTCATCCGGGTTCAATGTCTTAGATGGCTCATGTCCTGTCAACTGTTTTACTTTATCCTGTACAGCAGGGATACGTGTAGAACCACCTACTAATAATACCTTGCTTAATTCGCCAGAAGTTAATCCTGCATCCTTTAATGCACGGTTTACAGGCTCTGCTGTTCTTTCCACTAAGTCATGTGTTAATTCATCAAATTTTGCTCTTGTAAGGTTCATATCGAAGTGCTTTGGACCTTCTGCAGTTGCTGTGATGAATGGCAGATTGATATTTGTAGTAGTAGAAGAAGATAATTCTTTCTTTGCCTTCTCTGCTGCTTCTTTTAATCTCTGTAATGCCATCTTATCGCCAGATAAGTCAACGCCTTCTTTCTGTTTGAAGTCTGCTAACATGTATTCTGTAATCTTCTGGTCGAAATCGTCACCACCTAAGCGGTTATCACCAGCAGTTGCCAATACTTCGATAACACCATCACCGATTTCAATGATAGATACGTCGAATGTACCACCACCTAAATCGTATACCATAATTTTCTGCTCATTTTCATTGTCAAGACCATATGCTAATGCTGCAGCTGTAGGTTCGTTGATGATACGTTTTACATCCAGACCTGCAATCTTACCAGCATCCTTTGTTGCCTGTCTTTCTGCATCATTGAAGTAAGCCGGTACAGTGATAACTGCTTCTGTTACTTTTTCGCCTAAGTAATTCTCAGCATCTGTCTTTAATTTCTGTAAAATCATTGCAGAAATTTCCTGTGGAGAAAACTTCTTATCATCAATTGCTACTTTATAATCTGTTCCCATATGTCTCTTGATGGATGAGATTGTCTTTTCTGCATTTGTTACTGCCTGACGTTTTGCAGGTTCACCTACTAATCTTTCACCTGTTTTTGTAAATGCTACAACCGATGGTGTAGTTCTTGCGCCTTCTGTGTTTGCGATAACAACCGGCTTACCACCTTCCATTACTGCAACACAAGAGTTTGTAGTTCCTAAGTCAATACCAATAATTTTACCCATGATTTATTCCTCCTGAATATTTGTCTATATCTATATTATTTTAATTTTCCATCTGGTAATACTGTACACTAGCTTACAACTGCTACCATACTATGTCTTACGACTGTATCGCGGTACATATAACCCTTTAAGAGTTCCTGTGCCACTACTCCGGATTCATATTCTTCACTTTCCACCTGCATCACTGCATTGTGGAAATCCGGATTAAATTCTGTTCCCACTGCTTCAATCGGCTTTACACCAGCACTTTCAAGCTCTGTCATTAACTGCTTGTAAATCATACTCATACCTTCTGCAAAAGGACTTCCCTTTTCTTCTTCCGGTATGGTTGCAAGACCTCTTTCAAAGTTATCTACAACCGGCAGAATCTTTTCGATGATGCTCTTCGCTCCGATTTCGTACATCTGTGTTTTTTCTTTTTCTGTACGTTTACGGAAATTATCAAATTCAGCCATCTGGCGTTTTACCTGGTCAGTCAAAGCTTCAATCTGCTCATCCTTCTTATCTTTCTTCTCTTTTTTTCCAAAGAAAGATTTTTTTGGTTTTTCTTCTTCTGCAGCCTCTGCTTCCTCCTGATTATCCTGAGTCGCCTCTTCTGTTTCTACTTCGCCTTCCACTGTTTCTTCTGTCTCAGCAGCGTCTACTGTTTCTTCTGCATTTTCCATTGCTTCCTGTTTCTTTTCTTCCACGCCTTAGGCCCCTTTCTATGTTTTCTTATATATGGTGTCTAGCTGTACCATTAAAGTCTTCAAGGTATCCACTGCTTTTTCATAATTCATTCGCTTTGGACCTATAATTCCTATGGTGCCCTGCATACCTTCATCTAATTCATAGGTGCAGGTAATCACACTACAGTCTTTCATGGACTGCACGGAATTTTCATTTCCAATATACACCTTGATTCCTGTTTCTGACTCATTGCTAAGAGTTTCCTGTACCAACTCGTTCAGCTGCTGTTTTTCTTCAAATGTGTGAATCAACTCGCTTGCCTTACTACCTTCGCTTAACTCAGGATACTTGAAAATATTTGTCGCACCGCTTGTATAAATCTCCAAGTCTTCTTCTGATTGGATTGCCTGTGCCACCGCATCTAACACTTCATTTACAATGTCACTATGAATGCCTGCCTGCTCTTTCAATTTTGCAATCACGCCCAGATTAATCTCTGACAGCGTAAGCCCGTTCAAACTGGTATTCAATAGGATGTTCAACTTCAAAAGCGTTTCATTATCAAGTGATTTTGTAAGATGTATCATCTGGTTTCTTACGATGTTACCTTCCAACACAATGACCGCTAACAGTTGTGTCTCATCTACCTGAGATAATTGGATAAACTTCACTTTACTGGAATGATATTGTGGTGCAGATACCATTGCTGCATAATTCGTATTCGTAGCCAGAACCTTTGCTAAATTCTTCAGCACCAGTTCCATTTTATCTGCCTTCTCAATCATCATTTCCTTCATTTCTGTTACTTCTTTGTCTTTTCGTTCCATAATCGTATCAACATAGAAGCGGTAACCCTTATCTGAAGGAATTCTTCCGGCTGAAGTATGAGGCTGAAGGATATAACCCATTTCCTCTAAATCTGACATCTCGTTTCGAATTGTTGCCGAGCTCAAGTTCAAATCTGTATATTTGGAAATAGTTCGTGACCCAACTGGCTCACCGGTTTCCATATAATTTCGAATGATTGCTTCTAAAATCTTTCTTTTTCTTTCATCCAGTTCCACTGCGTCACTTCCTTTCGCCTTGTTAGCACTCAACTTTAAGGAGTGCTAACATCCATGTACTTAAAATAGCACTCTGATTGGGAAATGTCAACCATTATTTTGTGATTTTTATTTGTTTCATACTTTTTTTAGAATTTGCATTGTTGCACAGAATGTAGGGATGAATTATTAAACAGGCTCGGCTATTGTCTGGTAAGAAAAGGGTGAATGTTTAATCATAGTGGCTACGCGTACGCCGGTGGCAGGTACAGAAGGTTCCACGCAGACCGAGCCAACGTTCTGGTGAACTAACTCCTAAGTACGACTAAGACTCTCAGGAAAGCCTTCGAGCCTAAGTCTCCCTAAGGAGTGGATTTCACCTCCACTAAAAGCGGCTCGTGAATTATCTGCTTAGGAACCTTCTGCACCTGCCACCGGCTGTGTATCATAGGCGCAAGTTGCATCGTCGCTTACCTCTAGCGTATTACAAATCAGGTATTATGGGCTGTGATGCACTAAATTGCAAAGGGATAACCACTAATTTGCCTAAGCACAATATTCAGCATTTATCCACTGTAATGATGCCTTTCGTAGAAAAAACAGTGACTAAATCACTGAGAATACTAATAAGCATGTGGCATTTTACTGGCTATATGAGACTATATTCTACCGTTTTCGATAAGGTAGTGAATTGGCGGAATGGGTTCCCAGGGGCAACTCAGACTTGCGCTGTAGGAGAGCTGCTTGCTGGTATGGCATATTCCTAAGCAGACAATTACGAGCCGCTTTTAGTGGAGGCGAAATCCACTCCCTAGGGAGACTTAGGCTCGAAGGCTTTCCTGAGAGTCTTAGTCGTACTTGGGAGTTAGTTCACCGGAACGTTGGCTTCGGTCTGCGTGGAATATGCCATGCCAGCAAGCGGCTCTCCTGCAGTGTAAGTCTGAGTTGCCCCTGGGAACCCCTTCTGCCAATTCACGGACGGGTAACGATTATGATACAACAACTACGCAAACCAGATTTTTTCAATCACTAATAAAATTTCACCCCATCCCTATATAAACTTCCCCCATATGTAAAAAAGCACAATCCCCAACGCAATTGGAGACTGTGCTTTCTCTCACTTTATTTCTGCAGGAAATATCCCATGAGTTCATAACCTTTTGCACGGTTATGACCACTGTTCTCTCCCTCTGCCTCATTATAATCCCATGCATTATTCTGCTCGTTTGTACTGTCATAAATCATATATGGCACTGGATTGCTTGTATGGGTTCTTAATCGAATCGGTGTTGGATGATCCGGCATCACTAACATTCTGAAGTCTACGCCTGCTGCTTTTAATCCTTCATAAACCGGCTTAATCACGCGTTCATCCAGATTTTCAATTGCCTGCACCTTGCGCTCTACACTTCCCTGGTGCCCCATTTCATCCGGCGCTTCCACGTGAACATAGGCAAATTCAAATCCATCCTCTGTCAATGCTTTTACAGCCGCTGCCGCCTTCCCTTCATAATTCGTGTGAAGTCCACCGTTGGCACCCTCCACCTCGATATTTGTCATGCTGGCTCCCACTGCAATACCTTTTAACAAGTCTACCGCAGAAATCATAACACCTTTTAATCCATATAATTCTTCAAAGGAAGACAATGCCGGGCGTGTTCCTGCTCCCCAGAACCATAAGGAGTTCGCCGGATTTAAGCCTTGCTTCTTTCTCTCGATGTTAATTGGATGATTTTTTAAGATGTCATAGCTCTTTTCCATCATTTCGCGAAGAACAGCATCTTTTGGAAGATTTTCTTCGATTACACTTCCTAATACATCATGAGGCGGTACAAGGTCAATTACTTCACCCTTTTCCCAGATAAGAAGATGGCGGTAACTGGTTCCAACATAGAAAGAATATCCTTCTCTCTCTAATCCTTCCTTTACTGCTTCAATTAATACCGCCGCCTCTTCTGTAGAGATTTCACCAGCACTGTGGTCAATAATTGTCTGCTTACTGTACGGCACACCTTCTTCTTCGCTTAATGTAACAATGTTAGTACGAAGAGAAACATCATCTGATTTCATATCTACACCAATGCTTAATGCTTCTAACGGAGAACGCCCTGTATAATATTTTTTAGGGTCGTAGCCTGCTACTGATAAATTCGCAGTGTCACTACCCGGGCTCATTCCTTCCGGAATTGTATGTATCATTCCAATTTCAGATTTTTTAGATAACATATCCATCATAGGTGTCTTTGCATAAGACAGGGGAGTCTTTCCACCCAATGCTTCAATTGGCTCATCCGCCATTCCATCCCCTAAAATCACTACATATTTCATAATTCTTCTATCCTTCCTAAATGCAGGAAACGATACGATTTTCAGCTTGCCTTCTGAATATCGTACCGCCCATTATTTTTAATCCTTATTCCGCCTTCGATATGTAAAAATAAGCTAATGAATGTAACTCACGGAACAGGTAATCATGTGAAATAGCAAGATATATCACATGTTTTTCTATGCTTCGATACGAATACGGTTTCTAATCATATCTGTCTGCTCTGCTTTCGCACGGAAATCTGCTTCTGACATTTCAGCTGTAACAAAACCGAACTCGCCTTCTAAACCATCAACAGTAACTACTTCACCTTTACCGAAAATTGCTTCTAATTTTGCTGCATCTGCTGCTGTACCATTTGCGCGGATGAAGAAACGACGTACCGCACTATCAATCGATGTCAGCTCTAATTTTTCTGAACTCCAGTCATTCATAATACTACGATGCATATGTTTTGCCGCATCCATAACATCGGCTACTACTGCGCTGGCAGTTGGAAGCTTACCTGCACCACTTCCATAGAACATTACATCACCTAATACATTTCCATGTACGAAAATTCCATTAAATACACCGTTTACACTAAATAATGGATGTGTCTGTGGCACGAAGAAAGGGGCAACCATTGCATAGAATTTATTTTCCACCTTTTTGCTGGATGCTAACAACTTGATTGCATAGCCCATCTTCTTTGCAAACTTGATGTCTTCTGCTGTGATTTTTGTGATACCTTCTGTATAAATATCTTCATAATCTACCTGGTTACCAAATGCAAGGGAAGATAAAATTGCAATCTTACGGCATGCATCATATCCTTCCACATCAGCTTCCGGATTACGTTCTGCATATCCCTTATCCTGCGCATCCTTTAATACATCATCAAATTCAGAACCTTCGTCTGCCATTTTGGACATGATGTAGTTTGTTGTACCGTTTAAGATACCAGTAATTTCTTCAATTTCATTCGATGTAAGAGAGCAGTTCAAAGGACGAATAATCGGAATACCGCCACCAACACTCGCTTCAAATAAGAAGTTGATTCCTTTTTCATGTGCGATTTCTAATAATTCTGCACCATGCTTTGCCACTAATTCCTTATTAGAGGTACAAACACTCTTTCCAGCTTCTAATGCCTGCTTTACAAATGTATATGCAGGATTTACACCACCCATCACTTCTACGACAATTTTAATTTCTTCATCCTTTAAAATCACATCGTAATCGTGAACAATCTTTTCCTGAATCGGATCTCCCGGGAAATCTCTTAAATCAAGCACATACTTAATTTCAATTTCATCACCGATCTTTTTGTTGATTGGCTCCTGGTTCGTGTTTAATACTTCCACTACACCTGATCCTACTGTACCATAACCTAATACTGCAATTTTAATCATTACTAACCTCGCTTCTGCCACTTTGGCGTCTTTGATTTCTATCCTTTTGATAGTATTTTTACATAATGAATGCCTTTTAAGCTTTCCATATCAGATATCATTTTAGAAACATCATCTGTGGTTTGTAAAATTTCCACACTCAAGGTAAGAGAGGCAACTCCGCTTACCGGTATGCTCTGATGAATCGTCAATATATTTGCTTTTGAATTGGCTACACATTTTAACACATCTGATAACAATCCTGGTTCGTCATCTAATTGTAAAACAAAATTAATCGTTCTCCCCTTTGCACCCTCATGGAACGGAAAAATATCATCCTTATACTTATAGAAAGAACTTCTGCTGATTCCCACCATATCCGTAGCTTCCTGCACAGACAATACTTTTTCAGAATCTAATAATTCCTTAGCTTCCACTACTTTGCGAAGAACCTCCGGTACGGCCTTTTGCTTTACTACAAAATACTTATTCGCATCCGCCATATTTTATCCTCCATACCTAACAGACACCCCATAGTCGTTTATCTTAAAAGCTTCGTGTATGTTGACCAAATACATCTGTCTTCACTTGAAAGATATTATCATATCTATTATTAGAAATCAACCATTTTCTTACATCTGAACCAGTCGTACATCCATGACACCAGACCTTAGTCCATCTTTTTTCACAAAATGTGTTCCTATTTTATCCTTTATATCATACCGAGTGTACTGACATGTAAAAAGAAGCAGGCTTTGCTTTCTAATGTACAAAGTCTGCTCCTCCTGTATCAATCTTTACGACTGTTCTTTCTGGCTCTCCACAAAATTTTCAATATCTTCTGCTTCTTCCTCAGTAATCAATTGCTCCACATTTAGCATAATAATTAATTTATCACTTGGTTTTGCAATCGAATCTAAATATTTTGTCTGCTGGCTTTTAATAATCGGTGGTGCCTCAGATATTTTTTCACCTGCAATGTCGATGATTTCTTCTACCGCTTCCACCTCAAGAGCAATGTGCATATCACCTCGATTAATGATAATGAGCTGCACCTCTGTTCCTGTTAATTCCGGGCAATTGAATTTACGACAAAGGCTATACACTGGCACTATCTCACCACGCAGATAAATAATCCCCTTAATACAGGATGGTGCATTCGGTATCGGCACCACCGTCTGTTCGCGTTCAATACCGCTAATTAAACTAATGTCAATACCATAACTTTGTCCATGCACTCGAAATACAATTGATTTTACTCCCTTCATACCCCTACTCCTCCCTTCTGTCTGTATGGGTCCATTTTAAATATGCATTCATAAAGGCATCCAGATTACCATCCATCACACCATTTACGTTGCTGGTTTCTTCATTGGTTCTATGGTCTTTCACCATAGAATACGGTTGCATGACATAGGAGCGAATCTGATTGCCCCAGCCAATCTCTTTTACTTCACCGCGGATTCCTGATGTTTTTTCTTCATTCTCCTGCTTTTTCAAAAGATACAGCTTCGCTTTTAACATCTGCATTGCTTTATCCTTATTCATATGCTGGGAACGTTCATTCTGACACTGTACCACAATTCCCGTTGGCAAATGCGTAATACGAATAGCTGATGACGTTTTATTGATGTGCTGACCACCCGCACCACTGGAACGGTATGTATCAATTCTTAAATCTTCATCTCGCACTTCTACCTCTACATCCTCCTCAATATCAGGCATTACATCCATTGAGGCAAAGGATGTCTGACGTTTGCCATTGGCATTGAATGGCGAAATACGAACCAGACGGTGAATTCCCTTTTCTGATTTTAAAAATCCATAGGCATTTTCACCATTTACCTGGAAGGTAACAGACTTTATGCCTGCTTCTTCTCCCTCTAAGTAATCTAATTCCTCCACTTGATAGCCTTTTGCAGCCGCCCATCGCAAATACATTCGATAGAGCATACTCACCCAGTCACAGGCTTCTGTTCCACCTGCACCGGAGTGAAGGGTAAGTATTGCACCATAATTGTCATATTCATCTGACAAAAGTGTCTTGATCTTAATAGCTTCATACTTTGTTTTGAACAATACAAACTGCTCTTCAATCTCCGGCAATACCGATGCATCATTTTCTTCGTATCCCATTTCAATGAGAATCTCTACTTCTTCATAGAGTTCTTCTAAATGATTATATACGTCAACATCATCTTTCAGACTTTTTAATTCTTTTGTCATCGCCTGAGACTTTTCCGGATCTTCCCAGAAATCCGGAGCTTCCATGTTGCGCTCTAGTTCTTCAATTCTTTGACTTTTCGATGCCAAGTCAAAGTGAATCCCTCATTTCTTCTAATGGTGCCTGATATGCTAACAATTCCTGCTTGTATGCATCTAATTCTACCACCAAATCACCTCTTTTTCTTTATTTTATTAAAATTTATTTTTCAAATCGTCCACAGCACTGCTTATATTTCTTTCCGGAACCGCATGGGCATGGATCGTTTGGATATACCTTATCAGCCGTGCGTTTCACTGTCTTAGGCGCCGGATCATCCTTGTTTGTACCAGTAACCTTAGCCACCTGTTCACGCTCTACCTTCTGTTCTACTCTTACGTGGAATAAAAGCTTTACTGTATCTTCCTGAATGCTCTGTGTCATGGCATCAAACATTTCATAGCCTTGCATCTTATATTCTACCAACGGATCTCTCTGACCATATGCCTGCAGAGAAATACCCTGACGCAACTGATCCATATCATCAATATGATCCATCCACTTTTTATCAATCATCTTAAGAAGAATGACGCGTTCTAATTCACGAATTGCTTCTGCCTCCGGGAATTCTGCTTCTTTCGCTTCATAATGCTTTACTGCTTCTTCCTTCAGATTATGTTTTAATGTATTCTTCTTCACACCCTCTAAGTCTTCTAAACGAACTTCCTTAAGTGGCATAACCGGAAGAAGTGTTCCATTTAATCCTTCTAAATCCCACTGTTCCGGCGCAGAATCTTCTCCTGTAAAGGTATCTACTGCATTTTCAACCGTATCCGTAATCATCTTGTAGATGGAATCTCTCATGTTTTCTCCATCTAATACACGGCGGCGATCTTTGTAAATAATTTCACGCTGCTCATTCATTACCTCATCATATTTTAACAGATTTGTACGAATACCAAAGTTATTTACTTCAATCTTCTTCTGTGCTTTTTCAATGGCATTTGTCAACATCTTATGCTGGATCTGCTCATTTTCCGGTACACCCAATGCATTAAACATTGCCATCATTTTCTCAGAACCAAAGAGACGCATCAAATCATCTTCCAACGAAATGTAGAAACGGGATTCACCCGGATCACCCTGACGTCCGGAACGTCCACGAAGCTGGTTATCAATACGTCTGGATTCATGACGCTCTGTACCAATAATCTTAAGACCACCGGCTGCTACTGCTTCCTCATCCAGTTTAATATCCGTACCACGACCAGCCATGTTGGTTGCGATAGTAACGGCACCATGAAGTCCCGCATTGGCTACAATCTCCGCTTCCTGCTCATGATATTTTGCATTCAATACGTTATGCTTGATACCATTTTTACGAAGCATGTTACTTAATAATTCCGATGTTTCAATGGTAATGGTACCAACCAGTACCGGCTGTCCTTTTTCATGGGATTCCATAATATCCTGCACAACTGCATGGAACTTCTCTTTCTTTGTCTTATATACAACATCCTCATGGTCAACTCTCTGTACCGGCTTATTCGTAGGAATCGCAACAACATCCATGCCATAGATTTCACGGAATTCCTTTTCTTCTGTAAGCGCCGTACCAGTCATACCACTGATTTTCTTAAATTTATTAAAGAAGTTCTGGAATGTGATAGTTGCTAACGTCTTACTTTCTCTCTTAACCTTTACACGCTCTTTTGCTTCAATCGCCTGATGAAGACCATCGGAGTAACGGCGTCCCGGCATGATACGTCCTGTAAATTCATCTACGATTAATACCTGGTCATCCTGTACCACGTAATCCTGATCGCGGAACATTAAATTATGCGCACGCAATGCAAGATTAATGTTATGCTGAATTTCAACGTTATCCGGGTCTGCCAGATTCTCTATATTGAAGAATTTCTCTACTTTATGAATTCCATCTTCTGTAAGGTTTACAATCTTATCTTTTTCGTTTACTACGAAATCGCCGGTTTCTGTGACTTCGACACCCATAATGGCATCCATCTTATTGAACTCACCACTTGCCTCACCTTTGATAAGCTGGCGAGCTAAAATATCACATGCCTCGTAAAGCTTTGTAGACTTATCACTCTGACCGGAAATAATTAACGGTGTTCTTGCTTCATCGATAAGAACGGAATCGACCTCATCGATAATGGCATATGATAAATCTCTCAATACAAGCTGTTCCTTGTAAATAGCCATGTTATCGCGGAGATAATCAAATCCCAACTCGTTATTGGTTACATATGTGATATCACAGGCATATGCTGCACGTCTATCATCATTGCTCATCTCACCTAAAACTACACCTACAGTAAGTCCTAAAAACTGATGAACCTGCCCCATCTGCTCTGCATCACGCTTTGCAAGATAATCATTGACAGTAATAATATGCACACCTTTACCTGTTAATGCATTTAAGTATGCAGGTAATGTAGAGACTAATGTTTTTCCTTCACCTGTACGCATTTCTGCAATACGTCCCTGATGGAGAATCATACCACCAATCAACTGCACACGATAATGTTCCATATTCAGCACACGCTTACTTGCTTCTCTTACAGTCGCAAATGCTTCTGGCAGAAGGTCATCTAATGTCTCGCCCTTTTCTAAGCGTTCTTTAAATTCCTTTGTCTTATTCTTCAGCGCTTCGTCAGTCAATGCCTGCATCTCTGGACGCAAACTCTCCACTTTATCAATGGTAGCCTTAATTCGCTTTAACTCACGCTCGCTGTGCGTACCAAATACTTTCTCATAAAATTTCATAATAAATAGTTCTCCATTCCGCTGATATCATCCAGCTCTTTTTGATACAATATCATCAAAAGGTCTTATGCTTTTCTGGACATAAATACCCAATATGTTAAACATTGTACCACTTTATGGAGATAGATACAATAAATTTTTCATTAAAAAGTATTTGTTTTCTAAGAAAAAATACCAAAAAGAAGTCACCGGAAATGCCTCCGATGACTTCAACTTATTAAAACTCTGGTTCAATTAAACCGTAAGTACTTCCTTTTCTCTTATACACTACATTCACTTCGTCTGTCTCTGCATTGCGGAATACAAAGAAATTGTGTCCTAACAATTCCATCTGTACACAAGCATCTTCCGGATACATTGGCTTCACACCAAACTTCTTGGTACGAATGATCTTTACTTCATCATCACCCTCGTAATCCTTCTCTAAAAACTCAGGAGTAAAGCTTCCGCCTCCCTGCTTTGCATCAATTAACTTGTTCTTATACTTCTTTAACTGGCGTTCAATTACTTCTTCCACCAAATCAATTGATACATACATATCATTACTTACCTGTTCAGACCGGATAATGTTCCCCTTCACCGGAATTGTAACTTCAATCTTCTGTCTCTCTTTTTCAACACTAAGTGTTACGTGAACTTCTGTATCAGGTGTAAAATATTTCTCTAACTTGCCTATCTTATCCTCCACTGCGGCCTTCAAACCATCTGTTACATCAATATTTCTTCCTAAAATTGTAATACGCATGCTGTCCAACTCCTTTACCTTCTATTCACGATAATTATACATCCGTTCGTCCCGTTGTATTTCCCCTTATCGCTAAAACCATTATACCACATTTCAGAATACTTGCAACCTTTTTTCTGAATTCTTTATATTTTTTCACAATTTTATCTTATTTATTGTAGCTTTTTAACAGTTTTATCTTATTTATTTCATGCAATTCTCTGATTGCTATCTACTTGACTTTTCTATTTCCCTTCTATCACTTCAATTGCTTTCTGGAGTTGGTTGTCTGTTCCGTCTTTTTTATACAGTTCACTATCAAATTCCAGTTCATAATTAGCTTCAATCCCTTTTCCCTGTATACATTCTCCATTCGGGAGATAATATTCTGCCACTGTCAACTTCACTGCGCTGTCATCCGGAAGATACAGAAGATTCTGTACAACACCTTTTCCGTAAGTAGTGGTTCCCACTGATTCTGCCAGTTCATAATCCTTTAACACACCAGTAAATATCTCAGAGGCACTGGCTGTATAGCCATTAGTCAGAATTACAATCGGAACATCGACAATCTTTCCAGCTTCCGTTGCCTTAAATGCTATTTCTGCACCAGACTTATCCTTTTCTGTAACCAAAAGCCCCTGATCCACTATCATATCAAGCATTTTTATGACTGCATTCAGACTTCCACCTGTATTACTTCGCAAATCCACAATCATACGCTCCATACCTGACTCATCCAGTTCACGCAAAGCATTTTCAAATTGGCTGATTGTACTTTCTGAAAATTCAGATATTGCCAAATAACCAGTTGTACTCTCATCCAGCATATATGACGTTACAGAAGGAGTCTCAATAGAACGGCGTTCTACGTCCATTTCTATTTCTTTATTTTCCCTAAGAATCGTAAGATGTACCTTAGTTCCTTCTTCACCTTTAATCTGTTTAATCTGTTCATCAATACTGATACCCTGCATTTCTTTGTTATTGATCTTATAAATCAAATCACCGGATTGTATACCAGCCTCCTCAGCAGGGGAACCATCAAATACCTGCACAATGGACACTAATTGTGTTGCCGTATCTAACATCAAAGTAGCTCCAATTCCACTATATGTTCCATTATAATCATCAAAGAAGGTGGTTAGCTCTTCCCTGGTGTAATACTCTGCATATTTATCTTCTGTCGCATCCAGTAAGCCCCTATAAATACCATCTTCTAATTTTTCCAAGTCATATTCCATGATTTCCGATTCATCTAAAAGCTGTATAATCGCCTCAACTTTCTGCATTGTGCTTACGTTTCCAACCTTATACTCACTTTCTAAGTATTTCATGGTTCTGTTTTTTCCATAATATGTTCCGGCTGCAAATACGACTGTGCACGCCGCCACAGCTGCGCACACAGTCGTTACTATTTTTAAGGGCTTTCCTATTTTGAAATATTGTTTCTTATCTGGTTCCTGTTGAACTGTCTCCTCCTGGTTCCAATCTTTATTTTCCATAATTTTCATTCTCCGTGTTTCCGTCACCCTATATATTTATTATTTACTGATATAATTCATTGGGTTTACATAATTACCATTCAATCGCACACCAAAATGCAAATGATTACCAGTAGAACGACCGGTCGTACCTACTGCTGCTATTACTTCACCCTTAGATACTTTCTGCCCTGATTTTACATACAATGCAGAAGCATGCATATAGATCGTATACAGCTCACTTCCATGATCAATCATAACATAATTTCCCATGGAAGAATTATAGCCGGCCCCCACCACAGTTCCATTATATGCTGCAAGAATATTCGAACCAGCCGGTGCTGCCAGGTCGACACCATTGTGGAATTTTTCCACACCAAGAGTTGGATGCATACGTGTTCCATATTCACTGGAAATTCTCGTATATGCCGGACACGGCCATGCAAAGGTTCCACCATCATAGGTCAATGTTACAGAAGACGTGCTTGATGAGCTGTCACTAGACGGCTTTTCTGTGGCAGTTGCATCACCAGAAGTAGTATTTTCCTGCTTTTTATCCTGTTTCTTCTTTTCTTCTTCCTTCTGCTTTTGCAATTCTTGTTCTTCCTGCAATTTTTTCTTAGCATCCTTCGCCTGCTGCTCTAAAATAGCAATCGTATCATTCTGCTCTTTTATATACGCCTCGTATTCTTCAATTGACGCCTGCTTTTTATCAGCATCTGTTTCCATGCCTTCTAATTCTTCCTGCTTTGCACCAATTAAATATTCCAGACTTTCCTGTCCATCCTGCAATTCTGCAAGCTGGTTCTCTAATGATACCTTTTCTTCTTCCAGTTTTGTTTTCAGTTCTGCAATATCATCCATTGTTTGTTGGTATTGCTCTAACATTCGGTTATCATAAGAAGACAACTCTACCACGTATTCAATTCGATTCAAAAAATCTGAGATGGAAGATGCACCTAAAAGAATTGACAGGTAATCGGTATCGCCATTCTCATACATATATTTAATGCGAATCTTCATCAATTCATACTGCTGACGTTCTAATTCTTCTGCTTCCTTCAGTTTCTCTTCGGTATCTGCAATATCCTGCTGTAATTGTGTCACAGCAGCTTCTTTTTCCATTACCAGCTGGGTCTGACTCGACAATTGCTTATCTAATTTTTCTATATAATCATTTATATTTTCCTTGGCAGCTTCAATATCTGCAAGGTTTTTTTTCATTTTCTCCAGTTCAGATTCCATTTCGCCGACATCACTTTTGGCATCCTCTACTGCATCATTTGCCTGAGTGACATTCTGCTCAGCTTGAGACAAACGATCACTAGTTGCATGTGCTGTAAAACTAATGCCTGACACCAATAAAACAGTAGCAATTCCTAATATTTTTGTACTGCGCAAAACTTACTCCTTTCTGTCGTGCACTATACACGAAGATGCTTTCTTGTAGTTATCAAACTTCCTGCCAGACCAATACCTACACCCATTACTAGTGCCACTGGCACCAACACTGAAAAGATATCACTTGTCGGTACAATATCAAGGAAGTTCTGTATTACAGAAAACTCACCTAACAAGTAACTAGTAATTGCATTGTATGCATAATCCAATACCAACAACGGAAGTGCTGCACCTATTAAACCAATTAAAATACCTTCGAATAAAAATGGTGCCTTAACAAAGAAATCTGTTGCCCCAATCAGTTTCATAATAGCAATTTCTTCTTTTCTTACTGCAATACCAATCGTAACCGTGTTGCTTATCAGGAACACCGAAACGCCAATTAAAATCACAATTACTGCCACACACACCAGTGCAATCAACTGATTAAAATTCTGTAGGGTATCAGCAACCACCTGAGAGTAATTGACCTGACGCACACCCTCAACTGACTTCAAGTAGGTAACAAGGGATTCCTGACCGGATACATCCTTTAAATACACCTCATAATTTTCTGCGCCTTCTAATGGATTATCGTTATTATAAACAGCAGCAAGATCCACATTTTCTCCAAAGTAATCCACCTTGAAGGTATCCCACGCTTCCTCTGCTGAGGTATACTTAACAGACTCTACTTCATCTCGTTTTTCAATCTCGCTACCAATCTTTTTTATTTCTTCTTCTGATAAATCCTCGTCAAAAAAAACAGTTACTGCCACACCAGACTGGACGTTATCCACTACATGCTCTAAATTCCACACAACTGAAAAAAATACACCAAACAGAAAAATACACGCTGCCATCGTACCGATAGACGCAAGTGAAAACATTCGGTTCCGGATAATGTTTTTACATCCCTGCTTAATAGTATACCATATTGTACTAATCCTCATAGATATAACCGCCCTTCTCCTCATCACTCACAATCACACCTTTTTGAAGGGTAATGACGCGTTTCTGCATGGCATCTACAATTTCCCTGTTGTGGGTTACCACAAGAACCGTTTTTCCTTTTTCATTTTCCCGCTCCAACAGCTTCATAATTTCCCAGGAATTCTTAGGGTCCAGATTACCGGTTGGCTCATCCGCCAACAAAAGAGTCGGATTATTAATCAGCGCTCTTGCCAACGCTACTCGCTGTTGCTCTCCACCAGATAACTGCTTTGGATAGGACTTATATTTTTCTGCCAGCCCTACCATGGAAAGCTTGGCTGGCACCTCCTTGCGAATCACATGTGTCGGAGTCTGAATCACACGCTGTGCAAATGCAATGTTTTCATACACGTTGCGATCTTTTAACAATCTAAAATCCTGAAAAACCACACCGATATTTCTTCTGAATTTCGGTATATGACGCTTTTTCAGCCCGCCAAGTACCTGTCCATTCACGGTAATTTCTCCCGATGTTGGCTCTAACTCCTTAAGGAGAAGCTTAATTAGCGTAGATTTACCAGAACCACTGTTCCCTACAATAAAAACAAATTCGCCTTCCTTAATATGAAGACTGACATCATTGAGTGCCGGCTGTCCCGACGAATAACTTTTGCTTACATGGTCAAGAAAAATCATTTGTGACGCTCCCTCTTATGTGCCGTATCTACACATTTTTTATAATACTAATAGTTCAGGCTCTCCATGTATTTCATATATTTTACAACCATAAGTGCAATCTTAAAGGTAATCGCATCCTCAAAAACACGAAGATCCAGACCTGTACTTTTCTGTAGCTTGTCAAGACGGTATACCAGCGTATTACGATGAATATACAACTGTCTTGATGTCTCTGATACGTTTAAGCTGTTTTCAAAAAACTTGTTAATGGTAGTCAATGTTTCTTCATCAAACTCATCTGGAGATTTTCCATCAAAAATCTCTTTAATAAATGCTTTACAAAGGGGTACCGGAAGCTGATAAATGAGACGTCCGATGCCTAATGTACTGTACGCAATCACTTCTCTTTCGCTAAAGAAAATCTTTCCTACATCAAGTGCCATCTTTGCTTCTTTATACGAGCGAGACACTTCTTTGATTTCCTCTACAATCGTACCAAATGCGATATGTACATCGTTGCTGCCATCTGCATGAAGCATGTTCAATACTACTTTTGCAGTCTTCATCATTTCTTCATACCCATCACCATCTGCTAATTCCTTCACTACGATGATATTCTTCTCATCAACCGCTGTAACAAAATCCTTTGTTTTTCCGCCGAACAGGTTGCGGATATTTTCCAAAATATTTGTATCCTTCTCCTGTTTCGTCTCTACAATAAATACCACTCTTCTGGTGTCTGTGTCAATATGCAGTTTCTTGGCACGATTGTATATATCTACCAAAAGCAGATTGTCCAGCAATAAATTCTTGATAAAATTATCTTTATCAAATCTTTCCTTATATGCAACTAATAGATTCTGTATCTGAAATGCTGCAATCTTACCAACCATATACACATCATCACTTCCGCCGTTCGCCAATAGAATATACTCTAACTGGTGCTCATCATACACCTTAAAAAACTGATATCCCTGTACTTCCTGGCTATCTGCCGGTGATTTTACAAAAGATAACACTGCCTGGGAAAAATCCTCCATTACATCCATTGTGCTTGCTAATACAGTTGCCTCAATGTCTACAATACATAAATCAATACGTGTAATTGCTTTTAAACCCTCAATTGTTGTCTGTAATATCTGATTCGATATCATGCTTCCACTCCTTTACTACCTTCTCTAATGGCATAAGACGCGTATATGTTTCCCCCAAAAAGTACACGCTTATGATTGTACATTTGTTACAAAGAACGCCATCTTTTACTTTATATTTCTTTAGTATAAACTATTTTTTAATAGAAAGCAACAAAAAAAGAGAGAGAATATGCATATTTTTTATGCATTTTCCCTCTCGTCCAATTTAAAATTCAGATATTTTAAGGATGCGGCTCGTAAATATTTATTTTTTAAAAGCCTCATACTTAGAAACTTCTTTCTTTAAAATTCTCTTTGCAAATACTCTGCGCAAAAAATTTTCTTTCCCTCTATAATTATGCCGCGGTCTCATATTTCCACCAAGTCCTAACCATGCATTGGCATTTAATTTTTGCTTGTGTGCATAGATAAACTGTTCCTGATATGGATTGCTCATAGAAGATAATATCAAATTTGGTGATGCAATATTAATTGCATTTACAATAATATCTTCATCCCCCCAACAGTTTTCCACTACATAATCACCTGCAATACGAAGTTCTTTATAATATTCATTCAGATATGCGCGAAACTGGTTCCTGTCTTCCACTGTGTCTGTCAGAAGAAATACTGTCTTTTCCTGAAAAGCTGCCTGTTCTAAACAAACTCTTACAAAACGGTTCATTTCAATTTCTTCCATCCTGTGATTGTCCTCCACGCCTGCAGCCGTAAGAATTGCTTTTTCCCTTGGCCAGAGCATATCCATGAATTGTAAGCACTTCTTCAGTTCTTCATCCTCACCTGCCTTCAGAAGCAACTCTGTACCTATCATATCAATGAGATAAATGGAGTCATGATTTAACATCCGGCTGATTTCCGGCAATGCTTCATCTACAGACATATTTTCAATGTCCAGACCTAATACATCTACTTTGTCTCCCATACTTATCGCCACCTTTCATATTTAATGCACACAGACAATTGCAAAAACGAAACTATTCTGTGCATTGTCCGATTATTCTTGCTTTTTTTCTAATAATGGATTACACTTAACATATCAATGAATGTAGGGGAGGTGTTCCTAATGGATATTGCAGCTTTATCAACCGCAATGAGTCAAACGAACCTTCTTAGCCAGATAGGGACTGCTGTTCTCTCCATGTCAATGGACATGGCTGAAACCGCAGGCGATGGCATGGTTCAGGTTCTGGAGTCCGCTGTAACTCCTGAATTAGGTTCTAACATTGATATCCGGGTATAGATTGCCCACAAAAGCAGATGCAAGTCATCTGCTTTTTATTTTAAAATAATTCCATTCTCGACGATTTCTACTTTTCCTTCTTTCATCAAATGTCCCACAGCCCGTTTGAATGCATTTTTGCTGAGAGCTGCTTTTTCTTTAATGATTTCCGGCGACGCTTTGTCTGTAAACGGAAGCTTTCCATCATATTCTTCTAACAGACGCAACACAGCTTCCATATCCTGATCCATTTGCAGATATGCTTTTTCACGCAGACTTAAATCTAACTTTCCATCGGGCTTCACCTGTGTCACTCTGCCCTCCACCACATCACCGATGTGCATTTTTGTAAACACTTCTTTTTTCGGAATTCGAGCAGAATAACGATTGTCCACAGCAACATAAACGCCAAAATCCTGTGTCACATCATATACCACACCCGAAACACGATCCCCTGTGTGATACGGAGTTGGTGTTACAAGATAATGATATACCTTCATTGTGGCACACAAACGGCTGCTCTTGTCAATATAAAGTGCCACAAGACAAGTATCTCCTTCTTTCACCTTAACCACCTGCTCCTTAAATGGGAGAAGAAGGTCTTTTTCTAATCCCCAATCAAGAAATGCTCCTATTTTACTTACTTCCTTTACGGTAAGACGTGCTGTCTCTCCTAATGTAATATATGGCTGGGTTGTTGTAGAAATATATCTACCCTGTGAATCCCTATATAAAAACACATCTATTGTATCACCAATTTCACAGTTTTCCGGTACTTGCTTTTTCGGCAGAAGCACCTTTTCCTGTGACTCTATTCCTTCAGACAAATATACGCCGAACTCTACTTTTTTTACCACAGTAAGTATCTGTCTTTTTCCTAATTGTAACATATCATTTTCCCTTTCTGCCACTTTATCGGCATTCTTATCAGCAGGCTGCTTTTCCACTTAGCACCATAAAAATTCCACATTTGCATATGGTTTCTTTTCTTCATTACAAAGAGATACCACAGTTCTTTCATCGCTGCTTCCCGTTCCAATATATATCTGGTCACCCAGTATGGCAGCTTGTTTATATTCTGCACGCATTTCCCGAATCTTATGGGTAGTATCCAGACTTTCCATTGCCATTTTGATATATTCAATATTATTCACATGTTGATTCGTATCTATCTGGTGTTTCTGAACCGCAATCGCTTCCTTATATTCCAACGCATCCGGCAACACAATTTTTCGCTTTGCATATTCCATTGGATATGGTTCTTCTGTTGGATAACCTGCCATAATTTCATCAGTCAGGCGAACCGGTCTTCCTGTCAGGGTATCTACATAAATCCAGGTGGAAGATGCATAGGCATATACCTCACTATTCTTTCCCTTCATTAAAAAATTACGATAGCCATATAATCCCTTACTGCCATATGACCATGTAGCAATCGTCAGATCTGTCGCCAATTTAGGGTATTCCTCAACCACAACCTGCCATGCTGACAAAAACCACACATGTTTTCGTTCACTTAAATGATCCATTCCCATTCCAATGGATTCCGAATGAAAAATTGTGCAGTCTTGAAAATAATTTACAATAGAATCTAAAGTCAGCTTACCATCCGCCCCTGTTTCACTGTAGCGGACACGGCTTTCAAATTCGTACATTCTTCCTCCCATTTCTGTCAGTACTGTAAATAATTATTTTTTCAGTCTACTTACATATTGATATTTACACAATATTATGCTTTGCCTCGCCGAATTTGGCACGCAGTGGACCTTCCTTTCAAATTCGTGCGCATCCTTTTTATATACTGGGAAATTGCATATATCACATTCTAAATAAGCCGTTGTAATTTCCTAGTATATAAAAAAGCTCATCTACAAAGTAGATGAGCTACAACAGGGCTACAAGGATTCGAACCTTGAAATGACGGAGTCAGAGTCCGTTGCCTTACCATTTGGCGATAGCCCTTTATTCACATAAAATGTATTATATAATAAACTGATGCAATTGTCAAGCTTTTCTTAAGCTACCAAATATCACATCAAACAGGGCTACAAGGATTCGAACCTTGAAATGACGGAGTCAGAGTCCGTTGCCTTACCATTTGGCGATAGCCCTATGTATCTCGTGTCAAATTATAAATCCGTTGAACACGAGATTTAGTATATAATATTCTCACCTAAAATGCAAGCACTTTTTTAAATTTTTTAAAAAATATATGCAATTTATATTACTTTGCTTCCCAACGACCGGAAGCACCACATGGAAGCACCAGTCCGGTATCTTTTACCGGAAGACCGATTTCATCAGCACAAACAATGCCATCATACTTCTTTAATTCCGTGGACAACATGTAAGTCAGTACGGATGGTGCCAGACCAGTTGTATAGGAATTAATTAAGAAGAACAACGGTTTATCGCTTACTATCTTCGTACACAGCTTCACAAAATCATAGATGGAATCTTCTATCTTCCAGATTTCTCCCTTTGGACCTCTGCCGTAAGATGGCGGATCCATAATAATTCCATCATACGTATTGCCACGGCGAATTTCCCGTTCTACGAATTTTACACAATCATCTACCAGCCAGCGGATTGGTTTGTCCTCAAGACCGGAGGAACGCGCATTTTCTTTTGCCCATGCTACCATTCCCTTTGAAGCATCCACATGCGTTACGCTTGCACCGGCTGCCGCAGCTGCTAACGTTGCCCCTCCTGTATAAGCAAATAAATTTAATACTTTCACAGGACGACCGGCATTTTTTATTTTCTCTGAAAACCAGTCCCAGTTCACTGCCTGTTCCGGGAATAATCCAGTATGCTTAAAGCTGAATGGCTTTAACTGGAAGGTAAGATTCTTATAATGAATACTCCATTGCTCCGGCAAATCAATGAATTCCCATTCTCCTCCGCCTTTTGCACTTCTATGATAATGAGCATTTTTCCTCTTCCAGCCTCTATTTTCCTTCGGTGTCTTCCAGATAACCTGCGGGTCCGGACGCACCAGAATATAATCGCCCCAACGCTCTAATTTTTCTCCGCAGGAGGTATCTAACACCTCATACTCTTTCCAATTCTCTGCTATCCACATAGTGTTTCCTTTCTTGTATCGTGATTTCTATGTTTATGGGCTATACAAAACGCCCTACTCTGAACAGTTATATCGCATCTGTATAACTGTATATCACAAGTCACATATATTCATGATATAGCATACTATGGGAAATTGCAAATAAAATATGTAGATTTAGTGTCTTATAATTACACAAGAAAGAGTTCTGCTTTCAGAACTCTCGCGCCAAGCGCGGTCGCTTGCGACACACTACATTTCGCGCGAGTGCGCATCATTTTTATATACTAGGAAATTTCATACATTACGTCATGCAACGAACCGTTATAATTTCCTAGTATATAAAAAAAGATCGCAGACGAAACATCTGCGACCCTTGTACGTCATAGCATTCACAAATTCAGAACGCTGCCTTATTTAATTGTCACTGTCTTTGCAACACCTGATTTCTTAATCTTATTCACAAGCGTTGTCTTCTGCTTCTTTGTAAGCTTTCCTGTAACCTTAATTACAGCCTTCTTATTCACGCCGCTAAAAGCTCCTGTGCCAATTGTTTTAATGCTCTTTCCATTAATAGAAAACGTCTTTACATTCTTAGCTCCCTTAAATGCATTCTTTCCAATTGAAGTTACTTTTGCAGGAATGCTTACTGTTTTCAATTTTGTGCAGCCATAAAATGCTTTCTCTCCAATTGTCTTCAATGAAGAAGAAAGTGTAACCTTGCTAAGTGCTGTACAACCCTGGAATGCGCTGGCTCCAATGCTTTTTACTGTTTTTGGAATTGTAACAGTTGTTACTTTTTTATTGTTTTTAAATGCTTTCGCACTAATTGCTGTTACTTTGCATGTAACACCATTAACAGTCACCTTAGAAGGAATTGTAATCTTAGAACTCTTTGATGTTGTACTAACATATTTTACAGTAGGAGTTCCTGATGTTGAAGTTACCTGATATGTAACTCCATTTACTTTTGCTTTCTGATTCACTTTCAATTTTGATGATGTTGTTGTACTTGGTGTTACTGTTGTGCTTGGTGTTTCTGGTGTACTTGGTGTTTCTGGTGTACTTGGTGCTACTGGTGTACTTGGTGCTACTGGTGTGCTTGGTGCTACTGGTGTGCCTGGTACTACTGGTGTGCTTGGTACTACTGGTGTGCTTGGTGTTGCCGGTACACTTGGTGTTTCTGGTACATTTGGTGTTTCTGGTACACTTGGTGTGGAACCTACCGTGTATGTAAAAGTTAAACTGTTATAACCAGCTGCTTCTACTGTTAATTCATAGGCACCATTTGCTGCAAATACTGCACTTCCCTTCGATGCTGCTGTTTCATCAATTGTTCCATCTGCTTTGATGATAGCTAAAGCACCATGTCCGCTCGCTTTATAAGCTTTTGATGTTTCACCAAATTTTACAGTTACTGTTGATATATTCTTAATGAAGTTAGCAACTTCTGCGTCTGTGCTTCCTGCAGCAGCAACAATCTTATTGTTCTGATACTGAACAGGAAGAATATCTGTTTTCAAAATAAAGCTTGCTGAAGTTTCAGCGTATTTATTCGCAGCATCCTTAAATGTTAAGGTGTAAGAACCCGGTAATGCTGTTGTGTTGAAACTTAACACTCCTTCATTATAGTTGGCACCAGAAAGAGTTTCTGGAAGAATCACATTCCAAACACCGTCTGTAGGGAATCCTTCTGCTACAACTGCTACTTTACCTTCCGTTACCTTTGTTTCAGGAATTGTAATTGTTCCATTGTATTTTACTGGTACATACAGATTTAAGTTGCTGACAGTAACGTTTCCATCTGCACAGATATAAGTAATCTTGGAAATCGTTTTTCCCATCATGGATTCGTAATGAGCAGAGCTTAATGTATTACCTTTTGCTTCTGTCGTCTTGAAACCGGAACCCCAGGAAAGCTCAGTTGCCTTTAACCAGAGATTTTCTAAATGACGCAATCCATATTTTGTTCCATCTGTTGTTTCGATAATTGCTCCGGCAACATTGCTCTTAGTATCAACATTTAACCCTTCAAAGGTTAACTGGTAGTCACCCCATGTACTTGTTGTTGAAAGGGTTGCTGTTACACCTGTCGCTTCTGTACTTGTTCCGTTCACTTCAGAGAAGTTTCCGTCTTTATCCATAATTTTGTATGCGGCAGGAACTTCTGCACTTACTACAAAGCTCTCTAACAACGGACTGTTAGCAGCTTTTAATGCGTCATACACATCGCTATTGATAGCAACATTGTATTTTGCACCTAAAATGGTTCCGCCTTTGCCATTTTCATTTGCTGCATAGTAGCTTCCTGCGAAGTTTTTCCATTTTGAAGCAGTTGCCGATGTTACTGCATCTACTGGTACATCATTAGATTTTCCAATTTCAGCCTCATAAAAATCTGCATACGGAATATTCATGGTTCCATACACATAAGTTGTAGCTTTTTTCTCTACTGTAAATGTAAATTCAGGATAGCCATTTGCTTCTACCGTTAATTCATAAGTACCATTTTCCGCAAATACTTCCGTTCCTTTTGAAGCAGCTTCCATATTTACCGTTCCATCTTCAGCGATAATAGCTATCGCACCATGTCCGCTAGCCTTGTAACTTTTTGATGTATCTCCAAATTTTACATTAACTGTTGCAATGTTCTTAATATAATTTGAGGTCGCTTCTTCTGTTGCGTTATCTAAACCAACCACTTTTCCGTCCTTAAACTGAACCGGAAGTGTGTCTGTTGTCACAGTAAAGCTTGCAGAAGCTTCTGCATATATATCATTTACATCTTTCGCTGTTACCGTATAAGAACCTGGTAATGTTTCCTCGCTATAAGAAATCGTTCCATTTTCATAAGAGGCATTTTTTAATCCCTCTGGAAGGACTAAATTCCAATTACCATCCTCTGGGAAACCAGTCATTGTGTAGGATGTTTTTCCTGCTGTCTGATTCGCATTTTCAATGGTAAACGTTCCATTGTATTTTTTCGGTACATAAAGATTTAAGTTGCTAACAGTAACATTTCCATCTGCACAAATATAAGTAATCTTGGAAATCGTTTTTCCCATCATGGATTCATAGTGGGCAGATTTTAACGTATTACCTTTCGCTTCTGTCGTCTTGAAACCGGAACCCCATGATAGCTCAGCTGCCTTTAACCAGAGATTTTCTAAATGACGTAATCCATATTTGGTTCCATCTGTTGTTTCGATAATTGCTCCAGCAACGTTGTTCTTTGTGTCTACTGTTAAACCTTTAAAATTTAACTGGTAGTCACCCCATGTACTCGTAGTTGAAAGAGTTGCTGTTACACCCTCTGCTTCTGTAGATGTTCCATTCACTACAGAGAAGTTTCCTTCCTGATCCATAACCTTATATGCAGCCGGAACTTCTGTACTTTCTACAAAGCTTTCTAATAATGGGCTGTTTGCCTCTTTTAATGTTTCATACACATTGCGTTCAATAGCTACATTGTATTTTGCACCTAAAATGGTTCCGCCCTCACCGTCTTCTGATTCTTCATAGTAGCTTCCGGCGAAATTTTTCCATTTTGAAGCAGTTGCAGATGTTACCGTATCTACTGGTACAGTATTAGAATCTCCAATTTCTGCTTCATAGAATTTTTCATAAGGGATATTCATCGTTCCATACACATATGTTTTTTCTACCTGCACCGCACTGGAAGCTGCTGTCGCCACCTGTGTCTCACTTAACTCAAGAGGGGATGCTGAAACTGACAAAGACGAAGAAGCTACCGTCATTGCAAGAAGTACAGATGTTATTTTTTTCAATTTCATAAGTTATTTTCCTTATCCTTTCTTAGATATAATTGGGGGTTATTATGAGTACTCATTGATTAGTTTTATGTAACTTTTATTAGTTAATCAAAACTATTAGGTATGTTAGCATTGCTGGAAATAAATGTCAATCCCGCTAAATGATAAGTTCTTTCATTATGTAAACTTCCTAAAAAAGTAGACCTAAATCAAAAATAAAGTTATATAAGCCCAGTATTTTCGGGTTTTGCTTGAAAAATACTGGGTATTATGCTATCCTATACTTAGGTCTACATAGACCTAAATATAGGAGGCCGTTATGTATTTAAATTTTACTGTTAAGATACCTGATGTAGCAGGTAAACTATTGTATGAGAAACGAGGAGAAATTACCTATGTGAAGTATGAGTATGACCGTGTTTATGTTCCGGAAAAGAAGTATACTCTTCCGAAACGTGCAACGATTGGGAAGGTATCTCTATCAGATAACTCTATGATGCAACCGAACGAAACTTTCTTTAAGTATTTTCCGGAAGTTGAATTTCCTAAAGAACTTAGTCACGCAAATAGAAGCAGTTGCCTAAGAGTAGGGGCACATATAGTAATTCAAAATATTATTAGAGAGTATGGATTGGATGAATTATTAGGGGGCTATTTTAACGAAAAAGATTTGGGGTTATTCTTAGATTTGGCAACCTATTCGATAATTGCTGAAAATAATGCAGGACAGTATTATCCTGACTATGCTTATAATCATCCATTATTTACAAAAGAGATGCAGATATATAGTGATTCTAAAGTATCGGATTTTTTACAATCAATCACGGAAAATCAAAGCGTTGGTTTTTTGAATGAATGGAATGCTGGAAGAAACCATCGAGAAAAAATTTATATTTCATATGATTCTACAAATAAGAATTGTCAGGCTGGAGATTTTGCTTTGGTAGAATACGGGAAACCAAAAACTGATGTTGGTTTGCCAGTTTTTAATTATTCCATTGCATTTGATATGAAACATCGAGAACCACTCTTTTATGAAAAATATCCAGGAAGTATTGTTGATACATCCCAGTTAAAACTTATGTTAGATAAAGCACAAGGATATGGATATAAAAGAGTAGGATTTATTTTGGATCGTGGCTATTTTAGCAAGGCGAATATTGATTATATGGATTCTTGTGGATACAGTTTTGTTATTATGGTAAAAGGTATGGCCGAACTGGTGGACTCATTAATTATGGAACATAAGGGCAGTTTCGAAAGTAAGCGTGCTTGCGATATGGATGGATTTGGTGTTTATGGAAAGACCGTAAAAAGAAAACTGTATGAAACGGATGAAAAAGAACGTTATTTTCACATTTACCATAATGAAGCAAAGAGAGCCGCAGAGCGAACAAGGTTTGAAGCAAAATTAGAGAAAATGCAGCGTTATTTAACAGCAAATACAGGGAAAGAACTTCGGTTTGGAAATGAATTTCATAAGTACTTTTATCTACATTACGACAAGGAAATATTTGTTTATCCGGAAGAAAAAGTATCCATTACGGAACATGAAATTGATCTGTGTGGCTACTTTGTAATAATTACATCAGAAAAAATGAGTGCCAAAGATGCATTACACTTGTATAAGAGTCGTGATTGCTCCGAAAAGTTATTCAGAGGAGACAAAACATACCTTGGCGATAAGAGTCTTCGAGTACATACAACAGAATCTGCATCAGCAAAAATATTTATTGAGTTCATAGCATTGATTATACGAAATAAAATCTATACATGTCTCATAGACGAGATGAAAAATATGGAAAAAAAGCCGAATTACATGACGGTGCCTGCCGCTCTGAAAGAATTAGAAAAAATTGAAATGGTCAGACAGACAGATAATATATATCGATTGGATCATGCAGTTACAGCAACCCAAAAGAAAATCTTGAAAGCCTTTGGGTTGACGGAAAATTATATAAAACATAAAGCTGATGATATTAGTGGGCAGCTAAAAAAGATACAAAGAAATTAGAGGTAGTAAAATGGCAAGAACAATTAGTATGGAAACATTGGAAAACAAAATAGAGAAAGCACAAGAAAATGTATCGAAAGCAAGGGTAAGATATGAGGAAGCAACCTCAGAATTGAAAAAAATGTTAGATAAGAAAAAAGCATTGCAAACGGATGAACTTGTTAAGGCAATATCAATAAGCCAACGTAGTTATGAGGATATCTTAGCATATATTCAATCCGCCGAATAAAAGACCTGCCTTACAAGTAGTCCGGAATGATTATTTGTAAGGCAAGATTTTTAGGTCTAAAATTTCTGGAAGTTAACACATTAAGACACTGTTAATTCAGATTTCTTTTCCCTTCTTTATCTACAGCCTGAAGAATTTTTCCCGACAACATACCAATTATAGCTCCTGTGATTACACCAGCAATCATCAACACGGGAAGATAATACGCAATATTCAAATTGCTAACAATGCATATTGCCGCTATAAGTTGTCCTACATTATGGCTGACGCCACCTCCTATACTAACACCTAGCATGGAAAAGCCACCTTTTGTTTTTAACAGCAGCATCACCAACAAGCTTAAAATGCCACCTGCCAGACTGTATAAAATGGATATTCCATTCCCAAACAGGAACCCCATTAAAAGAATACGAAGCAGTGACAGGCACCAAACATCCTTTGGTTTCAACAAATACAAGCTTGTTACAATTACCAGATTGGCAACCCCCAGCTTAATTCCCGGAATTCCAAAATTAAATGGTAACAATGCTTCCACATAACTAAATATCATTGCCAAAGCTATCAACATTCCTACATTGGCTACTCGCTTGCTCATACGATGCTCCTTTCATCTATTTTGCGATTACATCTATCTCCTGTTCTGTCTCTGCCGATACCTGCACTTCAACCACCAGCTTGTGAGGCAGGCAGACAAGCTGTTGTCCTTGTTTATGAATCCTGCCTTGTCCGACACAATATTGATCCGGGCAGTCCGCATGTTCCATATAAACAGCACCATCGCATATCACAATCCGATTATATCCATACGCATTTTCGATTTCGATTTCCTGATTTTCATTTAATGCATATATTCCATATTCTTTTCCATTGACTGTAATAACTGCCTTGTCTCCCTCTGCCTGACCATTCCACATATTTATGAAATATAAGATTCCCGCTAACGCAATTACACTACATACAAAAATGATGTCTCTTTTTTTCATATTTTCTCTCTTTTCAAATACGAGGTACGGTATCGTACACTAAACACCTATCCATATTAGCAATGCCGCCAAAAGTGCTGCTCGAAGCAGGGTAAACCAAATCGCATTCCCTTTCCATGGCAGTCTTCCACTCTTTACATTACCTTTTGGACACACATCCATACATTTCTGACACATAAAACAATCGCCTTTTACTTCCCAGGAATCAGTATCCGGAAGTGCAATATCAGAAGGACAATTTCTTTGACAACCGGAACAGCCTTTTATGCATTCTTCCCTGTTCCGTCTTGCTGCAAATAATGGAATCACCGGAAGCATAGAAAACACAGCACCCATTGGACAGAGAAACCGACAGAAGAATCGTTCACATACTGCCATTCCAACCAAAATAAGTACTAACAGACAAATTCCTATCACATGTCCATTCAATTTAAAATTACCAGCAGTTAACATGGAAAACACTTCCCATGGACTATATTTGCCAGTGCCTCCGTACACGCCTCCAAAGCACAACAAGACAATTGCCAACAAGACAACATATTTCACAAAAGAAAAACGTGCCTTCCATTCTGAGGGAATCTGAACCGGTCTTTTTTTACATTTTTTACAAACAAAGCGGTACAACGCATGCATAGCATCTCCAAGACTACCAAACGCACAGGCATACCCGCAGAAAAAACGACCAAACACAAACGTATAGATACTTAATACAATTAATACACTGACAAATGCCGATAGCTCAATGGCTTCCCCTCGTCCTATTTGTGTAAAAATTGTTTTTACGCCCGAAAATGCTGTTGTAAACGCAGACGGAAGCCACAGAAAAAATAAAATTTGGATTCCTGCCCGCACATAACTATGTAATTTTTTTTGTAATTTTATGTTTTGTTTTTTTTCTATCATTATTTCTTTTCCGCCTTTTCCAAAGCTTGTGCTGCCGCATCCCGAATTCCAGAGGAGCTAAATGTTGCTCCACTGACGGTATCTACATCGGCAGTTTGTTGCTCTACTATGTCATCTATTACTTTTCTTGCTGCATCCAGGTAAGCTTTATCCTCATGTTCTGTTGACACGATGGTAAGCGTTTCTATTACACCATCTTTAATTTCAGCTTCTACTTCAATTACGCCGCCAAACCCATTTGCCGAACCTGTATAGACTCCATCTGTATAGTCTGCCTTATTCGCAGACTGTTCATCCTTATTTGCTTGCTGTACAATCTCTAGTTCACACTGCAGCCTTGAAATTTCTTCTGTCTGTTCTCTATCTGCAATCACGGTATTGTATCCGAACAGCACACCAGCCACCAGCAAGAGATTTACTGTTTTTATCCAAAATGACTTCATATTTTCCTCTCATTCTGCCGTCTTACCAGCTTTCATTATAGCGATTTTTTTATTTTCGCTTTGCATTTGCCATTGCATTTTTTACTGCCTGCAATATAGCATCACTTGAACAGGTCGCTCCTGATACTGCATCCACCTTAGACGGTACACCTTTGTTCACCATCTGGGCAATCGCACCTTTTTTCTTAGCAGTACCATTTGCCGCAAGTGTAATAAATGAGTCATTTAATGAATCATATTTTGTCCCGCTTCCCTTTACATTGGTAATCGATGTGATCACATCATTACTTATTGTAATCTGCAACGACAATGTGTACGAATCAAACTCTTCGTCATCATCCGGATAGCATACCGCTGTTCCTGTATATGTGCCATCTATGTATACTGTACTTGGCGCTTCCGTTGCTACCGGTGCTGGTGTTGCCGGGGTTGGTGTTGTTCCTGCTGTTCCAGTTGTGTTCTGTGCAGGTGCATTTTCTGTATTACTCGGAGCCGGGCTTGCTGTTGCTACCGGAACACCGGCATCGGTACCTGGCGCTTCCGTTGCATTGCCAGAATCGGTACTCGGTACTTCCGTTGCGGTAGCAGAATCAGCACTTGGTGCCCCACTCTCTGTCGGCTGTTCACTAGGCTGTTCACTCGGTTCCGTTGTGTCTGTTGACTCTGAATCCGCTACCGCTGTGTCCTGTCCATCTTCTTTCTTATCTGTAGTTTTCTGGTCCGTTCCTTTGGTTACACGTTTTGCCTCTTTCATTGCATTACGAACCGCTTCTAAAATACCATTTGAACTATACGTTGCTCCTGATATTACGTCTACCTTGGTTTTCTGTTTCTGTATCATTTCATCTAATATTGTTTCCGCTTTCACAAGAAACGCTTCATCATCCACAGAATCTGTTACCGTCGCATATACTAATGTTTTATCCTTTATTACAATGGCAACTGTAATATCGTCACGGAACCCTACGCCAGTTCCATAATAGATACCATCCTTATACGGAAATTTGCCTTTTGGTATCGTATCTTGTGTTTCCTCTTTATCTGCTGTTTCCGTATCATCTGTCTTTGTTACAGAAGCTTTTTCTAATGCATCTCGCACTGCATTGATAAGCCCCACAGAACTATACGTCGCTCCTGATACCGTATCTACATTTGTGCTTTGCTTTTTTACAATTTGCTTCAGTAACGCAGAAGCTGCTTCCATATATTCCTTATCATCTGAATTTTCTGTAACTTTAATCTTGGTTATTTTTCCATTCTTAATTGTAACTTTAACCTTTATGGTACCACCAAAACCTGTTCCCGTTCCCGTATATGTACCATCCTTATAGGCAGAATCTTCTTCTACTTTTTCTACTGTTTTTTTTGCATCTGCATCCGGTTTTGTTTTTGTTGATGCAGGTGGCAACGATTCCACCGGCTCTACTGTGGTTCCCTCTAAAGCCGCCTGACCTAATGCATTCCGCACCGCATTAATGAGTCCCACAGAACTATAGGTTGCTCCAGATACTGCATCCACCTGCGTACTCTGTTTCTCTACCATTAAAGAAAGAAGAGAAGATGCGCGCTGTACATAACTTTGATCATCCTTTGTTTCTGTTAAGACAATGTCTTTTATTTTCCCATCTTCTATCACAACCTGAACCGTCATTGTTCCTGCGAATCCTTCTGCGCTACCATAATATGTTCCATCTTTATACGCCTTTGCTTCCGGTTCTGACACAAGTGTTTCCACGACTGCATCCTGAGTTGTGGTAGCCGCCACCTGCTTTAAAGGTGCTTCTGACGGTGTCACCTTTACTACTTCTTCTGCTGTAAACACAGGTGGCTTATAACCACTTAACGCTGAAGCTATACAGACTGCCAACACACCCACCGGCAACAATCCAGCCCATGGCAATATTTCTTTTTTCCAATCCTTCATTTTAACCTCCATTCCGCTGCTTTTTCAGCATAAGTAATTGTAAGCAATTTTAATAATGCAATGGCACAAACAACTTACTCTGCTTGTTTGATAATGCTATATGTAAAATCTGATGAAAATTCATCTGCAATCCCTTCCGTTACATATAATTGCCCATCTTTTGTATGTAAAATAGCATCAAATGACTCGCTATGAGTTTTCCAGTATTCCTCAGCCTTTTCATATCCCATAACAAACAGTGCTGTCGATAATCCATCTGCCAGTGTACCATCTGTACTTACAATCGTAACCGAATCCAGACCACTCTCAGCGGGATAACCAGTAGCCGGATCGATAATATGATGATATACCTTTTCGTCCTCTTCAAAATACCTTTCATATCCACCGGAGGTAATCACCGCTTTATCCGTTACCTCTAATACGCCCAAATACGCTTCCTCTGTATTCGGATTCTGTATCGCTACTCGCCAAGGTGTACCATCTACCTTACTTCCCAGCACCTGTACATTCCCACCAAGGCTTACCATACCACTTTCTACACCGCTTTCTTTAAAAATATCCATAATTTGCGCGGAGGTATAACCTTTTGCAATTCCGCCAAAATCAAGTTTCATGCCCTGCATTCCCAAGGTTACTGTCTTTTGCTGTTCATCGAAGGTAAGCTTTTGTATATTCGTAAATGTTAAAAGCTGCTGCAACAGACTCTCTTCCGGAACTTGATACGTTTTCTTTGTAAATCCCCAAGCTTCCATTATCGGATACATAATGGGATTAAATGCTCCATTTGTGTTTTCACAAATTTCTAAAGAACGTTTCATTAAATAAGTGGCTTCTTCCGATAACGCACCTCCCCCTTTGGCATTCAATTGTGACACTTCACTTTCAGCCAAACCAGTAGAAAGTTGCTTATCTAATTCTTCCACTCGCTCCTGTGCCTGTGCAACAGCCTTATTCGCGTTTTTTCCATACGCCTTAATTGTTATATAAGTATCCATCGCAAAGACTTCTATTGTTGCCTCATCACCAGATGATGATTGCCCCTCTGAAGTCTGCGTTCCTTTCATTTCAGATTCTTTCTCAGCATCCTGTATTGAGGATACTGGATTTGCTTCATGATTAGTGGTGCCACATCCACTGCAAGCTAACATACTTACTACTAAAATTAATATCTTTTTTTTCATATAGTTCCTCTTTGCAATAAATAATAATGTAAGCTATCTGTAAAAATTTAGCATCTGTTCTTTCATGCTTTCATTTTCAGAATTAGTTTTCCCTTATCATTATTAGCTCCCTCTAATCGTATGGAATTGTAACATATTTGATTTTTTTCTACAACCAAACAAAATAGTGTTTTTTTCTCAATAACCTTTTATACATTACCAGTATCGAAAAAAAATAAGCTGATACATATGCGTATCAGCTTATAAAATACATCTTGTACATCATATTAAGGAACCTTACGGTCTAGGTTCCACATCTTTCTAAATTCTGCCCCATAAGTAATAAATGACCAAAACATAAATCCCAGACAAATGGCAATCACTACATATAAGACTGGATCTGGCAATACCGGAAGCAATAAAAGTAAGAACATGGATACATCTAACACAGTTGTACATACCTTACCACACCAGAGTGCTCCATCTAATTTTCTTCCATTGTGGCGAAGCATGATGGCTCCCATTACCAACATAAACCCTTCTTTCAGCACAAAAAATCCTGCCATAATCCACATTGTTGGATATCTGGATAACAGGCAAAATACCCAGGAACCCTGTGTCAATTTATCAGCTACCGGATCTAGAAATTTTCCCAATTCTGTTACTTGATTAAATTTTCTTGCAATCATACCATCCAGCAAATCCGTTAATCCCTGCACGCCAATCACAAGGGCTGCTACTATATAATCCTTTGGTTCCTCTGCATGAAGATATATATATATAAATACCGGTAACAGTAATATTCTTATATAAACAAGTATATTAGGAATTGTAAACCAGTCTTTCCACTTGATATTCATTCCGGCTCTCCTTTTTCTTACGTTATCCACTTATTTTAGCAAAGAATTAAGCATGCGTCAATGATATATATCCGTCAAAATAATCTATATATAATGTTTCCATTATAATAAGGAAGCTGTTGTACGAATTTGCACAACAGCTTCCTTATATTATTAATTTTCGTAACTATTCAGTACCCTCATAGTTACGAGCCAAAATCCATGCAGAATCACCTACGGTGATGGATTTTGGCCTGCTGCCACTACGTTTTCATACGGACTGTGCAGTTCAGCACAGTCCTGTTCTGAATAGTTACTAATTTTCTTTAATTCAACGCATCATATCCCGTCTCTTTTGTACGGATTTTCATAGCAGAACGGATTTCATAACTGAAAATCTTTCCATCTCCTACTTCGCCGGTAAATGCTGCCTTTTGAATGGCTTCAATGGTTTTCTGCTCCCATTCTTCAGAAGACACCACAATCTCAAACTTTATTTTTGGTTGCATAAATACATCAAATTCTGTACCACGCACAAAATGCTTATGTCCTCTCTGGGCACCACAACCCATAACCTGCGATACGGTAATACCGTTTACTCCAATTTCATTCAAAGCAGTTTTTACATCCTCAAATACTTCTTCTCTTACGATTGCTTCTATTTTAATCATCATATCTGCATTCCTCGCCTTCCCAAATCTTTTTGTAATTATTCAGTACCTTCATAATTACGAGGCAAAAATCCATTTAGAATTGCTTTCAGCGATGGGATTTTTGCTTATCGTATCATTTTCTTACGGTCTCAGCAATAAATACTTCGACCTGCCTGAACAGTTACCTCTTTTTTATTATGAATCAAGTCCGTTGAAGGTTGGATATGCACTTTCTCCATGCTGTGAAATATCCAGACCCAGCATTTCTTCTTTGTCGTTTACACGTAATGGTGTGAATAACTTAACCACCGCAAGACAAACCAAAGTTCCCACAACAGCCACAGCAATCGTTACTACAATACCGATTATCTGTGCTAAAAATAAACGATACTCTCCATAAATCAAACCATCCCAACGAGCCACCTCATTGATAGAGCTTTTTGCAAAAATACCAGTTGCAATTCCACCCCAGACACCGCCAATACCATGGCAGCCAAATGCATCCAATGCATCATCTATTTTTAATTTACCTTTCAGGAATGAAATGGTAAAGCAGCAGATTGGACTTACCAACGCACCAATAATGATAGAAGCCCAGATTGGTACAAAGCCTGCACCTGGTGTGATTGCTACCAATCCGACTACTAAACCGGTAGAAGCACCTACCAACGTTACTTTTCCTTCCTTAATTACATCCATTATCATCCAAGTCAACATTGCAGTTGCAGAGGATATTGCAGTTGTCATAAATGCATGTGCAGCAAGACCATTTGCTGCTAATGCGCTTCCGGCATTGAATCCAAACCAGCCAAACCATAAGATAAATGCACCCAATGCTACAAATGGAATGTTATGAATTCGATAAGCAGTATGTTCATATCCTTTTCTTCTTCCTAAGATGAGGCAGAATACAAGAGCACTGGCACCAGAACTAATATGTACTACATTTCCTCCAGCGAAATCTACAGAACCAATCTCTGCTAAGAAACCGCCCTGTCCCCAGACCATGTGTGCCATTGGGTAGTATACCACAACTGACCAAAGCGCGATAAAGAGGAACATTGCTTTAAATTTTACACGACCTACCAGGGAACCTGTAATCAGTGCCGGTGTAATCATAGCAAACATCATCTGGAATGCCACATACACAAGATGCGGTATCGTTGATGCATAAGGTCCAGCTTCATTCATATCAATACCATTCAGACAGACCCAACGGAAGTCACCAATAATGCCTCCATGATTTCCACCAAATGACAGTGTGTATCCAAACAATATCCACATTACTACGGAAAGACCCATAATTGCTGTACATGCCATCATCGTATTCACTACATTCTTTCTTCTTACCAGTCCTCCGTAAAAAAATGCAAGACCAGGCGTCATGAAAAACACCAGTGCTGCACAAATCAGCATGAAAGCTGTATCTCCTCCGTTCATGTTTTTTCCTCCATTTCTTAAATTTAGTGTATAAATATTTTGTGACATGCTGTATAAAAGCAACAAAAAAAGGCATCAGAAAACATTTCTGTTTTTCTGACACCTTTGTCACAAGCACATAATAGCAGACTTCAATTCAGAATGCAAGTACTTTTTTCATTCTTTTTTTATAAAATTATAATTTTATTGCAAAAAACTTTCGCTCTTATGGCGCAATTGCAATATTTTCCGATGATGCTTCTTCCTCAAAAACTTCCTCGTTTACAGCATTTTCCACTGCTATATCTTCCTGTCTCAGCTCTTCTGTTTCCACTGATTCTTCAAGTACATTCATCTGCTCCATCACCATCTCTTCTTCGTTATTCACTTCAATGGCATTCATTTCTTCTTCTCTATTCACTTCAATGGCATTCATTTCTTCTTGCATCTGTTCTTCTGCTTCCACCAATTCTCCCTTTGTGGTATTCATCTGCTTTACTGCTTCCAATTCATTCCAGTCTTTTTCCGCATTCTGCATGGTTTCCACAATTGCAGATATCTCCTTTGTATTTTCCTCCTCTGCACTTCCATATGTGAATCCTACCATGCCAATGCTGGCAAGTACCAATGCCAACACGGCAATTCCTTTTGTATTTGGTTTTTTAGCAATCATCTGTATTCTTTTCTTCATTTCACTCGTCCCTCCTGTCACACTTGCTGAACCTCCTAAAACATTCAAGTTCAGCGATTGTTTCGATACCTTTTGCGCTAATTCAATCAACATTTTTCCATAATTGATACTATTCTGTTCCCCAATTTGCTTTATAGTTCCTGCATCACAGGCAAGCTCCCCATCTCTGATGGATTTCTGCGCTGCAATCCACACAATCGGGTTGTACCAATATAAAATAACACATACACACCGAACTACTCCCCAGATGGAATCTCCATGCTTATAATGCGTATATTCATGTGCCAATGCATATTCTAACTGTTCCTCCGACAAGCCATTTTCTTCCGGTATATAAATTGCTGGCTTTAAGCTTCCACACAAACACGGACTTACAATTCCTTTTACTTTATATACCGCAAGGGTGTCTTTATAATTCCTGAGAAATATTCTCTGCTTCCTTAATTGCAGACGAAATCTCACATTGTTCCATAAAAATACACCGAAACATACCACGACACCTAGCATCCATATCCGCTTGCCAATCTCCACTATGGTAATGACTTCCCCAGTAGTTGCTGTCATTGCTACATTTTTACTGTTCTCAGTCAAAACCTTTTCCTGTGTAATGTCAACACCTTGCATGTCCTTTTCTTCAAACTGGTTCACCACATTCATCACACTGATATTTGTTTGAAATTCAGGCATGGGAACCAATAACTTACAAGCTACCAGCAGCCATAATGCATATTTCATACAAGGGCTAATACTTTTTTGTAAAATAGTGGATACCACTAATACTAAAACAATCAATACTGTAGACGTAATGATTTGCTCAATCATTCTTATCCACCGCCTCCCCCAATATATCATACAACTCTTTTATCTCGTTCTCACTCAAATTATTGTTTTTAATAAGGGTACTCATCATCATACTCACCGAACCTTTATACACTCGTTTTATCAGGCTTTCTGTCTCTGTCAGCGCGGCTTCCTCTCGGTTTACCTTAGGATAATATTGCTTTGCTTTTACACCTTCCTCATAATAAAGAATGTCTTTCTTCACCATTCGTCCTAACAAAGTATTTACTGTGCTTTTACTCCAACCCGGGTTCTCTTTCAATTCATGGTACAACTGCATGATGGTCTTTGGACTGCTTTCCCACAATTTTTCCATAATAATCCACTCACTCGGTTGTAACATGATGATATCTTTTTCCACTTTTCTACCTCCTTTGTATTACTACTGTCGACCATTTTATTATAGATTATTGTGTTACTGTTGTCAACCATTTTAAGAACAAAGCGTGCAAGCACGCCCTTGCGACTTCACTTCTCCAAAATGCTTGCACGCTTTGCCGCAACCAGGGCAGTCCCTTGGGACATTCTTCCTCTTGCCCGAGTGCGCATCATATTTTTATATACTAGGAAATTTTAAATATGAACACCCACAATAAAATGTTGTAATTTCCTAGTATAGAACAAAAAAGAGCAGCCATTTCTGACTACTCTTACAAAAAATATTTAATTTACACCAATCTCTTTTTTGGCTTTCATTATCATAGCGGCTGCTTCCGCAAAATCATCTATTGTAACTTTACAGTCTGCTCCATCCCGCTCTACCGCTGCTGAACTTGCATAAATAACAACATTCAATAAATCACCACCGGATAAACCCTCCATTCCCGAAATCAGCTTGTCTTTCTGTTCTTCTGACAGCTCTATTGGTAATTTCGAAGGAATCAGATTGTTGAAAATTTCTTTTCTTCTCTCAAAATCTGGTAATGTAAACTCAATATGTCCAATAATTCTTCTCACAAAAGCAGAATCATAGTTTTGCCCAAAGTTTGTGGTAAAAACAGTAATTCCAGAAAAATTATCCATCTCTAACAGCATAACAGACTTGCTCACATTTACTGCATGATCTGTACTTTGGGTAATATTGCAAAGTCTTTTACCAAGAATGGAATCTGCTTCATCAAAAATCAAAACTGCATCCTCTTTTTTGGCTACTTCAAAAATTGCTTTAATATTCTTTGGTGTTTCACCAACATATTTTGACTCAATTTCAGCATAGTTGGCTCTTACTATTTTTTTATTCAGTTCATACGCAATCGCCTCTGCCGCAAAACTTTTTCCTGTGCCAGGAGGACCATAAAGATTAATCAGTGTTCTCCCCCCTGATGCATCAATTTCTTTTAAGCCAAACTTGTTGTACAGCAAGTCATAATTTTTAATTTTTGTTAAAATACTAGCAATTTGATTTTTTGTTTTTTCCGGCAATACTAATTTGTCAAACCCTCTTTTAGGAACCTCTACAGAGAACATCGTCTCATATGCATTCTCATTTTTCTTTTCCTTCTTACCAAGCGGTTTAACATATCGCTCGTTGCCTAAGTCAATTTTTTCAGGTATGGTATAAGCCATTATAATGCCCCCTTTATTTAATGCTCCAATGTATTATATTGTTCTTCTAACCATTTATCTTCCAACTCGTCCACATAACAGTTAATGGTTTTTGGTAGAAAATCCGGCAATTCCGGATCAATTTTTTCAAAATTCTTTCTAAAATCTGGTGCTTTTGCATACATGGCACCCAAGCCTCTTAAAACCTCCATAGATGGTTCATAAAAGTTTCTTATCCACTCATGCCACCGTATCAACAAGGCTCTAACCTCATCGCTATATGGATCTTTGTGAATATGCTTTGCCAATTCTGCAAATATTTCATTGCACTCGTCCAATATTTTCTGCTGCTGCGCTTTATCCATCGAATAGAAATTTCGATTATATTCATTCACTCTCTCTTCACCAAATTTCTGTTTTATGGCTTCCTGCATTTCCTCCTGCTCTTTTCCTTCGTAAAACTGAATCGGTCCTTTCTTTTTTTTAGCCATGTATTCTTCCTCCTAAATATCTTATCCACAAGGCGACGTTGTCATCTTGTATATATTTTTATGCACTATGCTAACTCTTTCACTTTGAATTCAGATGCAAATCTATCAAAGGATTTCCTATCCGAAAATGTTACTAAGTTAAGCATGTTCATTCCTTCTTCTGCTCCAACTAATTGCTCAGCGATTTCCACATCAAATCCTAAAATCGGATGTGTCCAACAATCATGTACACAACCACTGTATGTTAGCAATTGGCTGACAAACCCTGTTTTTATTTGTGCGATTTTAAAACCGGAAACACCATAGGTTTCTATCATTTTATTTACATCAGTTCCTATAAAAAACAACACAGGTGTTGCTTGTAGGTTAAAGTTTTTCTTTCGCAACATATGATTCATGAGCTGTTCCGGATGTTCCGGCATCCTTTCCGACTTAAGCATATTGCCCTTTTCTAATGTATATAACCCCGTTTCCATATCACTCATTTTGTTGATATAAACATATATTTTTATATCCTCTGTAAACTCTTTAAATTCATGCTGCAAGCTATTTAGCATATCAATGCTTTTTTTGAAATTCGTACCATCCATAACTCTTTGCGTAATCATTGCTCCTCCTCCAGGAGAAACTCTGTTTTGTTTGTGGTATGGCAATTGGCATTCTGAAATGAGCTTATCGATTGTTTTGTGAACATGGAATTGCTCATTTTCTACCTTCTTTTCCAACACATCATATAAATTGATTGGTACGGTATCCCAATCCTCAAAAAGCTGGTACTCTATTTTCTCATCTTTGAGCTTATCAAAGGAATTCAATATCGCCTCATTCTTTGTAGAAACCACTCCACAAAGTGATTCGTATTTTGTATCTATACCTAACACACTACTCATTGTTCCAAACAGCTTTGAGGATATCTCTATGTCATAGAACATTTCATGTTGTGATAAAACCATACATAAATTTGCCAATGCATAGCCCGTATCTACCAACATTAAACGATAACCAAAATAGCGATATTTTAACCAATTTCTCCAATAATAGTTAGTCATAACAAAATAACAGCAGTTGTCCTCTAAATGGTTTTTGTCCTCTGTTGTACTGTCAAGAAAATGCAACAGATTCAATGCCGGATTATATTGATAAGTACGCACTTCACCATTCTTAGATACCACAACATAAATATTATTGGGATATAAGGAGCCTCCACAAGCTACGGTTCTTCTAGCAAAGCGATAAGCTTTATTATCCACTGTATTTCTGTTGTATTCAAATTCACCATAGGCATTTTTCAGAATGCTCGCCACTATAGAATTGCCGTATTTTGTTAAGTCATAACAACCCTTCCCTTGCCTAATTCCGCGTGTTGGATTTACTTTAAACCATTTTTCCTCTGGCAAATATACTATCAAGCTATCCGGATCATAAATGGTTGTATTTAAATATTCCTTAATATGTGTTTCGAACCACTCAAGTTTTTCTTTATTCATCTCTACATCCTCCCTATCTCTTGGGCATTTTCATAGTTTATATTGTATGTTTCCTCCATATAGCGATATATGGAGTAACATAAAAAACATCTCTTTTCGTAGGTCAAACCCAGATTTTTAAAGAAATAATACTGACAAATAGTAACAAATCTTTTCATTTGAAACTCTATGTCCTCAAAATCAATGGTATGATATAAATTTTTATGAAAACGGCTCTTATATAAAAGTCCATTAATAGCTGGGTCATCCGATTGATAATCAGAGAAATATATTTCATGGCTCAATATATGAGGCTTAATCCCTCGCTTCATTTTTGTTACACTCTCTTGGGGAATCGTATAAAACATTGTCCCATTCTGTTTCGCTTCGCTGTATGCCTCAAACACCTGCTGCATCATCAAATGGTTTTTCTGATACTCAGCCTCAAAATATTCTTTGATTTCATCATATTTTTTAAAAAAGGTAAAGAAGCCTTGTGCGTGGGATGCATAAGTGTAACCACCTTTTACCAGATCTCCATCATGATTAACATCTAAAAAACTAAACATCAATACTGCAATCTGTTTATAAAGCTTGTCCGGTTCCTCCTTCACTTTTTGAGCAATTGGAGCCATATCAATTAAAAATGTTTCAAAATATTCATCGCTTTTATCCCCCATATAGGGAGAAAGAAAGCGGAAACTGGTTTCTTCAGTCACATCTATCCCCCCCTTCTTTTACCATTTTTATACCCAGATACCCCATGATAACCTCTTCTGCCGGTGACATACCTATTCTATTATTGAAAAGATGTATAAAATTAAAGCAGAATCTTTCCAGTATATATGCATTATCTGGAACCAGTTCTTTTAGCTCTGAAAAAACTTCCTTATGCAGTACAGCCAAAAACTGATTCTCATAAAATTCCTTCACCTTACGCAAAGCATCCACAGAAACCGGATATTTCTCCGTATTGTCCTTCAATCTCTTCAACGCCTCCTCCGAATATCCGGTAAAATATTTCCAGTATTTTATATACTTTTCTAAAAAAATCTCCTTTTCGGAATTTTCTGTATATAGATAGTGAATCAACATACATGCAAATACGGCGGATAAAAAATACTTTTTTGCCTGTGAAGGCTTGGTTTGAAGTAATAACAGAACCAGTTTGCTGCTATAAACAAATTCTTTTTCTGCAATTTTAACCCCCTCTATACCGTTATACTTTTCCAGTTCAGGTATATACTGCCAATCCTTTATTGTATTATTTCCAATTAACTCCATATTATCAGCAGTTATATTTTCTTTTTTGCTAAATTCCTGAGCCATTTTCCTATACTCATCTTTATTTACCTGCACCTTGGACTCATTATCCTCAATAAATTGGCGTATTTCGCTCTTTACTTTACCTAATACCTCCTCACTGATATCCTTCATTCGCAAACGAATGTGAGGACCATTTTCCCAATATCGAATGAAGAAATAGTTTTCTATCTGATTTTTCATCATGATAGCATTTATCCCTTCACGCAAAATCATATCCTGATTATCATAATAAAAAATATGAATCGCCTTCCAACTCATCTTATCCCTCCATTTTTATCTCATTTAATTCCACCAGACATTCTACCGGATTGTTCGTATCTGGTAAATTTTCTTGAATCGTAAGTGGCAATTTACAATAATTTTTCATCAGCGACTGCAAGATGATGTAATCCAAATAATTATTCAGGTCGTAATATTGTGGTTTTCTCAACTTATTATTGGTAATAATCTCTTCCCACTCCTCTGTTGACTTTCCCAATTCCTGAATTGCATCAATATCACTGGATTTCTTAGCAAAAAACCGAGGTGGTATGCCATGCCCCCTGCATAGTGAATGATAAAAATCTATGTAACTGTCTACGCCTGTCCCCTCGTCTGTAAAATAGTCTTCTTTTATTTTCCATGTCTCTCTCTCAATAATAATATTTCTACCTACAGTAAGCCGTGGATAATGCTCGACTGCCAATTCCTTATTTTCATATTGGGAGTAATATCTATCCCAAAAAGACATAGACGCACCTCTGGAATTAGAAAAGGTAGATAAAAAGCTATAAAAACTAGGGGATATTCTTGGAAATAAAAATCCAATTGGTGTAGAGTCATAAACTACATGATTCTCATCTACCACTTTAACGGACTCTGTAGCCTTATCAAAAACAATTCTTAAATCATGTAATTCCACTTCATTTTTATATACGGACTTTGGATAGGCGAATGCAGCATTTAGCGCTTCTAAATGCTTATTGATACTAAGCCCCAATGATGTTCCTATATCTGTAAATTTAAAATTATCTCTTTCAAATCCTTTGATATGTTTTTTGTACTCTTTCATAAATCGTTTCTGATCTGCTTCCTCTAAATCACTTATATATCGAATGAAATGTCTACCCATTCCCGGGGAAATATTGTTGATTACATAAGTCTCTGCATCTGCTTGATAATAAATTCCATAGCTAGTCTTGTCCCTCATTATTTTAGGAAATCTCTGATACAGGCTTTCAATTTGCTCTAATGAAAGTTCAACATCCTTCTTACTGCTCTGTAAGCAAACATTTATATAATCTAAAAGCTCTTTTCGCAAATTAGATATGATATTGATATCCTCATCATTCTCTAACAATCGCACCGTAGATTCCTTGTAGGAAACAGTAACCTGCTTATAGAAATCTAAAATAGGAACTTCTGCATTGATATCATAATTCTCTAAAAAAATATTTCTAAACATGATTCGTTGCATATAGTTATTATCAAATAATCGATACAATTTTTCCGCATAATAAAACTCTCTGGTTATTTCATCCGGTAAGACTGACTTGTTAGTGAGATGTGGATATGTATTGTTTTCATAAAGAATGTTTTTCTTTATGAAATGCAAATCACATACATTGTTAGGATAATGTGAAAAAATATCCTCAACTTCAGAAAAGATGTTTTCCTGTAATTTCCTCTTACATTCCACATCCAGACTAAAATCCCTATTTATCACTTCAATCATTTTATTTATTGTTTCAATAGAATTCTGAATCTTCCTATATTTTTCATCATCAATTACTTTGCATAGTTCACACAATTTTTCCATTATGCTATAATCCAAATGATCCACATTGAAATTTTTATATACGACTCCCATAACATCTAATTTCAATATAAAAACAATAATTTCATCCAGACTATTAAACTCTGAATTATGGGAGCGATACAACTGTTCTGCAAAAGAAAGCAAATGCTGATTTCCTTTCTTTTTCAACCCTTCTACGATAAAATCCACTTTTGGTGTGCGCTTGATTTTCAGTACATTTTCACTGTAGTACATTTTGGAATTAGATACATCAACATTCAAATATTCATAAAAATCATCTTGAATCTGTAAAGTTGGATTTAGCTTCACAAAAAATTGTTCTAGAAAACGATGATCTTCTAAAAACAAATTTTCCAATGTCTTTGGTATAAGTTCATTGATATATACCTTCGGTGTATAGCTTGTCTCCACTTCCCCTTCCGCATTACAATCTTGTGCCACCAAAGATATTTTTGTACATACAAAGGTGCTAAATGGAGATGGTTTTTTCACCATTCTATTATGGTAATTACGCAGTGAAACTATGGTGTTTCGCATTTTCTTATTCAAGACCACTTCGTGTTCCGTTTTCAATTCTAAAATATTTTTGTATAATTCATCATTATACACAGACATAGCTAATGCATTTGAATATGAAATATTATTTTTCAGTTCCTTCCTCAAGAAATGAGCTGCTTCCTTCTCGTTGCATTCAAACAGCTCCTGCTTTTCTATTTCCATTTTATTTATTTCATGATATAGTTTTTCACATTCTGAAATACTCGCTCTCACTTCTTTTGATAACGTTTCCTGTTGCTTCTCCGTTATCTTTGCAAATTTTTTATTGGCTACACTTCGTTTTAGTTTTATAGCATCCTTTGCATTTGCACCAGGCATATTGCTGATTTCTTCATACAATAAGGTATCTACATCCTGCAACTTTCTCTCAAGAGCCAACTTCCAACTGTCAATTTTTTGTTGCAGTTGAATAAGCTCTCCCATACTATCTTTACTCTTACTTACTTGCTTATTGCAAATACGTTCTAAATAGTATGGAGATGTCAGTAACTCTATTTTTTTTCCATCATGTAATACAAATAAATTACTCAATCGTTTTCCCTTCCTTTTATTCTTGGTTTCCGAATCTAACATTACGGAAACGGATGTGGTATATATCTAACTGTAAGCTTCTGTTGCTCTTTTTCTTGAAGCTCTTTCACTCTTTCTTCTGAGAGCCGAACATTTCGAGCATCAAATGTCATGGATAACAATCCGGGGATTAATGTTTTTGAGCAGCTTAATCCTATTTTTCTCATTTCTTCGCTTGTCTGATCTACAACAATCACATCCTTACCAATCCTTGACAAATTCTCTAGTATCATTTGATAAGCCTTGTTCAAACTTGTTTTATCAGTTCTCTCTAATTGACTGATATTACAGTGCGCAAACACTTGCTTATCAAATGTTATTTTATCCAGGTTCTTATAATAGCCGTACACCAGACTATGGTCTAGCATATCTCTAACCCTGGTTAGATCCTCTGCTATTTCCTTGATTCTTTCATAATCTGCTTCAAATTTTTCCTCAAATCCTAAAAACACACTGGAGATTTCATGTAATGCCTTTTCAATTGCAACATAAATATCAATGTCGGTAGCGGCTGCACACATAAAATTTAAACAACTTTCATCTATCTCTTTTCTCGTTATTGTAATTAGAATTGTAGGTATCTCTGTATCTGATGTAATATCATATATGTCTACCTTAAACTTTTCATAATATTGGCAGAATGTATCTATTTCCTTCTTTAATGCATGATCTGACATCAAAAACTCATCATCCAATATAATTTTTTTAATTTTTCTTGATGTGTACCAACAAGACAAAAATGCATCTCTTTCAATCACTTCCAGCAAACCATAATAAGACGCTTCTAACAATGAGGAACCTAACGAACATCCATTAGATATCTCATAGACAAAGTGCTCCTCCTCATAAGACACATCCTTAATCCGAAGCCCGTAATATCCAAGTGTTTCTGGGAGAATAACTGCTTTCTCTTTCGATAAATTATATCCGTAAATCCAATGATATTTCTTCGCACCATCGAATCGAAAGGAAGGATTCTTATAGTCGGAGTTATTGGACAGGGAATCCTCATGTAACATTAGTTTTTTTATATCAATCACTTCATAATTCTCATTTTTTCTTAAATTATGATAGGAATCATATAACATGGTTCGTTTGCCTCGAGGTCTGAAGCCTGCGTATCTTTCAATTGCTTCAAACAATGCAATGGCACGGCTATCCTCAATATTTGTCGTTCGCCCTGAACCCGGCTCATCCTTTCCATTTTCAATTGGCAGCATGGCAACCGAAATTGGGAAGGGACCATCAAGACTATCCATAAGAGTAGTAACAATTCCTACATTCTTATTCAAAATTAATGTCTCTAACCTTTTGTATGAACTTCTCTTATTCTCTTGTCGAAATGGAATATTCTTATCTGAATGAATGGCTCCTATCATTTCTGCTCCGGAAGAACAAATTAATTCTTCACTATCTTCCGGCAGAGAACCACATATTTCACAATCTGGAACAGGATTGAAATAGTCCTCCGATAAAGCAAGACTATTCTTATCAAGTAAATAAAATTTTCTTCTTCCAAATTCATCTAGCAACCTATTATCTTTTTCTAATGCGGCTGCCAAAAGAGAGGTAAGTTTTTGAAACATATGATTGCTTCTATAGTTTTTATTCTGATTCCTGTTTTTCACCAGTGTTCTGTCTTTGCGTGTGTTTAAAAAGCGGGATAACAGACAATGCTTACAGCCTTTCATATGCTCCTGAGCTACATAACTCACTAAAATTTTATCGAAATAGTCGATGACAATTGCTCCTGCGTTTTCTTCTGATTCCTCTGTATTTTTTTTGTGAGAAGCCACGTCAATACTACTGCACATCCACTCACACTCCTTCACTAACGAGATGCTTTCCACTCAATAATCGTAAATCAAACAAATAGTCTTGATTGAAAAAATCATCTACTGGTACTTTGTGAATTTTCAAATTTACTTCGATATCTAGTATACTTGCCAGTATTTCAATAATATGTAGTGGCAATCCAAATATTCCTTCATCCACATTCTTTGGCTCTGGTGCATGGGAAGAAATCGTGATATGATCGCTATTTCTTTCTTTATAAATGTATACCACCTGTTCCACATTGTCCTTCCGCACTATATTTAGGGTAATATATGAATTTTCATCCGTTTTACTGCTTATTACTTGGTATTTATCAGAGAACACACTAGAAAATATATGATTGATTTCTTCATTTTTTGATGCTACATGGATTGTTACCGTGGAATCGTCCACAATTTCCAATTCATTCAAATCACTACAATAAAAAAATGCTGTTTTTGCATCCTCTCCATAGCCCGAAAGGTCAATTTCTGTTGCAGAAGACAAAACAAACTTCTGCTCTTTTAATACCTCCATGAATTTTCTATAAAAATTCTTAAGCTTCTCATTATTTATACCATCGAGAACAGCTTCTATATTATGCTTGCCATCCAAATATGGCAAAAAAGCCGTAAACAAAGCATAACTTTTAGGTGTTCCAATTTTCAAATTTCCAAAGTTGTTTTTCATAAACAATGAATTATTTTCCATTTCCAAGAAAAATGTATTTTCCTTTAATAAACTGTACATATTTTAACAGACTCCTCTCCATTAAATTTTTAATCTGTACGTATCACAAGATTTTTGCAAGCCATAATATCAAGAAATCCAAGCAAAAGTAAAACCTTTGCCTGGATTTCCCTCTAGTGTTGCTTATACGGAACAACAGCTACTGCAAGAGCAAGCACAAGTTGTGCATGAAGCACCGATAATTGTTTTCTCGTTTGCCTCTGATAAAACATCATTGCTAACAACCTCGAATTCAGCAACATCTAAATCATTGATTGCGGAATCTAATAAGTTCAATTCAAAATTCATCTTTTTCTCCTCCTTTCGTAATATTTGTATTATTTATATGTAATAAATTAATACCACCATCATGTACTTCTCACATTGTCAGAAGCATTTTTACTTATTATCGTACTCCTTTTTAAATACGATGACAGATAAGGAAACTAAAATTATTGTTTCTAATATCAGCATCCCTACATTAAAAGGCAAATTATTATTTGTGCCAAACATCACATCTCGAATTGCATTAACCGCATAGGTCAATGGATTAACATAGGATATCACCTTCATAACAATTGGCATTGTCTCACTTGGAAAAAATGCACTACTTGTAAAGATCAATGGCACATTCAGTGTACCTAAAAACGAATATACTGCTTGATGAGATTTTAATTTTACTGCTATCATTGTGCCAATTGCACACATCTGCCCACAAAATGCCAAAGCAAACAACAATGCCAAAATACTATTTATGCTTAAAGGCAATCTAACACCAAAGCATAAGGAAACAAGTACAACTATTATAATTTGAAAAAAGGTTTGTACAATTGCAAATGCTGTTTTCCCTAAAATAATAGCTGCTCTGGATATTGGGGAACTGAGCATTTTATTTATGTAACCAGAACTTACATCATTTACAATTCCGGCCCCCCCAAACAAGCCACCACTCATTGTCGTCATAACTATGATTCCAGGCATTATATATGTAATATAATTTGCAGTTCCCATAAGGGCATTAGATTCGGCAGAAGCACCTATAAAACTGTTCATACCAAAACCCAATAATAAAAACCAAAGGATTGGTTGGGTGATTCCCATAAACAAGGAAGATTTGTTTTTAACAAAATGTTTGCATTCTCTCCCACATATCGTCCTTATATCATACAATAAATAATTTTTCATATTACGCTCCCATCCAGGTATTCTTAAATAATTCATCCAGTTTACTATCCGCTTCTTTAAAGTTCTTTCCTGTGTAATGCAAATACACATCATCTAGTGTTACCTTTTTCAAGGAAATATTCGATACCTTTAATCCAGAAGCATTTAGTTTTTCATAAATTTCCATAATTCTGCTGTCTGCATCATCCAGCACAACCGTAAACACATTTTTCACATTCTTAACGGTATGAACAAATTCCATTGCTTCTAATAAGTGTTTCATTTGCCCATAATGTTCATCCTCATGTTCTTTCAACGTGATTTCCACTATTTCATTACCTATAGAAGCCTTTAAATTCTTTGGCGAATCAATCACACTGATTTTTCCTCCATCAATGATGGATATTGTGTCACAAATTTCATCTGCTTCTTCTAAATAATGAGTGGTTAAAAATACGGTGGTTCCATAGTCCTTATTGAGCATTTTTATGTACTGCCATATCTCTTTTCTTGACTGAATATCTAAACCTAAGGTTGGCTCGTCCAAAAAAAGTACCTTCGGTGTATTCATTAATGCACAGCCAATCTCCAAACGCTTTTTCATTCCACCGGAATATGAGGATACTGCCTTATCTGCTTCGTCGGTTAGCTTTACTAATTTTAATATATGCTCAACCTTTTCCCGAACCCCATCATTAAGATGATACAGCTTTGCTTGAAAATACAGGTTTTCTCTCCCTGTCAGCTTGTCATCCACAGATGCCTCTTGAGGTACATAGCCAAACTGCATTCTAGCTTTTAACGGCTCTTTTAACACATCAATATTTTTGATCCGCACCGTTCCCGATGTTGGTTTCAAAATTGTAGTTAACATCTTCAAGGTGGTTGATTTGCCTGCGCCATTAGGACCAAGAAATCCAAAAATCTCACCATCCCTTACCGAAAAGCTGATATCATCAACAGCTACTTTTCCACCTTTATATTGCTTAGATACATTATTTATTTCTATAGCCAATGCTTCATCCTCCCACATCATGCATTCTAATCTTATATGTATTTGTCTCTCTCTTGTTTACAGTCAGATAATACAATACATTTAGAACTGTGTCAATGCGTTCGACAAAAGAAGTCAAAGACTGTTATTTTAATATTTTACACCCTATTTTCCATCTATTCATTCGACAATTTTCGATATTTACACAGTTAAAAAGAGTAGCCATTTCTAGCTACTCTTACAAATTCTATTCATTTTATACGTTGGCTCTCACTTATAATTTAACACAACTAACTCATTACCAAAATAGAAGCTTGCATATTATTTCATCTGACTCAAAATATCAGACAAACTTTTTATCACTTTTACAATCTCTGTCTTCAAAACTTTTTCAAAAACAGATACTTCAATATCATAATATTCCATGTTTTTCTCTATCTCAAGTGCTTGCTTCTCATTGTTATTTTTATATCTTGCCTGCCCAATCCGAAAAGAGTTAGAATTACAAGGAAACAAATATCCTCTATCATATATGCGAATCGCATCTATATCTTTCTCAAATGCTTCTAATTTCTCTAAAAATGAAGTAACCACCTTCGGATAATGAATGGCTATGTAACGCATATTACGATTCAGATTCGTGGTGCTTCGTATTAACAATTGCCGCTCCTCCTCATCTTTTCCCTTTCTATCCTTTGCGTCCTCTATTCCAGCTATGGAACCCAGAAAATCCCAAAAATGGCAAGCATTACGTTCTATGTCCTCTGGAAATAAAAACATGGTAGAAAATTCATGATCAATTACTGGTGCCAAACGCAGTACCTCATTATTCTCATCACAGATAAATGCTACATTTTCATAATGATAATTCTGATCTCCCTTCAATATGGACAGCAATACCTGCATAGCAAGCTCTTCTCCAATTTCCTTATTTTCCTGAATAAATAAAGATTCAAAAATATTGGTATAATCATAAAAAAGCATACAATAATTGACATAATGAGCAATGTCTACACAAGGATCCGGATGCTTGCGATAGTACTCAAGTAAATTGACAAGATGTTCCCCTTTGCCACAAACGGATGGAACCAACGTTCCATAATCATAATATTTCGGCTCTGCCTCAGAATATCCTGCACAGATGGCAAGCTGGTAACGTGGTGCATCCATAAAATACTTATCTATAATATTTGACCAGAAAACTTCTGCATACGCAAACAACGGTGTAGTAAGAGGTTTTGTTTTTGATAATGGTTTAAAAATCTCTACCGTTCCATTTTCTGATATGTAATATGGAAAATGTTTTTTGCTCTTTACCACTCCACTGGCTTCTACCTTTAGGTTGCCTGAACGGTTGGCATATTCCACATATCTTACATCAAATGACAGGTTCATGGCAAATCATCTCCTTTCTGTATTGTGACGCATTTGCTTTCCTTCCAACAGTATATCATGAAAATGATTCTTATCAATTGTACAAATAATATATAATTTCTAAACCATACATATTTCTTTCTGGTATTTACATACTTCCAAAAACAATAAGAAGAATGATTGCCGCAATAAGAAGTGCAGCGCCCCATCCTGCTGCAAATATTATCCAGAAGGTTTTCAAACTCATACCGCCCACCATAGGCTTTACTTTCATAAGCTCTTCCATCCTAGTTACTTCTTCTGCTCCAAAATTCTTTAAAATAAAATCTTCGTTATATTTATCTTTTTTTTTGCCAATGGTATATGTGTATTTTACACTATATGTCTTATTGCTTTCTCCAGAATGATTGTAATATAAAAAATCATAATATATTGTAAAAAATGCTAACATTGGTAACCACTCATCATAGCCATCCAGAAAATGCAACAGATAAGAATCCAGATTGTCAACTACTTTATTACTCTTACTAATCTGCCCCACTTGTGTTTCTTCTTCATAAAAGGAAATATATTCTTTTATCCCTATTTGTCTTCTGTAACCAACTAATATTCTTCCACCATACTCTACACAAACCTTACTATCTACAATTCCACTGGTCTCTGTGTAAAAAGAGCCTACATGGCTGTTTTCATGATTTACAACATCAAATTTCAAAAATTTCTGGGAACCGGTAAACAGATATTTAAAAGGAATCATGCTCTCTCCCATATTTTCCAGTAAGGAATATTGTGTCTGGTACAACAATCCACCGGAACAATCTGTAATATGCATCTTTCTGAACCTATCTGTTACCATTGGGAGCCAGGAGGAATCTGCTTTATATATGATTTCTCCATTACTGATAATATCGAATCTGTTCTCACCTTTAGAGCAAGTTTGCTTAATTTGTAAAATCATTTATGTACTCCTCGTTTTGATTTCCTAATATATAAAAAAAGGGCTTCCCGATTACTCGGAAAGCTCATAAAATCTAGTTTTTGTAAAGACTATCGCTTGAAATTATTCAACGATAGTAGCAACCCTCCCTGAACCTACTGTACGTCCATCTTCACGCTATATGAATAGCATTTTTCGATGTATTTTCTATACTTTTTATGGCTGAAATCTGCATATTTTCGTTGGTTTTATATGTGATATTTTTATTTGTATGATTTCTTGGCACCGAGAAACTTCTCTTAATCAAACTGGGATTTATAAGCATCTAATTATGCTTTGAATACCGCCTAATGATAATATTTTTTTGCCTGTCTCATATGCATTCTTCTGATATTCCCGCGAAGAAATTATTTTCTCAAAGGCCGCTTTTATTTGTTCTGCTTTAAATTCGGAAACACCAATTTCAATCCCAGCCCCCACTTTCACTACACTTTTTGCATTATACTTTCGCTCGAAGATCTTTCCCGCACATATAATTTGTGGGACGCCATATATTAATCCATCAATCACACTATTTTGTCCTCCGTGATTGATAAAAACCAATGAATTTGGCAACAATTTTTGAAAATCAAAATATGGTGCCATATGGATATTACCACTCGTCTGTTCTTTTAAGCCCTGACCTGCAATATACACAGGGTATCTGCTATTTTGAAACGCTGCCCTCACTTCTCTGACAGTTACCTTCTTTGATACCGTTCCATTTCCCATATAGACCAGAACATTATGTCTATTCTGTGCATCTCGCACATTTGTTTGTTTAAAGGTACCACAGAAAGTTGCGTTTTTATCAGTAAATGGTTCCAATTCATAACAGCTTGGTACGAACTTCCAGTCTGCCCATGAAAATAATTCTACACAAGATCTGACGGGCATCAGTCTATTTTCCTTCAAAAAACGATTCAGTCCTTTTGTATATTTAGAATTATGCGCATAGTCAAATTGTGTGGGTATACTGGTCGATATGTAGATTCGTTTATGCTCTATTTTTCCAGCTACAATTGCAGAAATATTAAACTCCGAATAAATCACATCAGGTTTAAAATCCCTAATTGCATTTCTAATATCCCCAACACTTCTTTTGATATAAGAATACTGAGTATTGCCGGTTAAATACAAGACATCATCAAAACTATTCACTGATTTCCTAGTTGTAATTCCAAGCTTTTGCGCAACAGGAAATGTATGAACAGCAATCTTTTGGGGCAAACCTAAAGGATTCGGAATTGTTAAATAATAATTCCTTAATCCTTTTATAGGTCTGAAATTAAAATCCTCAGCCGCACAAGTAGCAACCTCAATTCCGCTTTTTTCCAATCCTTTAGCTAGTAATACTGTTCGCGAATACGATCCGGCTGTTTCAGCCATTGCCGTCATAGGCACAATTAACACCCGCATATCTCACCCTCTTTTCCTACTCCCTCTATAATTCAAATTCGAAGTTTTCTCTTAGTCCAAACTGATTATATCATAACAGAAGTTATTTTGCATCTAAATCTTAAGAATACGGAGCATTACGGTTCCGCACTAACATTACACATATATCAGCTCTTTTAACACAATTTCCTCCACCGAACTCCACACAAAATATCATAGATACGCTCCGGATATTTTAATATGATTAACGGTTATAAAATACCTTTCAGTTGCGGTACTGATGCTAATGGAAACCATACCTATTTTCCTAATACAACCTTAAGTCAAATCAATAGTTTAAAGAAATTCGATGAAGCGCTGAGAATTTTTTTGCTTAAGTACATCACTCAAGTTGAGGAGGAAGTTAGAACTTTAACTGGTTACAAATTTGACCAATGTAACAACAACGGAAAATTTCCATGGTATGAAACAAATGCCTATTCCTCTAATGTTACTTTGCAGGCAAAAATGAATACCATATCGTCTACTTATTCTGAGTTAAGCAAAAGCAAATCAGAATATGTACAGTTTTACATGAAAAATCATGAACAAATTCCGACCTGGATTATGATAAAAGTTGTGAATTTCTCCACTTTTATTGATGTTCTTCATAACAGCAAGACAAATGTGACCCACGCTATTTGCAAACTATATTCTATGTATGATAGCAATAATTTGCCCAATGTCAAACTATTAATAGGCAGTTTACACTGGTTGCGCAGAGTACGACTCTTGTGCACATAATGAACGTGTTTATTGCATCCACCAGACGCAAGCACGTAACAATTCTGCAAGTGGTCGAATTTTAGACCCTTATTATGCACAACTTCCAGCATCATACACTAGATGTACCGAAAAAAATATTTTTGATATTCTTGTATACTTTAAATATTTTCTTCCCAAAGAAGAATTTGCACCAATGATTATGGAACTAAAAAATATGTTAATAGAACTACAAAGCACTTTGCAGCCCAATGCGTTTGACAATGTCAGGGGTCAGATGGGAATAAAAAAGTTGAACGTTCTGGATACATTAATTGCTTTACCAAAATCAAAAATTGAGTACAACAAATTCGATACTTTATAACTTATTTTTTTCAAAAAATTGGCGTTACAGTAAAATATTAGTTGGCAAATAAAACAGGGAAGAAGGATAATCCCTCTTCCCAACATACAGTTTTTCTTTTATGATGTTAATTGTCCAGAAAAACACATAAAGGAGAATTACTGTATGAATACTATTGTAGACAAAGATTGCTTAACATTCAAGGATATTGAGAAAGAAATTTTTAAATATGTATGTCAGATTGCTGTAGACCTTACACAGAAGTTTCTGAGAGCTTATGACCAGAAATTGATGCAGGAACGTGATACTTCCAAATACCGTCACAAAGGCTATAAGAATGACCACATCCGTTGTGTTTATGGAGATGTACCCTATGAGCGTGTAGTATATGCAACAAATAATGAAAGCGGTAAGCAGGAGTTTGTTTTTCTTCTGGATGAAGCTCTGAGGATGGATACCGTAGGAAAGATGTCCCTGAACCTGGTGGAGTCTATTGTCAGTGCCACAAGTAAAATGAGTTTTCGTGATGCTGCGGAAGAAATCAATCGGAATACCGAGGCAGGGATAACCTTCCAGAGTGCATGGAATGTAGTGCAGAAATTCGGTGAGAAGTTGGAGGAAGAAGAGGCAGCATTAATCCGTGATTATGAAAAGGATGCCATCGAAGGTGGTAAAGAAGTTCCCGTACTTTTTGAGGAAGCAGACGGTATATTTCTGCATTTACAGGGAAAAGACCGCCCAAAACATATGAGTGGAAAAGAAATCAAGGTCAGTACCTGCTATGAAGGCTGGAATGCGCAGGGAGAACTTGTAGGAAAGGTAATGAGTGCCGGATTCGAAGACGGAAAGAAATTTCAGAAACTCAGGGAAGCAGTCATAAAGAAAAAATATAATACCGAAGAAGTAAAACTGCGTGTGCTTAATGGCGATGGGGCATCATGGGTAAAGAATTGTGAGGATCCGGACACAGTGTTCCAGCTGGATAGTTTTCACGTTTATCAGAAAATACGCAGATGCATACGGGAGAAGGAAATGCAGGGGAGACTGATTAACCTGTATGAGGCATGCAAAACGGAAGAATTACTGGAAGCCATACAGATTTATGCGGACAGTATAGCGTCAGATAATGAAACTGACCGGAGCGAAAAGAAAGCCCTTGAACTGTATGAATATTTGGCAGGAAATAAGGAATATCTAGTGTCTTATCTAAACAGGGAAGGGATTGTGATACCCGATGCACCGGCAGGACTGATATATAAAAATTTAGGTACCCAAGAGAACCAGAATTGCAGCAACATTACATTAAGAATGAAAAACAACAAAAGCAGCTGGAGCATATCCGGTGGAAATCACATAGCAAAAATACTGGTACGCTTTGCAAACAAAAGCATCTGGGATGATATTTTCCATTACAAGGATGTAGTCATTGAAAGTGATAAAGAACCAGTAATTCTGAATATCCTGAGTGCAGCCAAAGCCCCCAAAGTGGATGGAAAAGGAAATAAAACCGGAAATATCATGACGGGACATATCCTATATCGGGAAGCAGAAATGACATTTAGCAGAAAAGCATTTTTGAAGATATTTGATAACAAAGAATTTACACAATTAGTGTATCGATAAAAACGAAAAAATGCATTGTAAAAGAGAAAATAGGTATAGTGCCAACTTTTACTTGACTGAATCAAAATTGGCTTAAACTCTTGTCATAAATTCATAAATGTGATAATATACTAATACAGAGAGAGCCATATTGATTATGGCTGAAAAACACTCATGCACATATGTGTATGGGTGTTTTTTACTTTACACAAATTCTATATTAATAATTCTTTCTTGGCACCGCTAACTCTATTTCTCGCTATTCTTTCCACCTTTTCCAAGACGCAAAAAGGGCTTCCCGATTACTCGGAAAGCCCATAAAATCTAGCTTTTTGTAGACACTATCGCTTGAAATTATTCAACGATAGTAGCAACTCTACCTGATCCTACAGTACGTCCACCTTCACGCTATATGAATAGCGTTTTTCGATATATTTTCTATGCTTTTTGTGGCTAAAATCTGCATATTTTCATTGGTTTTATATGGTCTATTTTTATTTGCATCATTGCTTGGCACCGTTTTGGCACCAGCTCAATTCTGCTCCTGCAAATAATCATCTTCTTTTTAGTTCTGATTTTCTATTGTAAAGCTAACTTTCCAATCTCCCTTTACAAGATTTTGACAAGTAAAGAAATTCCCATAAATCGCATATTCATTTATTTCATCAGCACTGATATCAAATATATACTCCTCATAGCTTCCCTTTCTTTCCTCATCCCAATATGCAGTACTGCTTTCAGGCAGAACCTCTTTTCCGTCTCTACCAACTAAATATATATATCCATGATTGTCAAATTGTAAAATATCTTCATAATATACTTGCACATGCAACTTATTGTTGATAAAGCCATAATTCGTAACCGTCACTCCCGGCGTAGGAACAAACAACTTACTCTCATCCACGCAAAGATACTCCTGCTTCATTCCTTCTACTGCATATCCATCTGTATAAGAGCCACCTCTGATATTTAAACTTTCTTCCCTTTGTGTTTCCGTGACCTCAGAAATTGCATCCAAACTAATTTGTGTTAATTCCTCTTGTATTTCACTTTTTCCGGTTAAAAACTGTGAAACGCTAAATGTCATCGCACTTCCTTCAATTGGTGTTCCATCCATATTTTGGATAGTGATTAAAAATGTTGCCTTTCGGGTTCCCCAATCAAAATCAACCAATGTGCATCCGCCAATTTGGTCGGCATTGGTATGAATGCTGTAACTATCAAACAAATCAATACTTTCGTCTATATATTTTCCTTCTAAATCATGCATAGATATATAGACGTATGCACAACTATCTTGAATAGACACACCTTCCACCTCCATACGTATACCACCATCCTCACAGCTGGCATTTACAGGCATTAATTTTATGGCTATATCAGGATATATTGCATATAAAACATCGTATGCTGCCATATTTCCTGCAGCAACCGCAATAGATAACGAAGAAACTGATAGTCCTATGATAATTGCAAAACATGCCGCCATTCTCCCTAACACATGAATCAACCTTTGTTTCTTCACTTTATGGATTTTTGCGTAATCCATTGCCTCACTCAAATATTTATCCTCTATTCCATCTAGTATCTTCTCTTTTATCAATTCATTCATAGAATCCCTCCGATTTCAAATCATCTCTTAGTTTTTCTCTTGTTCTATGCAAATGTACTGTCACATAATTTTTACTCACTCCCAGCGTCTTAGCTATCTCCTCAACGGAATAGCAAAACCAATATCGCTGTACGAACATTATCCTGTCCCTATCCTTTATCCTACCTAAAAAGACATTTATCCGATTGCCAATCTCCTTTGCAAGAATTTCACTTTCTACTGTTTCACTTACAGCAAGAAACTCATCCACTTCTTCTAAAATCACATCATAGTAATTGTTTCGTTTCTGCGCAGTGTTTGCACGATATTTTTTTAAAGCAGTATTTTTGACAATACGAAAAACATAAGCAGAAAAAGGATTTGGATTCTGCGGTGGGATTGTATTCCATACCGCCAAGTAAGCATCATTAATGCATTCTTCAGCATCCTGCTCATTATGTAAAAATTTATTTGCTAACCGTTTGCATATCTTCCCATACTTCAAATTTAGTTCACGAATTGCATCTTCTGAGCGCTCAAAAAATAGTTTTATGATCAATTGATCTTCCATTCCAAAACCTCCTTTCATTTATACTCTACCGTTTCAAACAAACATATTACATTTTCCATAAAAATAATTTATCTTCTTTTTCAATAAATACCTCGCGGCAAACACATTCTGTTTCATTATAACATAACACGCCTCCCCCTCATTCTATTATTTCATACAATATAAAAGCGGAGTGATTTCGCACTCCACTTTTAACGTTATCTTACACATCTATCCATCTTATGCTGATGGCTCTGTCTATTATTTTCTCGTTCCTTTACTTCCTGCGTCTTTCGTTGTAACTTTGCTTTTAAGCTATCCGGTTCTACCTTATTTCCGGTCTGTTGTTCCCACTTTGCAACTGCAGCCTGATAATCGGTATACTCCACCTTAGAAACTCCATATTCAGCCAAGAACTCTTTCACATTCTTATAGCCATAACCTCGCACGATACTTGATAGGTACTGTTTCATATTGGTTATTTGTGTCTTTAGCTGTTCTGCCTGCTCCTGCAACTCCTTACGCTGTTTTGCCTTGAAGATGCCCTTTGCTCCGGCAAGCTCCTTCTCCACATTCGCAAGCTGCCTCTCCCTTTCATAAATGGCTGTATTCTGCTTCTCCAGCTTATGATAAATGTCCGTAAGTCTTGGATACTTGGAAGCAAGTGCTGACTTCTTAGGCATTTCCGGCACAGGCTCACTCTCAGCTTTTACAAACAATTTTACCGCCTTAACAGGTGTCTGCTCCGGCTCTGCCTTTGCAACTGTTTCTATGCCCTTATCTGCCTTTTGTGAAGCCATTTTGAACACCTTACCAATGAGAAGCTCCAAAGCATAAATGGCGGTCATAATCAGGCTTTTTAGCAGTGCCGGATTTCTTCCCGACTTCTGAATGGAAGCCTTTACTTTCTGTCCGATTTCGCTCTGCTTCACTTCCAAAATCTGTCCCTCCGGAACACCGCTAATCAATGCTCTATCCACTGTCTGATTCCACATGACACGGTACTGGTTATCAGTTTTTATCTGCTCCGCTTTTGGGTTGTTCTTGCCAATCTTTTTCGTAGGCAGATACACACCGTTTCTGTCAAAAACCTTGAGCTTTTGCTTGTCATCTTTGACATAA